>PKCZ01000162.1 GCA_002862405.1 Pseudomonadota bacterium
CGCCGACTGAAAACTAAGCTAGTATCTTAAGGCCGCGATAGAATAAGACTCGATAAGGGTTACGCGATCTAACAGGTATTATTGGTTGCAACTAAACAAATATGTAGCGGGGTGTGCAAATGAAATCCGCGTCTAATTTACTTATTCAGAGTTTATTGTTTTTGATTGCAGTAACGACTCCCGTGATCGCCTTTGCTCACGAGGAATCATCCCCCCCCCTGTATCCCTCCGAGAAAATCTATTCGCCAACTCCTTTACCAGACCGTGTCACACTCACTTGGGAAGACGACACGACAACCACTCAATCAGTCACGTGGAGGACAGACACGACGGTTAACCGGGGAGTAGCCCAGCTTGCGCTCGCCAACGCTAACGGCAGAGCTCTGAGACCAAAAAGTCACGAAGCCAATACAAGCGCATTAACAACAGGAGATAGAGTTGCACACTTCCATACCGTTACTTTTAGAAACTTGCAGCCTGGGACGCTTTACACCTACCGAGTAGGAGATGGCACAAATTGGACAGAATACTTCCACTTCAGAACGGCGAGCGAATATCGCGCACCATTTAGCTTTATCTATTTTGGTGATGCACAGAACGAGGTGCGCACGCATTGGTCTCGTGTTTTTAGAGAGGCGTTTCGCGATGCACCCCGAGCAGCGCTAACACTGCACGCAGGAGATCTGGTAAACGTACATGATCGCGACAGCGAATGGGGAGAATGGCAACACGGACCAAGCTGGGTAAACGCCACAATTCCCGTCATTGCGACACCCGGAAACCATGAATACTATACGATCAACTCGGGACCACGCTCTGAGCGCTCATGGTCAACTAAATCCGGCGATCGGATCGAAGTTAAGATGACTGCTTACTCGGAGTCTCCATCAGACTCGGGTACTCAATACACCGTTTCTTTCCAGGGCCCAGACAGCATAGAGGCAACGCTCACTATAGGGGATGGCGGGCAAATCCTTTTTGCGAGCGATGCGGTAACTGCGCTGACAGGGTATGACCCCACCGAGCTCATAGGTACGAGCTTTTACAATCACCCTTTAAAGGACCAGCAGCGTGCACCTGGTAATCCGGCGGTAACTCCTCATTGGGCCCACCAATTTACATTCCCAACACAAAATATACCCCACCCAGCTTTATCAGAAACGCTTTACTACATCGATTATCAAGGCACACGATTTATCTCCCTTGACTCGAATCAACTACCAGACCTCCAAATCGACTGGTTGCGAAATGTGTTAAAGGACAACCCAAATAAGTGGACTGTAATCACATTTCATCACCCTATATTCTCGCCCGCATCAGACCGAGACAATGCGACGCTTCGTTCACAGTGGAAGCCAATTTTTGACGAATTCAAGGTTGATTTAGTTCTAAATGGTCACGACCACACCTATGCACGAACCGGTGATCTGGGCGATCAAATTAAAGAAAAAAATTCGTTTGAGGGTTATCAGCAAGCCTATGATCCGGAAGTCGGCACGGTCTATGTTGTATCCGTTAGTGGCCCGAAAATGTATGAGATAACGAAAGATCGGTACGCCAAACGGATGGCAGAAAACACTCAGCTCTATCAAGTGATTAGTATTGATGGAGATGTTCTGGACTTTCGCGCGTATAAAGCAACTGGGGAGCTGTTCGACCATTTCAGTCTGGAGAAGCGTGAAAATGCACCAAACAAATTAGTGGAGATGACAAGGTAAAAATTCTCGATGAATTGTGAACGCGACGCCAGCGCTTAGGGTTCCGGGGTCTCAGACCACTGGCCTTTGGTACTATCGGTCGGAACGGAGAGGCCTTAGTGGAAATCCCAAGACTGCGATCGCGAAGACGGGCAGGTGCGGGGTTTGGGCCAAAAATGTTACCTTAGTACTTTGGCGCCTTTCCCGATGCGCACAGACCCGCCCAACCAAGCCACATTAAAAACAGCATCCCCAGATAAATTGCTCCCAGGCGCCATTGGCTCGGATAATAAGCGCCAAAGCCAACAAGAACTAAAAGATACCAGCCGCACTGGCGAGACCATAGCGTGAAGCCCGTCCAGAAGTCACCCCGCGTCATGAGCTCATGTGAAGTAGGCTGATTGGTCTCGCTCGGGAAAAGTAATTTTGGTGCCTCTGCCACCAGCAGCATGGCAAATAACACCCACAGTGTCTCCGAATTCATAACAATTTGCCTTCGTTCGACCGGTATAATCGTGTCAGTAATAGATCGATCGATGCTGTTTGACAACTATGAAAGCTACTTAATCAAGACGCAATTAAATCGGGTAAGGGAGAAAAGAAGAGGACAACACGCATCACCTGAGAAGATTCATCATTACTCATGTGTCAAATAACTATCTATTGATTTGCCCTGTAAACAAACGACTGCTCACCGCTCTTCCATAATCAAGTCCCGCTCTGGGTAGTTGATCTCTCGACACTCATCAAAAAGCTCCCTCAATGACAAAAGTGTAGGAGTAACCAAAGTTACGGCTCCGGCGTTCTGAAAATAAAATCTCATCAGCTAATCGGTCACTATAAACGGTTCGCCGGAAGCGATTTTCAGCACCTAACAAATTCCAGGCAAATGCCTTGACGGTCAGACCCATCACATCCTTGTGCTCAACGAAGAAGTAAAGCGTCCCGCGACTTTTGTTGTTGAAACCCACTTCATCGATTCGGACATTGGGCGCCTCCTCCGAGTAGTCAATGACAGCACCTATAGCCCAGGGTGTCTCATTAAAATCCTGCCGGAGGCTCAGCTCATACGACTTGTAATAGTCGCCACTGATTTTCCGTGTATTACCCAATATGGGGTCCTTCACCTTAGAGGTCATATAACCGAGCGAGAGATCCGCACGCCCCCCTTTCCATAAGAATTCATCACTGAGTAATGTCGCATCGAAAAAGCCACCATAGGCGGACGCGCTATCGATATTCCCGGGCGCTTGACCACCGCCCTCGATAGGAATCCGGTCAACAATGTCTTCCACATCTTCGTAGAACAAGCTTAAGGTCAGGTTGCCCGACTTACCCAACGACCGCTGGGCTTCGAGGGTAAAGTCCCAGGATTGTGGCGGCACCAAATTAACGTTGGTAACGTCCTCTCGCTCCTGATTCACATCCACCGATGCGATGAAATCAAAAAACCTCAACTGCCCCACCGCTCGCTCAAGCTTGGCTGAGAGAAACAGGTCATCCCTAGGTTTGTAGTTAAGTGCAAGAAAACCTTTTGGACGGACAAAATCGCGTGTGACATTGGCGCTGCCGGTCTGCCTAATTTCTGAGTACTCGGCACCTACTGTCGCCTGAAGGGTCAACTGCTCATTCAGTCGGTTACTGACGTTAAGCGTTGACTCAGTGCGCGTCTCTTCGACACGTGCCTTGGCGTCAGGGAGGTCGACTGGAATAAACACACCGTCGGCGCTCAGTCTGTCGAGCTGAGAGTCAAGATCGAGGTAATTCTCCGTCGCCTCTAAAGACCATCGCCACTGACTATCCCACGCAGGGAACGAGAACTCGGTCCTGATAATAGACTCGGCCTCGTCGGCTTGGCGCCTGAAGGCAGTACCCTCGACCAGACCATTTACAAATGTTGTTGTAGTTCGATCGATCGTTGGACTGGACTCAAAGCGATGAAGTCCTATGAGCTTTAGGCGTCCCGCGCCGAGGTCGAATTCGTAGTCGGCTCCGATCTCGTAGTTGTGTTCATCCTCGGCCGAACTGAGGACCCGTGTATTCTCGTCAGGATCGCCCGCAAGTCGCTCAGAGGTTTCTCCTCTGTCTGAGTAATTGCCATTGAGCTCAGCCACGAGGTTGAAGGCATTACCGCTCTCAGTTACGCGCGAGTAAGAGCCTGAAATCGACGGGCGGTCGAATTCGTTGAGCGCTGTTTCAGACCGTGTATCGGTAATCTCACCTACAGAATCTCTAACAACTTCATCTCCCGCATCACCAAAAATGCGCTGCTCGTTGGCGACCTGCACGGTCCATTCGGACTCATCGTCACCGCCTGTCATCGCAACAGTAAACTCACGCAGACGCTCCTCCGAATTTGCCCCTGTGGGGCGGAATCGAGGCGTATAGCGAAATAAACCAGTGGTCTCCTTTTCAGCCGCCGTAATAACATTGACGACCTGACCTGAAATACCGCCAATATCGAGACTGGCGCCATCGACCACCTCGAGTCGAATGACGCTATCGACCGAGAGTCGCTCTAGCGCCTCCGCAGGGCCATTGGACTTTCCGGATACTCGCCGTCCATTGATGAGTACGTTGGTGTCGGCCTGACCAAAACCTCGATCGTCGCCACCTTCGTCAATATTAAAACCCGGTACTTGCTTGACCAGGTCGAGTGCAGATCGTGGAACAAACTGCGAGAAATCCCCGGGGTAGTAGGTCTGTCTAATCGCATCCTCTTTGGTGCTACTGGCGTCAACCAAAGACACGTTAGTGGTCAGCATTAACAAGCCGAGAAATAGGGATGTGCGTCGAAAGTACATGACTAGCGTGTGCGATGTTGCTCGGACAAACGTAGGCCGAGAAGTATACACTGCCCACAGCGGCAAGTTGGCAACAAAACGCGACTGCGTGGTCGGCTTGTTAAATGACGCTAATGACCTTTAGGGCACTGTGATATTAACCATACGTTGTGAGATTTTTTTCTAACTTTGCGAAGAGATCAGCAACGGACGAGCTGCCGACCTCTCGCCCCTGCGCGTTGAATTGCTTCAACGCGCCATTAAGGTCGGGGTTCGCAAAATAAACAATGCCATGGCGCACCGGATTGGACGCAGCCTGACTAGTGACTCGGTGAACGATGGCCGTAACTGACCGATTCGAGTGTTGAGTAATGAAGTTCAGTGCTTCACCAAAGTTGATGACAAGGTGTGCATCGAGCACCGGCACATTGTGGAATTGACCGCAGAGCTCAATTTGTAAGCCGGGGGACGTCGCATCAAGAATCGTTACGAACCCATAGTCAGTGTGGGGCCGCAGGCCCAAATCGGATTGTGACGTATCGTAATGAACGAAATTCAAAAAGGCAGTGCCCTGACCCGAGGAATACCCACCGGAGGCATCAGTCCAAAGGTACTCGGGAATACCCGACTTACGAAAAACCTCGCGAATCACTACCCTACCGATATCATCAAGCTGACGGCCAAACTGCGCGATCTCAGCTGGATAGTGATCATCCCAACGATGGCGCCGCAAAGCGAGCTTGGTCTGCTGGTTATTCTCGAGCGCGATAAAGCCCTCGAGCTCACCGTACTGAGGGATATTCCGGTAAGGACTCTCGGAGTCAAGAATGTCGCGACCGAAATGACGTGCTTCCTCGAGGTCCAGCCAGTCGGGCACCTTGAGATAAAAGACACCCAGCTCCCACGCTAAATCCTGATCTTGGGAAGTTTTAAAGATCAATCGCTGCGCTTCATCGATTGAAGCTGTGGGAAGACTCATATCCGGGTTCATTGCTATCTTGGCTCTCCGACCACTTAGTTATCTACAGCTTGGCACCAGTTCACTAACAGGTGCTACAGCGCCACCTCTCGCCACTTCTCGCAATTTCTCTCTCACTCTCACTACTTCACTCGCGTTCGACGACCGCGGAAAACGAATGAGCGCCGCAGTGGAAATCTAAACCCTTCAAGCTGTCGTCATCTCAGAAAGCTTGGTCTTTATTACACCAGGCGCACCTGCAACTATTGCCCTAACACCAGAACGTAGAGAGTAAAGAACCGGAAGCGACAAGCCAATCGAGCACCCTGCCCGATCACGCGCCTCTGAGTACCAACCCACAATTCATGCAACTTATAAATGAGAATGAGTTGCATTATCACCAATAAGCCATTAGATTTAGCTACAAAGTGGATCAATGGCAGAACGATGCAAGCAACCTCCTTTTTTAATCCGTGTTTTATGGAAAAAGCCGAGTTACGCGTGCTTTGCCGAACTGAGCAAAGCGCTGATTCACTGTGGAAATCATCCATGCGAGTTGGAAATGTACTGCTTAAGCATGAATCCGAAACCGATGCGTTTAATGAGCTTGGCTGTGCGTTTCAGGTAGCTCAGCACCAGCTGATCAGAACTGAAAAGCCCTCATGGCGCTGGGCAATGCGTCTCGTTGAAAGCACCAACTTACTAGTCGTAGTGCTGGGTCGATGGGACTACCAAGGGCTCATTCGAGATCTTTTGAACTGCGTGCAACATCAAGTTGCCACCTTCCCGAGTCTTTCTGACTGCCCCTCCGGGCGAAGCGCTAAATGGCTTTGCATGTGGTGTCAGTCGATGACGTGTCCAAAACGTCAAGCGAGCATTGAGCGCCTATATGTACAGAACGAACCGCTCATCCCCGCGGGGCTGATGCATTAATGTCAGCTGCCAAAATCAATAGTGAGTAAGAGTCGCTTGCGCCCTTCTGCAATACTTGGGGAACGATGCACCAAACCACATCCTTCATTCCCTTCCCAAGATTCACCCTTAAGCAGTGCAACCGCGCCAGTCTCTAGTATTTCAATATCACCGGATTCGCAGATACCTGGCTGGGCGCCAACGATTGACGGTGAATTAGGGCCAAGGAAGCGCCGATTTACCCGATCATGAGGCAACCACTCTGTGGCAACACCTGTGTAAGTGGTGATTAATCGACAAGGCACCTTATCGACGTGAAATTTTGGACACATGGCGTTATCAAGCACCGCTAGCCGAAGACCGACTTCACGGAGATCAAATAGGTAAGAAAATGCATCGATAAGCGAAGCGATGTCGGTACGCAGCGCATCATAATTTTGTTTTGGAAAAAAATTCTGCAGTGCGGCGGGGGCCTCATCAGCCCTCATGCCTAAACTTTTTTGGAAGCTCGGATATGACGCAATCAAGGTCGCGGCCTCACCCTCAAGCGCTGGATCAACTTCCCGATTCCAGACCGATAGATTAACTTCGGGCTGATAGATCTCCGACAAAATCGATAAATCAGGGCCAAAGGCCGCGCGCCGCGCGACCAATTCCCGCTCGTTTGTTATCAGATCGGTCGGTGCTAACGGCGCCGCAGTACTCACGTTGACTCCTGCCAAGCAGGGAACGGATCCGGGAGTGTTGCCCAGAAATGCTTTCCTCTGAGCAACTCATCCTCAGTCAGTAGACAATGATCGAGCGCTGCGCGGATACGAGTCTCGTCCAGTCCCTGACCAATGAAAACGAGCTCTTGGCGCATGTCACCAAAAGGCTCAACCCAATGCTCTTCAATACTCTTCAGGTACTCGGGGTCATCGGGCCACCGAGAGCGGGGAACGGCGGCCCAAAACATGCCGCCAAATCCATAGCGCGCAATACCGCCCGCTTGACTCCATTGCCCTGCAAACTCGGGCCGAGTCGCTAACCAGAAGTACCCTTTAGAACGCAAAAGTTTCCCATACCCTTCGGTGCCGTGGAGAAACTCGTAGAACTTTTTCGGATGAAAAGGTGTTCGGGCGACATAACTGAAACTGCTGATTCCGTATTCCTCTGTCTCCGGCACATGCTCGCCTCGCATCTCCTTCAGCCAACCCGGCGCCTGCTGCGCCCTGTCGAAGTCAAAGAGGCCCGTATTCAAGACCCTGTCCACATCGATTTGGCCCTGCGCTATCGGGATGATTTTGGCGTGGGTGTTCAGCGTCCGAAGTATTGCCTCCAATCGTTGAATATCATCAGCGGAGGCGAGATCAGTCTTGCTAATTAGAATGACGTCGGCAAATTCGACTTGATCGACTAATAGATCAGCGACACTCCGCTCATCTTCCTCGCCTAAAGATTCTCCGGTGTCTTGAAGATACTTCGCTTCCTCGTAGTCCTTGAGGAAATTTACCGCGTCGACGACGGTAACCATGGTATCGAGGTTAGCAATATCGGATAGCGAGACTCCATCCTCGTCCGCAAAGGTAAACGTTTCAGCAACTGGAAGTGGCTCTGAGATGCCAGTTGATTCAATCACTAAATAGTCAAATCGACCCTCTTTCGCGAGATTGTTAACCTCCTCGAGCAGGTCTTCCCTCAACGTGCAGCAAATACAGCCATTGCTCATTTCCACAAGCTTTTCTTCACTGCGATTAAGCGACACCTCATTTTGGACAACAGCGGAGTCAATATTGATCTCGCTCATGTCATTAACAATAACGGCAACGCGTTTGCCTTCGCGGTTGTTAAGGATGTGGCTCAGCACTGTAGTTTTTCCTGCGCCCAAGAAGCCAGACAAGACGGTGACCGGTAGTTTTCTATGTATATTCACGGGGCAAAAAATCCTAAGAGAGTGCAAACCTGCGAGCTCTTTACCAGTTGCTTTACGCGCTTTGTTCGCAGGCCTGGTCAGCGGTACACAGACGAAAATTAACAACATGTGCCAGGCAAACAATCAGCGCGCCTGCAACGGTCAGCCAGGTCTCTTCTGTCTCTGAAATCAACTCATGCGGAACAACGAGGGGAAGCATCAACATACCTAAACCTACGCTACCAAAAACAATCAGCTGATTGCGTTTGTGGTGACCATACCCCACGTATAAAGACACTAGGCTCAGGGGTAACGCCACGGAGACCATTATTTGATGGAACATTTCATCACTGAGCGTGACTAGGATCCCGATGGGGTAAGCAACGAGCAATACTGGCAGCAGCAAACAATGCAAAATGCAAAGACTTGAGAGGCAGAAAGCCGCGCGGTCTCCCCAGCCCTTGTCTAATATGGATTTAATAGACATCAGAGACCCTCGCCAGCGCTGTCTTGGCAGGCCGTGCAGATGCCTGAAAGTTCGAACTGCTGAGTGGTCAATTTAAAGCCCACTGTCTTCGCCATCTGTTCGAGAGCTTCACTCGCCTCCTCAGTAGCATCCACCTCCTCCACCGAGGAGCACCCGTCGCATAACAAAAAGTGGGTCTTCTGAAAGTGTTTGTGGTCACAAGCAATGTGTGCGCACGCAACATATTTGCTCGAGCTGGAGAGCTTGTGCACCAGCTGCTGCTGTTCAAGAAAATCTAGAATCCGATACACCGACATAGGGGGCATCGTGGATGTCGTGGAACGGTTACACAGATCCAGCACCTCGTAGGCAGACAGCGGGCTCGATGATTGCATCAATTCGCTTAGCACCTGTCGTCGCCGCTGGGTGAGTCGGGCGCCGTTCTCCGCGCATGCCACCTCCGCAGCACGCAATAACACGTCAAGCTCCTTTGGGTTTACTTGTTTTTTCATCTTAATGCTCGGTTAAGCGTTAAAGATACAATATATCATATTACGATTAGAAGCATGCTCCTCATCATTAGGCACTGCTTTTTTTCGCAGAGTGAGGCAATAAGTTGTGTAAAAACTGTTGCAGGCTAATTGACAGGAGTGGCTCCACACCATCGGAGGCATTGGCCGCTAGTTCGTCCATCCACTGATAAACGAGTTCTATAGGTAATGGATCTGAATCCACTCCCTGACTCCAGCCAAAGAAAACACCATTGATAAGACGGCCCGTTTCACCGCCGCCCTCGCCATTACCGCCGGCGATTTTTCCATCTAGATTTTTACCGCTACTAATATCGCCATACGTGGGACCGGGAATGACCGGGTCACCGCCCTTGGTCGTGAAATTGTGCGGGGTGGCGTCGGCACCATCGCCAGTGATGAAGAATTGCAGCTCGCTCTTAATAGCCGCAGCTTCTCCAGGACGTTCTGTTAAAGCCACCATAGTGTCAACTAGTTCAAGCTGCAGGACCTGACGAGCGGTTTGACCCGTATAACTGACACCATTGGCCCCCTCTTCGCCGAAGAATCCTATGGCCGAGTATGCTTCGGGCATGGCATCACAAGCATCACCCTCACCGTTAGCGTCACTATCTGTCTGATCTTCGTTCGCTGTATCCACACAGTTATCGGCGTTGTCTCCCACGCCATCTGCGTCAGTGTCTACAGACTCGTTCGGATCGTCGGGAAATGCGTCACTGTTATCACCTACACCGTCACCATCCGAATCTGTAGTTTCCGTAGGGTCGTTTGGGAATGCATCGAGCGAATCAGGTACGCCATCCCCGTCACTGTCCAGAGGCAAATCTGGCTGACCGCCACCGCCACCGCCTCCACAAGCCGTTAAAAAGGCAACCAAACAAAGACCCAATAGAGCCTTGTATGTTGCTCGTAAACTCGAAATAAACCTTTTCATACAGATTCCCCCACTTACATAAGTAGCTATTGCAAATTAGAAATTGAATGTAAATAAGAATGATTTGCATTGTTAAATAATAAATGGTTCTCACGCGGACATAAGCACTAAGCCGGCGTGGAATAGGCCACGGCGTTGGAAAGTAGCCGAATTTTGTAACAGCAAAGAGCTGAGCGCTGCCAATGACCTGCTTGCTCATACTGACAATGAATAGGAACACGGGGCCATAGCGCATGCTCACCGTCGTCGACCATAAAAATCATCCGTCGCAGAGCACCATTGACCGAACGGGCACAGGCCTCGTATGTGAAATCAGGCCTCCCCGCTCTACAAACCCGATTTATGATACCTTTTTTCAGATAACATTCATGGGTTTCACCCATTTCAACAAAAACACAATAAGGTAAAGACATCATGGCTAATGCATACATCGTTGCAGCGAAGCGAACCGCTGGCGGTCGCAAAGGCGGCGCACTGGCAGACTGGCACCCCGGCGACTTGGGAGCTCAAACACTCAACGCAATTGTCGAGGACAGCAAGGTAGACCCGAGCGCCATTGAGGACGTGATTGTGGGCTGCGTCTCTCAGGCGGGCGAGCAGTCCAATCAGATTGGCCGCACCGCGGTCCTGGCCTCCAACCTCCCGCAAAGCGTCCCAGCGGTCACAATTGACCGACAGTGCGGATCTTCGCAACAAAGCATTCAGTTTGCCGCACAAGCCGTCATGTCTGGCACACAGGACCTGGTGATAGCAGCAGGCATTGAAAGCATGTCACGCTGCCCTATGGGTATTAATGCGCGTGCCGGCAAGGTGTTTGATGTGCCCACGGATCCAACACCGCAATCGGTGAAAGACCAGTACGGTATTCGTCACTTCAGCCAGTTCGTTGGCGCAGAAATGATCGCTAAAAAGTACGGCCATACGAAGGAAGCGTTAGACGCCTATTCGGTGAGAAGCCATCAGCGCGGTCGCGATGCTCGAAACGCAGGCGCATTTGATAAGGAAATCGTCGCCATCATGGGCAGAACCGCCGATGGCGGCAAAGCATTGCATCAGCACGACCAGGGTATTCGCGATGACGCCAGCATGGAGGCTATGGCTCAACTGAAAATATTGATGGAAGACGGCGCGCTCACAGCCGCTAATGCGAGTCAGATTTGCGATGGTAGCTCTGCTGTAATGATCGCGTCAGAACAGGCACTCAAAGACCACAATCTCACACCGCTAGCTCGCATTCATAACCTCACTGTAACCGCCGGCGACCCAGTGATCATGCTTGAGGAGCCCCTCTTTGCGACCGATCGAGCGCTGAAGCGTGCGGGCATGAAAATCGAGGATATGGACCTCTATGAGGTCAACGAAGCGTTTGCTCCGGTGCCTATGGCCTGGCTCGAACACACCGGTGCAGATCCTGACAAATTGAACGTCAATGGCGGCGCTATCGCTTTGGGCCATCCGCTCGGCGCCACGGGTACCAAGCTGATGACCACACTCGTTCATGCGCTTCACGCCCGGTGTAAAAAATGGGGTCTGCAGACGATGTGCGAGGGTGGCGGTATTGCTAACGTCACCATTGTCGAAGCGCTGTAGTCAATCGATGTGATGCCACCGAAGGTGGCGTTTTAAATAGAATTCCCATGGGGAAATCAATCGCCCGAGAAACATTTGCGCATCCTCCCTGACTAAGGTTCAATATCCCTAAGCCATAAAAATAACTAGGCGAAACGATGGAGATTAAAACCCTCAGCAAGGTTGTAACCGCTTGTGTTGTTGCTGGCGTCCTAAGTGGATTGCTGTTAGCGAATATCACGTTTTACGAAGTGCTCATGGCCCAGCTTAGCCAGTGGGCGGACACTCAGAGCCTAGTTGCCTGGAATAACTCCCCGCACTACTGATTTTGGATTTACCCTGTAATTGACTGCTCCAAATTAGTTAAGCTAACCGCGCAGTGCAGCAGAGCGTGTGCCTACTTTTAAATTTGACTCATTCATTTATCTGGCAAAGCCTGGGAGTTCGCTATGTTTATCGAGCCGTTCGAAGTCGAAATCTGGATGAACGAATGGGAGACACGCTGCACCTACAACCTTGCTGAAACCTGCGTCGCTAGTATTACGATTAATGAACTACTAGCACTATCAGGTCGTGACGAAGCGGACCTATACGAAATCCTGTCGATGAAACTCACCTACGGTGATATCGAGGGATCTGACCGCCTGAGAGCAGCCATTTCCAAGCTCTACGCCAATACGGCGATTGCGGACATCACCATTACCCACGGCACCATAGCGGCCAACATGCTCGTGCACAAAGGATTGGTAGAGCGCGGCGACCATGTTGTATCGATCATCCCGACCTATCAGCAACACTACTCTATCCCGCGCAGCATCGAGGCAAATGTCGCCACACTGAGTCTCGAGGCAAGCGACGGCTTCCTGCCTGACCTTGACCGATTGCGATCGATGGTAACGCTCGAAACGAAGCTCATCGCGCTCACGAATCCAAACAACCCAACCGGCGCTCTCATAGAACGTCCTATGCTGGAGGCTATCGCTGAGGTTGCCGACTCGGTCGGGGCTTATCTACTCTGTGACGAGGTTTACCGAGGGACCGGCCAAGTCGGAGACGGGATGGTCCCCTCCATTGTTGATATCTACCATAGAGGCATCAGCACAGCCGGCATGTCGAAAGTATTCTCCCTCGCCGGTCTGCGCGTCGGATGGGTGGTAGCACCAAATGAGCTGACCGAGAAGATCATGATCCATCGTGATTACGACACCATTTCGGTTGGCATGATTAACGACCATTTTGCGGCCATAGCACTTGAAAATGCTAGCAAAGTTCTGGCACGAAGCCAGGCAATAACGCGAGAAAATCTCGCGATTTTGGATAGCTGGATTACAAACGAGCCACGCGTCGATTGGGTCAAACCCCGCGCGGGTACCACTGCCATGCTGAAACTCGACATCCCCATGAGCTCGAGAGAATTCTGTATCGATCTCCTCGAAAAAACGGGCGTCATGCTCACCCCTGGCGATGCCTTCGACATGGAGGGTTATGTGAGAATTGGCTATGCAAATGAGCGAGAAATTCTCGAGGCAGGCCTGTCTGAAATGTCTGCCTACCTGAAGACAAGTTTGCCGGCATAAGCCAGTCTTGCTATCGCTGCTTAGCGATAAAATCGGAGACTCGCTGGTGTAACTCGCCGTGTAAACGAAACGTTTGTCTATATACCCAGATACTCCCGATCAGAAAGACAACCGGAAGACCAATCATCAGGGTCCTTAAGCCAAATACCGTCGCCTCGCTTTGGATCTCATTGGGTACGTAACCGATAAGCGACAGTCCGACGCCAATAAAAAAGCCAGCGAAGGCACCTGCGAACTTCACCAGCATCGTCTGCACTGAGAAAATAATGCTCTCGCTGCGTTTCCCCGTCTTGTAATGACCGTAATCAACGACATCGGCGAGCATGACTGTCCCCAAACCATTGGCAATGCCGCCACCGAACTTCAGCAGCGCGCCCGCTCCCGCCACGAGGACACCACTCTTTGGTGCCACGATGCTCCCCGCCAACAGAACGACACTGCAGGCAAGAGCAAATAAGCTGGCGATGTACCAGGTAAAACGTCGTGGTAGGTGTCGGCAGAGCCACGGGAAAAGAAAGATACCCAGCATTTCGGCAATACCGGAGACCAAGGCAAACATGGGAAACAATTCGGGCTTCCCAATGGCGTAGCTGAAGTAGTAAATCGCAAAGCCACCCACCAGCTGGGTACCAATGTTGAAGGTGAGAACACAACCGATCAGCGAAGCTAGCTGATCGTTATTTCGCAAGATAGCGATCACATCGCCAAAGGAGAAGCGCTCAATGGTGACCTGGGTAGCAACCCGCTCCTTCACCTGCGAGAAGGTAATCAGCGCAGATGCGAGAAAAGCAATAATGATGAGACCAGAGAGGAGGAGAAATCCTCTGCCTTCCTCCCCTCTACCTAGGAAGGCGATGCTCGCCAGACCATAGGTGCCGATGATCGTCCAGGCGATGCTAGCGAACAGGCGCGGCCAGACAACCAATCGCTCTCGCTCCTCACGACGAGCAGATAATGCAGGCACTATTGACCAGAAGGGGATATCCATAATGGTGTAGGTGAGACCCCAAACGATGTAGGTCACGGTGACAAACAAAAGGAGCTGCAAACCTGAAAACAGGTGTGCAGAGAACAGCGCCAACAAGGCAAGCGAGTTGATCACCGTCCCAAGGACGATCCAGGGCCTGAACTTTCCAAACCGACTGCGCGTGTTATCGACGATCATGCCCATGACCGGATCGGATACCGCGTCAATCATGCGGACAACGAGAAACAGCGTTCCCACAAATGCCGCCGGCACGCCGGCCACATCGGTGTAGTAGTACATGAGAAAGAGATAAACGATGGAGCAGGCAAAGTCCTTCCCCAGCGCGCCCAGTCCGTAACTGAACTTGGTGCGCGTCGAAATCGAGTCAATCCCATCGATAGCGTCACTCATGGCGCAGAGTTCCGCTGACGACAGTTATCTCAAGGCTTATCATCATGCGCCACACTTAGTCTGAAGCCCCATCGATAGGTCTCCGCATTGAGCAGATACTCAGGTCGAACACTGGGCGTCCATGAGTCATCACCACCAACACCCATGTGGTAGCCATCAACATGGACATGTAAGGCCGACTGCTCGATGCACTCGAAGGTGTGCTGCGCTCGCATGAGGCTCTCCACCCCAAAGTCGCTAACGGCAAAGGCGAAATCATCGTCACTTCGTTCAATACAAACCGAACCAATAACGGCCCGTCTCACGTCACAGCGAAGTCCGTTATCGCACGGAAAAATATAAGGAGTCTGCATCGCTTGTCGATCACAGGACCATGCACCAAGGTCGGCTGACAATTTGCGATCGGGATAATTCTCATGAGGTCCCCGACCAAGCCAGTATACAGCCTCAGGTTTATCGCACAGCAACAACCGCATGCCTACGCGTGGTAAGGGTGGCATCTCAGGGTCCACGCTCACGTCAATCGCAATATCGACACCGCCTTCAGCGTCGAAGGTATGCCTCCACACAGAACGAATGGCCACGCCTGCGTCATTGAGATATTCGTGCTGGCTAATAACGGTGGCGCCTTTGACCTCTACGCCAGTACATCGGTGCTTCAGATCAAACAGACCCGCCGCCTGCCATTTCGCTAAACAGGCCTCAGGTGACGGATTATCCACCTCGCTACTGCAAATATCATTATCGAGTGGTGCACGAGCGAAACAGTCGGCTACGGGCGCATCGAGCAGGGCTCTGCCATCACTTACCCAATCGGTAATGAACCCCGTCACAGCGTTGAAGTGCCAGCTAACCTCGCCCGCCCTTATCAGCAGTTGGTCGCCCTGTTGCGAGATATCAGCGGGTCTAGTCTCCCGTTCGACCATCCTCTCCGCGGGGACCAAGACATGCTGACTCCGCGCAATTTCATGCCCTTCAGGGAGCGCATTTGTCACCCGTTTTGTGGTGATCCACACATCTAATAGGAGGTCCTGCTCAGAGTCTTCAACGAGGTCACTATGGTTATCAATTACAATGGTTTGACTTCCCTCTGGCGCTATTTCCAAGACCTGGGAGCCTTCTTGGTGAGCATGATATAAGGAGCCCAGTCGCCAGTTCAGTCGCTCGTTATCTGTCGATCGGAAAAGATACTCGCTGGTCACGGTAAGGGAGATCGACCGATCGCAAATCTCTGCAGTGAAAGTAAGAGGCTGCTGGGCTCGCTTCGCTTCAAGGAGTGAGGGATGTGGCGTTCGATCAGGAAACACTAGGCCATTAATGCAGAACTGACGATCGTTAATTTCATCGCCAAAATCACCGCCATAGGCGAAGTAAGGCACCCCGTCATCACTAACCCGCGTCAGCCCCTGATCAACCCAGTCCCAAATGAAGCCACCTTGTAGCCGCGGATTGGCTCGGAAGGCATCCCAGTAATCTGAGAAATTTCCGAGACTGTTCCCCATGGCATGCGCGTACTCACAAAGAATGATGGGGCGCGCCTGCTCGCCTGCGTCTGCCTGTAAATCTGCCCAGTGCTGAATGCTGTGAGCCGGGCGGCCATAGGGTGATGGCATGTCATCCACCACCCGCGCATACATGGGACAAATAATGTCTGTTACCGACGTGTCTGCACCACCACCCTCATACTGAATAGGGCGCGACGGGTCGGCCTTCCGTACCCACCCGGCCATGGCCTCGTGATTGCCACCGTAACCCGATTCATTGCCCAGCGACCAGATAATGACGCTAGGGTGATTGAAGTCCCTCCGGACCATCCGACTCATGCGCTCCACATACGCGTGAGACCAGGCATCATCATCGGATACTAGACTCATGGGCGTAAGCCCATGTGTCTCGATGTTTGCCTCATCAACGACGTACATACCCAGACGATCACAGAGATCATAAAAACCCGGTTGATGCGGGTAGTGAGAGCAGCGTATGGCATTGAAATTGTGCTGTTTCATCAACCGAATGTCGGCCTCAACCTGCGCAAGTGATTCGGTGTGCCCCGTCTCAGGGTGATGCTCGTGTTTATTCACGCCACGGATTAACAGGGGCTTTCCATTAAGCAACAGCTGCCCGTCTGTAATCTCAACCGAGCGAAACCCTATATCGCTCGCTTCACACTCTATGAACTCACCGTGCTCATCGAAAAGGGAGACGACCAAGCGATAGAGGTTCGGAGTTTCAGCACTCCAAGTCTGAACGCTGGGCACTTTTAGCTTCAGCCGAGCTCGGTCTTTATAGCGACCCCGCTCGTCGATGAGATCGGTGCCAATGCGCTGCCGATGTGAGAGCACGGTTGCTCCCGACGCATCGATAAGCGCCAAGTCAACCTCGCCTCGACAGACTTGATCGCAAATGACTTCAACCTCGAGCACACCCTCTGCGTAATGCTCATCGAGCGTCGCGGTCACTCTGACGTCACTAAGGTGTGTCTTTGGTTTTGAGAGCAGGTACACGCTCCGGTAAATACCGGAGAGATTCCACATATCCTGATCTTCGAGATAACTCCCATCACAGAGCCTCAAAACCATAACCGCAAGATCATTGTCACCGGCTCTAACTCTGCGACTGATATCAAACTCTGCCGGAAGGCGACTATCCTGCGAGTACCCCACCAGATGACCGTTACACCAGACAAAAAATGCGCTATCGACACCATCGAAGACGAGCCGGGTCTGATCAACCAAATCACTCTCATCGAGCCAGAAACGCCGCCGGTAACAACCGGTAGGGTTGTCCTCCGGAACGATCGGAGGCGTTGCGGGGAACGGGTACTTCACGTTGGTATAGATGGGTTTGTCGTACTCCTGAAGCTGCCAGTTTCCGGGCACCCGTATGCAGTGCGCTGTGGCCTCAGAGGTCAGCCAATCATTGGGCACATCATTGGGTGAGGGAAACCACTCAAACTGCCAATCACCGTCCAGCGATCGTCGGCTAGCGGATACCTCACCGGCTACCGCAACGGCAAGTGAGCGATAACTGTGCAGCGGCGAGTGTGCCGGCAGTCTGTTCAGGCTGGTGATTTCCGGGGTCTGCCAAAAACGGAGCGCTTTCAATTGCCGCAAGGTAAGGTCTGACATCAGACTTCCCCGCCCTTACTGAAAATATCGTTGAAAATAGCGATCGGGAGTTTTGGTTGCCGATCGAAATACACAAGGCCATTAATTTCCTGTTGCACATCGGTCAGCTGCGTCCAAACAAAACCCTGTAGCGCTTCAAGTGAGCGAATGTCCGTCATGATCGTGCGCATTCTCGTTTCCAGCGCCACGGGGGTCTCGGCGAGGTTACCGTAACTGAAATCTTCCTCGCTGAATGAACCCATACCGATACCGCCGCATTCGGTGAGTAATATGGGCAAGCCACCAACATCCGCATTAGGCAGCGCACCCACGCGACCTCGACCCCCAAACTCGTTTGTAACCGAGCTGTGAGGATCCTCAATCAGCGCTGCTAACCGACTCGAGACATCACTGTCTTCGTTGTATAGGTGCAAGGTCCAAAGATCACCCGAGGAATACTCCCACCCGTCATTACCGACAACGACTCGACTATCATCGAGCGCCTTCGTCAACGACGTGACGGCATCAACAAAGGCGCGTTGTTCCGGACGTTCACTCTGATGCCAAACACCCCAAGACTCATTGAAAGGAACCCAAGCAATAATCGATGGATTAGCACGATCGCGCTTTATCAGCTCCATCCACTCCGTGGTCAGTGACTCGATGAGCTCGGTTGAAAACACCCGTCCCGAGGGCATCTCCGCCCACACCATCAAACCTAATTTATCCGCCCAGTAGAGATATCTCGGGTCTTCTGCCTTCTGGTGCTTTCTCGCACAGTTGAAACCCATGGCTAATGTCAGCTCGACATCACGACGAAGCGCCTCATCCGTCGTCGCCGTGTACCAGCCCTCGGGAAAATAGCCCTGATCTAGAACACCACGCAGATACAGTGGATCGCCGTTCAGGCAGAGTTGACCATCGGTGACCGAGACTTCGCGCAATCCCGCGTAGCTCGTGGCCTCATCAAGCTCTCCCGTCGCACGATTTAGCAGCGTCAGCCGAACCTCATACAAATGGGGCTGTTCTGGCGACCAGAGTATCGGGTCCTCGATGAACAGCGTCGTTCGGATTTCTGCTCGCCCTGCCGTCTGAACCGTATCGCTCGCGATCACACGATCACCATCGAGAACCTCGACACTGACCTCGCCGTCCACTTGCGCCGAGAGAAAGGCCTTATAGCTGAGAGCCTGTTCAGCGACGCGGTAGGAATTCGCGGTGGACTCAATCGACACAGAAGTTAGCGGCTCGAGCCAAACAGACTGCCAAATGCCTGTGACCCCGTCGTAATCGATAGGCCAGCGCGTCGTGCCCGCTTGTTTGCCGCGCGGCTGGGTCCATGACAGCGAGTCTTCCACCCGAATAGTGATGCGATTCCTTCCAGGCATCAGCGCATGCTCAATATCCAAGCCAAACGATGCGTAACCACCTCGATGTTGACCCACCTCTTCTCCATTAACGAAGACGCGGGTCAGGAAATCACTGGCGCCAACACGAAGGACAACCCGACTGTGCCAGACCTCGGATTTGATAACCTCCCGCTGGTACCAAACCACAGCAGCACCTTCAGCTTCGGCAATGCCGCTGGCAGCTGATTCCATGGAAAACGGCACCGTGATGGTTTGGGCATCAGTCCACGGCCCATCAAACCAAGCATCAGTGACTCCTCGATTATCGGGATCAACCCTGAACGACCATGGTCCGTTGAGGCTTTGCCACTGATCACGAACGAGAATAGGGCGTGGGTATTCAGCTCTCGGCGTGAACGGCTCGCTCGCTTCTGGCGTTGGCGGTGTGTTATCGACCGTCAGGGACATCTCTTCGTTATCTTTTTCGTTGTCTTTTTGGTTATCTTTTTTAATTACCGATGACGCAGAGCCACACCATAGCCGCTTATCGTTTCTTTCGCATTGAGTTGTCTTTCAAATCATCCCTTGGTTACTCTCATCTCGTTACCTACTGTACCGGTTGTCTCCAGCCGGACACGCACGAGAACATTGCTATGACTGAGCCAAAAGGAATTTCTTTCTCTCTCTCCCAGATCTTCATTCAATCTAGTCTTGGTGCGCTCATCCTGTCGATGAGTGTGCTCTCATTGGCCGCTGAGAGAGCACCCGTACTGGATGCCATGGATGTCTTTGAACTGGAGTGGGCCTCCGACCCGCAGGTGGCACCTAATGGCAAGTCCGTCGTCTATGTTCGTCGCTCATTCGATGTCATGAGCGATGCCGCCAAAGCGACACTTTGGCAAGTCTCCATCGATGGCAGTGATCATCGACCGCTCAATAGCAATTTGCACCGCAGTACCTCGCCACGCTGGTCTCCCCAGGGAGATAAGATTGCCTATGTCTCTAGCGAGAGCGGCTCCAGTCAGATTCATATCCAATGGATGGATACCGGCCAGACGTCGGTCGCGTCACACCTTCAGCAAAGCCCGTCAGACCTCACCTGGTCTCCCGATGGTCAATGGTTGGCCTTCACCATGTCGGTTAAAAAGTCGACGCCACCCATCGCCAAGCGTCGCAAGGCACCCGACGGTGCTGTCTGGGCCAAACCGCCGGTTACTGTCACGACCACGCGCTATCAATACGATGGCCGAGGCATCGTCGATCCGGCTTACCGCCATGTGTTCGTCATCCCTGCCGACGGAGGTGTAGCACGACAGCTAACATCGGGTGATTTCAATCACTATGGCCGGCTGAGCTGGTCGGCTGATAGCGCGTCCATCTTTTTCTCTGCTGACCGCTCGAATGATTGGGAGCTCCGCAGTGATGAAGCCGATATCTATTCAGTATTGCTTGGCAGCGGTGCGCTAACGCAGATCACAGACCTTCCAGGTGCTGAACGCTCACCTGCGGTCTCACCAAACGGTAAGCTTCTGGCCATCAGCTACGAAGAGAGTAGACCCCTAGCCTTTACGCCCGACCGTATTGCCACGGTTGATCTTTCAACCAAGGAAGTCCGCATACTCACCGAGGCCATCGATGGGGATGCGGCGAATATCCTGTGGCGAGCCGATGGTAAAGCGCTCTACTTCGCCTTTGATGAACGCGGTGAACGTCACATCAAACAGGTGACGCTGAACAAGGCAGTCTCGCCAGTGTCTACAGGATTGGGTGGCACCAGCGTGGGTCGGCCGTATCTATCCGGCGGGTTCCACACGGCCGGTGGTGTCGTTGCCTACACAAAAGGAGGACCTGATCGGCCAGCAGACATCGCGGTCACGCAGCGTAGAACGCCCAAAATTATCACTGCGCTCAACGATGATCTTCTCAACTACCGATCGCTGGGTGAAGTCAATGAGATTGTGTACAACTCATCGTTTGATGGCCAGGAGATCCAAGGCTGGTACATCACACCGCCTGATTTCGATCCCACAAAGAAATACCCTCTGATTCTTGAGATTCACGGGGGCCCTCACCTCGCCTATGGACCCCATTTTTCAGCCGAACTTCAGCTCATGGCCGCTGCTGGCTACATCGTTTTTTACGATAACCATCGGGGTAGCCTATCGTACGGCGAAGATTTTACGCTGCTACTACAGTACAAGTACGCCAGCGAGGAAGACTTTGCTGACCACATGTCAGGCATCGATGCCTTGATCGAAAAAGGCATTGTGGACGCCGACAATTTGTTTATCACAGGTGGCAGTGCGGGCGGCATCGCCACGGCCTACGCCATTGGCCTGACAGATCGCTTCAATGCTGCGGTTGCGGCGAAGCCGGTCATTAACTGGGTGAGCAAAACTCTGACCGCTGACTCAATGGTGGGTCAGATCTATCACCAGTTCCCCGGACCGCCCTGGGAACACCTAGACCACTATTGGAAGCGCTCGCCGCTATCTTTAGTGGGTAACGTCGTTACGCCCACTCTCCTGCTTACGGGTGAAGAAGACCGACGAACTCCCATGTCTGAAACCGAGCAATTCTATCAGGCGCTGCGACTACGTGGCGTGGATTCAGCCATGGTTCGCTTGCCTGGTGCGTCGCACGGCATTGCGAGCAGACCATCGAGACTCATTACCAAGGTTGATCATATCCTCGCCTGGTTCGAGCGCTACCGAAACGAGGACTCAAGCGGCCAGTAGCACAGAGCTGTAGTATGTGGTGCTTCTCCGCGCACGGGAAGCGTCAAGCTGGTCCAAGCAGCTATTACACGCCCTGACCCGATGTTCTGGGTCTGCTCAAGACTCGTCAGATAGTCCGACAAGCACCTCAGCGTACATCTCTATGGCATCAAAGAGATTTTTAAGCCGGAGGTTTTCGTCGCGGCCGTGTTGGTTATTGTCATGGTTGGCAACGGGAAGGATGACAATCGGAGCCTCGAGATTGTCCTCAAACAAGTAAATCGGTAGCGATCCACCCATCGTGGGGGTTATCAGTGTCTCCTGATCGCCTAAACGATCGAGTATGACCTTCAAATCACCAACCACATCGGCGTCAATGGATGTTCGGAACGAGCGGTAACCACCTGGACGGGGAACCATCTGCAGGTGACGCTCTCGAGCAGAACCGGCATCGGGACCGTCGGACGAAACGGTCATACCCATCTTCTCAAAATGGGCTCTTAGGGCAGCCACTAAGGCCTCGGGCTTTTGTCCCGGCACCAGCCGCAAATTGAGCGAGGCCTGCGCTGTCGGTTCAATAATATTCCTCGCCTTGGGACCCACTCCGCCACCCGAGATGCCACGAACCACAATTGCGGGGCGCATGATGGCTGACTCCAGGCGTTCGCTGGATATTTCGTTATTGCCTATACCGAGTTCGCGCTTCAACTGCGCGTCAACTGAGGGCATGGCTGCCACAGCGCGCTTTTCTCGTTCTGATACGGCTCTAACATCATCGGAAAAGCCTGCAACCGCAACGCGCCCCTTGTCGTCCTTCAGCGACAACAATAAATGCATCAGAATCTCATTGGGGTTTGGAGCCCAGTTGCCGTAGTGTCCCGAGTGCAAAGGAAGGTTGGGGCCAAAAGTCGTGAGATCGACCGTCATGCTGCCTCGGACCCCCAATACCAGCTGTCGGCGCCCCGACTGATGCATGGGACCATCGCAAAAGAGCATTACATCGGCGACCAAATCATCTGCGACCTGTTCAAGGACACCTGCCAGGGTTGGGCTACCCCGCTCCTCTTCACCATCGAGTATCAGTTTGACAGTGACATCGGGCATCTTATCCGCCGCCACCAAGGCATCAATCGCAGCCATCAGGGCGATGACTGGGGCTTTATCGTCCCCGGCAGAGCGCGCGACAACACGCCAAGAGGGGTCAAACACTTCCTGATCCCAAGGTAAGATTTTCGCATCAGCCTTGAGCGGATTATCGGTCCAAAGTGTTGGCTCAAAGGGTGGCGAGGACCACTGATTCGGAATCACTGGCTGCCCATCAAAATGTGCGTAGACCAAGACCGTGGGCGCGTCATCCGAGCCAGGCCGATGGGCCACAACATAGGGTGCACCGCCGGCAGACACGACCTTGGACGTAAATCCTCGACGTCTGACGTAGTCCTCAATAAACGCCGCGTTGTCCATCATGTCGCTGATGTTGCTTGCAACGTTAGGAATACTCAGGAACTCTCGGAAGTCAGCAACAATGGCGCTAGTTGTCGCTTGATGGTGCTGTCGCGCGATTTCGGCTGGGCCTTGTGCAAGTGCGCCTGACGAAGCCATCCCCAAAAGCACCAGCGCGGCCATCATGTTGCGTGCAAATGTCATGTCGAGTGGCTCCAATAAACCCGCCTTCGGGTCAGTTTAACAATCGAGCGACATCGCGGGATGTTGCAATCTCACCCTGATCAAAATAGCTATCATGATTCTCTTCGATGCTGCGGAGATCATAAAGGTAATTGACCATAAGACCCGCCGATTGGTCCAGACCTTTATCGCTGAGATCGGCAGCCCAATGAATGGCGTGAAGGCTTGCGCCGTTCCCTAAATGAAAGCGGGCCACCGGATCGAGCGCTAGGTTACCTCGACGCTCCTTAACCAGATAGCGTGCACAAGCTGCCAGTAAATCGTCTCGCCGCACAGATGCTTGGAAACGCTCACGAAAATCGGCGGTCTTAGCCTTATCGGTCTTAGCCATCGACCGCATCTCCTCGAGATCGATACGGGTTTCCCGAGTTGCCAGCCAACGGCAAAAACCGGGAATGGGTGAAAGGGTTACGTAGCGCTTCATAGTCGAATAACGCTTACCAACCTCTTCAACCACCTGCTTGATCAGAAAGTTGCCAAAAGAGACGCCGGCCAAACCGGGGTGACAGTTGCTGATGGAATAGAACACGACTGTATCCGGCGTGCTGCCAATATCGCCCTCTTTTGTTTGATCAATCAGGGGGCCAATGGCATCTGGAACTCCCTCGGTCAGCGCTACCTCGACAAATACCAACGGATCGTCGGGCATGGCAGGGTGAAAAAACGCAAAACACATGCGGTTGCCACTCAATCTGGCTCGCAGGTCATCCCAGCCCTGTATCGCATGCACCGATTCGTACTCAATGATTCGCTCGAGAATAGATGCCGATGTATTCCAGTCAATCACCCGCATCTCGAGAAACCCCCGGTTAAACCAGGAGATGAACTGATGCTTTAAGTCGGTCTCCACCGCCTTCAGCTGGGGGAGATCGCCGAGCACCTGAATCATTGCCCCGCGCATTTTCACCAACACGGGGGTCGCCTCGGGCGCCATATTCATCCGCCGGAACAGCTTTATTCGCGGCGCCTCGGCAGCCCGCGACAACGCCGCAAGATTCGTCTCTGACGGATCGAGCTTATAGCTCTCTGCTGCAGTCAAAACCACATCACTGTCGGCTGAAAAATCGGAAGCTAAGGCTTCAAAGAAACGGCGCCGGTTGTCGTCATCAAGCGCTTGATAGTCCGCTACGACCTCGCAAGCCAGGGCCAAGCCTGACGCTTCTCCTCGGTGATGGATCAACTGCTTACTTTTTGCAAGTAGGTCGCTAGAAGGCGTTTCGAGCGCATTCCGCCGGCGGCGCGCCAGAATATCGCGCCCAGCAGAAATAACCGAATTTAAGAGTCCGGAAAGTCCAACTGATCCAGACTCATGATCAGGAATACTGGTTTCCACTTGCGACATCGCGAATAACTCCAAAAACAGTAAAGTCACTATAGCTCTCGTTTCACGGTGCTACCAAGAATAAAAGGGCCTATCTTTCTAGAATTTCCCTGTGAACATGACTTGAAAAGATCCAAACAGGAGTAACGTCGTTTGACTTAACTTTTTCGGCCCGCGAGTGCTACGCTGAACTGAAAAGAAGCGTTGAGGAATCCTTGTGACCAATATACCCAAAGCCAGACCCGCCAGCACCGTTGTCCTCTTACGCGATACGGATAATGGAATGGAAACGCTCATGCTAAAGCGCAATAAGGCGTTGATGTTTGCCGGTGGGTTATGGGTCTTTCCCGGCGGTGCATTGGAAAATAGCGACATTGAGTCGGCTGAGGGCGATATCGCATTGGCCGCGCGCATTGCAGCGGCACGAGAGGCCGAGGAAGAATGCGGCTTGCGTCCAGATACTGACAACATGGTGCACCTCAGCCACTGGACGACACCTGTTGTCGAACCCAAGCGATTTGAGACCTGGATTTACGCGGCGCCGCTGGCTGAGGATGCGGACGTTGCCATTGACGGAAGCGAGATTCACGACTTTGCGTGGATTCGAGTACGAGATGCGGTAGCACAACACGAGGCTGGCGAATTTGGCATGCTGCCACCCACCTACATTACGCTGCTCAGCCTATTGCGCTACACCACAACGGCCGATATGGCCGCCGGCGAAAACGAAATCCCGCCTCCCTATGTTTTCCCAGTGTTTACCAAGGCAGATGGCAAAATGGCCGTGCTGTTCCAGGGAGATGCGGGTTACGAAACGGGCGATGGCAGTGCTGAAGGTGCTCGGCACCGCGCCATCATGCAAGAGAAAGGATGGGAATATGTTTATCGCAATGTCGACGATACCTATTTACCCTTTGTCAGGAGTTGAGGCAGGAAGGAACTGAGGTCGTAAGCAAACGAAACGTTACGGTTATGAGGCAGAAGCTTTCCCGAGCGAGTAGAACGAAGCGAGCCCTCCAAAACGAGTGGACGAGGAGCCTAAATCAGCTCAAAGGCGTGCTGAAGTTCTATGGCCTTATGGGTGTGTTATTTCTCGCCCTCGCGCTCTCTCGCGAACTGTTTCTTGGTATTACTAGAGGCCCAGACGTTGGTTCATTCGAAAAACTCCTCGCAGGTGCGATGTTTGTCTTACCCTTGGCCGCCGCGGGCTGCTTCATACTGATGCCAAGCGTGAGAGAACGTTTTTTTAAATCGATAAAACTTCATCTAAGAACCTTACGACGAAAGTAATTCGCCGCGGATAAAAGGCCGAAAGCGACGGCCGTACGTTTAGACCGTCAGCCCCAGAAGCCAACCCTCCTGGGCTGGTCTATTAATAACCAAATCGCCCCATCCAACCGATTCTCAGCTCATCCTCCGGTCACGGACTCTGACGGATTGATTAGCGAGTTAACGGGGAGCTCTTTTTTGAAGATTTTTGACCACCAAGCATTTAGGATGCCGGCGCGAGCGCGCGGGGCTAGCAACCCAGCTATCGGCTAGTTGATGACTTTGGAAAATACGAGTTACACGCGACCAAAAGCCAGTTTCGTTCGTATGAGTAGACTTCGAGGACGAACACGACACTATGAAGAGCCCAGTAACCGATATCTGTGACCTCAACCGCGAACTGCCGCCAGATGCGCCCGATGCACCCCAGTGGCTTGTCGATGCGTTGCAGGTGCCTCGCGAAGAGGGCTGGGTAAACTCCGACGGCTGTGATGTTCACTTCTTCCGATGGGGTGATCCTGCGAATCCACCTCTACTCTTGATGCACGGTTTTCTCGCTCATGCGCGCTGCATGGCCTTCATCGCCCCGTTTCTAGCTGAGCAATACCACGTCATTGCCTACGATCTATCCGGCATGGGTGACTCAGGCGTTCGTTCGTCCTATCCCGACGCTGTTCGCGCGCAGGAAGTGGTCGACGTCGCTCGTGAAACCGGTCTATTTGATCACGCCATTAAGCCCATCGTGATTGCCCACAGCTACGGCGGGCATGTGGGCCTTGCCGCCATGAATGATTTTCACGAGCTTTTCGGTGGCCTCGTTGTTTGCGATCTCATGGTCTTGAGACCCGAGCGACTCAAAGCGCACTTCGCGGGTGGACGCCCCATGCGATCGGATACGAGTCGCCCGAACCGAATCTACCCAAGCTATGAAGAGGCAAAATCGCGTTTCGTGCTCTCGCCAAACCAACCTTGTGGCGAACCTTATCTATTCCATTACATGGCCTATCACTCACTCAAACAGGTTGACGATGGATGGACTTGGAAGTTCGATACCAGTGTTTTCGACAGTGATTTCTCATTGAAAGAGCGAATACTCAATCAAGTGGATGCGGTTGTCGCCGCACCTGGCAGAAAAGCCTATGTCTACGGGCAGCACAGCGCCTTATTTGATGACGACTCGGCCGATTACGTGCGTGAGCGAGGTGGCGACACCATTCCCTTCATTAGCATCCCTGGTGCACGTCACCACCTGATGCTCGATGAGCCCATCGCCTTTGTCAGCGTGCTTCGTTCGCTGGTTGCACAGTGGCACGCAGCCGATAAAACGGCCTGAGCTAGTGTCTAGCAAGTGCCCCTCTAGAGTGCAATAGTGGCTAAGTCATGCAAGTGATAGGCGCCCCTGAAAAAAACGAGAGCGTTCTGGGCCCGGTTTTATTGGCGAGTGCAGGCGTATTATTCTTCTGCATGCTCGATGCAGTCATGAAAGCTCAAGCACTAGCCATGGGCGCCTATAGCGCCACGTTTTGGCGGGCGGCTATGGGGGCCGTTTTTGCATCGGCACTCTACTTACCTAATCGACCGCAACTGGCAACAGGGAGAATACTGAGACTCCATATTACTCGCGGCGTACTTACTGCCTTCATGATGCTCTTCCTGTTTTGGAGCCTAACACAGCTACCCCTTGCGCAGGCTGTTGGTCTGAGCTTTGTCGCTCCAATCATCGCTCTCTACCTTGCGGCCCCCATGCTCGGTGAGCAAATTACACGCGGCGCAAAAATCGCCGCTGTCTTAGGTTTTGGTGGTGTTGTGGTCATCGCCGGCGAAGATATGTTTCAGATGCGTGATGACAGCAGTCTGCTGGGTATTGCGGCGGTCCTCGTCTTCGCCGTCATGTATGCACTCAATATTATTTTGCAGCGCAAGCAGGCCTTGGTAGCACGACCCACGGAAATTGCCTGCTATCAGAACGTGATCATGACCTGCATTCTGGCGCTAGGCGCCCCGTTTGCCGTCACCCTACCCGCTGATGTCGTCCAGTGGACTGCCGCATCAGCCGCCGGCGTTCTTGCCGTCATTTCGCTCATATTGTTGTCCATCGCCTACAGCAAAGCCGAAGCGCAGGCTCTTGTCTCCGTGGAATACACGGCGTTTATCTGGGCTGCATTGTTTGGCTGGCTATTTTTTGCCGAACCAGTCAGTGCGGGCACGCTCCTGGGCACAGCGCTTATAATCACTGGCTGTATCGTCAGTACACGGAAAGCAAAAGCCTAGTCATTTAGGGTTACACTCCCTTAATGCCCGGACCTTCCTACGACAACCTGTATGAAGTCGCCTGCCTACGAAAAGGCGGGAGTGATGTTGTGGAGAGCCTACTGCCCACCATTGCAACCAAAGGGCATCTCAGTGGGCTGGGGTCCGACCGCTACCTCGCGGAGTTCACCCGGAAGGTATTTCAGTCAGGCTTCGTCTGGCGCATCGTCAATAACAAGTGGCCGCAGTTCGAAGAGGTCTTCTGGGAGTTCGATATTGAGCGTCTGCTGATGATGCCCGACGACATGCTCGAGCGTAAGGCCAGCGATCCCGGCATCATTCGCAACTTCAGCAAGGTCAAAACCGTGCTGGATAACGCGGTGATGATTGCTGACACTGAGCGGCGCGAGGACAAGACCTTTGGCGAGTTCATTGCCGGCTGGCCGGATGATGACATTATTGGCCTATGGCTATTTTTAAAGAAACACGGTAGCCGACTGGGCGGAAACACGGGTCCCTATGCCCTGAGAACCTTAGGTGTCGATACATTTTTGATGACCGCCGATGTGGAGTTCTTTCTGCGCGAAAACGACATTGTTGATTCGGGCATTCACAGTTTGCGCGCCCTCAAAGCCACACAGGCTTATTTCAATGACCTCCGCGAACAAAGCGGTAGAAGCTTGTCGGAGCTCAGTCGACTCGTCTCCGTGGGAGTTCGAAGAAACCAACCCCCCCAGTAAAACCTGAACCACTCAATGCATAAAAGCATTGCCAGCCCGTTACTTAGTCTCAACTAAGCGCCGTTGCGTCAGTTCGTTTTCCCGTTAGGTCTGGGGCTTTTCTCGCTTGATTGCATTAAGATCTGAGTCGTGCCTAACTGGCAAGAGATAGGTTAATTAGCTGAATGACCCTCTACAAAAACATAAAATAACGAGGCTTCAATGGAAGACCAAGTAACAGCTAGAGAGCTTTTATTACTTCTCGCTGTATCGACCATGGTCATATGCATGGCCATTGGCGTCGTCACTTTCTATGTCCGAAAAAACATTATGTTGTGCGCCGAATGGCTGGTGATGTTTTGCTCGGGCTGCAATGTCATTGCCTGGTTCTTCACCGGTAACGACTGGCAATGGGGCTTGATTTGGTACCTAGACGCATTCTCACGCATCGCTGGTATGAATTTGCTGCTCTATGCCGGTTTCGCAACATTGACACATAATTTTCGACCAACTTTATGGTTCGATGGGATGACGCTCGCTTTCATTGCGATACTGACCTTGGGCTTTATGCAAAGCGACTTATTGTCACCGGCACGACACTATGCTTTCTCGGCAGCGCACTTTATGTTCATGCCCCTGCTCATTTTCTTAATCTACGAAATGCGGCGCATAAACAAACCAGTGCTCTCATTATTAATGGCTGCTACAACAATTATGCTAACGGTGAGCGTGGTGCTGTTAGATTTTGCGGCTCCAGCTAAAAACGACACCAACCTGGTATTAAACAAGGACTTTATTTCGCTTATGAGTTGGGGTTTTGGCTATCTCATCATTTGCAAGGCTTATGTCGCCATGGACGATCATCGAAGTCGAGCAAGATCTGAAGTGGGGACTGCGTAGGGCAGATAAAAAGGCAAAGATAAGACCGTAAACTGAAATACTAAAAACCAAAAAATACGGAGAAGGCATCATGAGGATTTATAGCGTTGTAGCAATCGTGAGCTTTGTGGTTTTCACAGGCTGCGGTCAAAGCTCACAGCAAGCGGGTAATAACGCGTCCGCGACAACGTCACCGTGGCACTCCTTAACCGAAACAGAAATTAACGAAGCAGCTGCCGCCGTGAACGATGCCTTTGGTGAGGGCATCTTGTTCAATCGCATCAGCCTCACCGAGCCTGACAAGAACAAGGCGCGTGCTTGGCAGGCGGGCGATACAGCAACCCGCGGTGCAGATATTGTCTACAGGCTAAACAAAGCCTCTTATATCGCTCGCTATGATTTTGATACCGCATCGCTCTCCGCTCCGAGCGAAATCACCAGCGGCCAGCCCATGCTAGTAGGCGAGGAGCTTTTCGGAGCGCTCGACGTGGTCAACCAACTGCCTGAAGTGGTAGCTGCACTGGAACGGCGCGGCATTACCGGCTCGGACGGTCTCTGCCTACCACGTACGGTCGGACGTTTCTTCGCTGATCTTGCAAACCCTGTCAACGACCGACTTGTCCGGTTCGACTGCTTCAACATTCGGGGTCAAAGTGGCTTAGGTCTTCTCCCTACGACGAGTGCTTGGGCGCGACCCGTAGAAGGTATCAGTTTCTTGTTCGACGTGGAGGAATTGAAGCTTATCGAATTCACAGAGTCATTTGCTGACGCTGATTCACCACCCAATGACTTTGAGGTCATCGAGTTTCACGAGAGCGCACTCGACACGCGGCCAGCACTGAAACCGATCACCATCGAGCAGCGCGAAGGACGCAATTTCGCCATCACGGGAAGTCAAATCAACTGGCAGGACTGGCAGTTCCATCTTCGCTTTGACCCGCGCCAAGGTACGATTCTCAATAATGTTGGCGTTATCTCCGATGATGGATTCAGACCCGTTGCTTACGAAATCGCCATGTCTGAGATGTTTGTCCCATACCAAGACCCAGATACCCACTGGTTCTATCGCGCCTACTTCGATATGGGTGAATACGGCTTCGGCAACATGGCAACCGAGCTCAAGGGCAACGACTGCCCACCCACCGCTGTGTATCAGGATGTGGTCTTGCACACCGCGAGCGGGGAAGCCTTCACCGCCGAAAATCGCATCTGTATTTTTGAGTTCGACCCGGGCTACCCCAGCTGGCGCCACCACGAGTCTTTGTATGACGATGTACCCGGCATGGCGAAACACAACTCACGCAGAGCCACCAATCTCGTTGTGCGTATGGTCGCCGTGATCGGAAATTACGATTACTTCCAAGATTACGTTTTCCAGCAAGACGGACGGTTACGAATACGACTGATTTCAACAGGCATTGACGCCACCAAGGGTGTTTTCTCGGCGTCGTTAGATGACCCGAGAGCCGCGTCAGAAACGCAGACAGGAACGCTGATTGCTCCCTATCGCGTCGGCGTCAATCACGACCACTTTTTTAGCTACCGCATAGATATGGATGTCGATGGTGTTGATAATAATTTTGTTCGTCAGCGACTGGTGGCCACAGAACAGCCCGATGGCGCGCCTCGCCAGGGCATCTGGACCGTTCAACAAGAGCAAATACTGACAGAGCAACAGGCGCAAACCGTCATGAAAGTGGAAAAGCCCGCGCTCCTAACCTTTGCCAGCACCACCGCAAAAAACGCGATGGGCTACCCCACTTCTTACCAACTCATCTTCCCCAATACGCATCCATTGGTGACGCTCGATGATGCGATTTATCAACGCGCGGGCTTTCTCAAGAACAACTTCTGGGTGACCCGCTACAAGCCTAATGAGATTTTCTCGACCGGGCTCGCCGTCAATCAATCGGATGTTGGTGTGGGACTGCCTCAGTATGCGGCAGACGACGAGGCCATTGAGAATACTGACCTTGTCGCATGGCCCATGATTGGCTTTCACCACGTGCCCATGGCCGAGGACTGGCCCGTAATGCCCTCAAAGGTGGATGAGATCACGCTCAAGCCGCGTAACTTCTTTAACCGAAATCCAGCACTGGACGTTCCAGAGTAAATTGCGTCTCATGAGGCTGTGCAGAGGAGTTGGATTATGTCGGAAATAACGATCACAGAAATACACCGCTACCCGGTTAAATCCATGTTGGGTGAGACCCCCTCAGAAGTGACGGTTAGCGAACGCGGTATCCACGGTGACCGTGCCTGGGCAACACGCGATGAAATCCGTGGTGGCATTCGCGGCGCCAAGAAACTTCCGCAACTAATGCTATTTAGTGCGCGATCGATCGAAGGCAATACATCGGAAATTACCGCTCCTGATGGTTCGACCTGTCTTACAAGCTCAGACGAGATGAATCATTGGCTGTCAGAGAAACTTGATCACAGCGTCACTCTGTGGCCGCTGCTACCACCCGATAACCTCGAGCACTATCGGCGAGGCGCCCCCGACTCAGAAGATTTCGAAAAGGAACTGCGAGAGATCTTCGGGCGCACCCCCGACGAACCGCTCCCCGATCTCAGCGCCTTTGCGGAAGTCATCGAATTCGAGTCGCCGCCGGGTACTTACTTTGATGCCTTCCCGATTATGCTGATGACGCAGCAATCGTTGGATACGATGTCACAAGCAGCTCCAAATTCGGCGTTCGATGAAAAGCGATTTAGAGCCAACTTCATTGTTGATGTGGTTAGCTCGACCGACCGATTCCCAGAGCAAGCGTGGATCGGTAAAAAGCTGCATATTGGCGAGGTTGTTCTCAAAGTAATCGATACTTGCCCGCGCTGTTCGATGACCACACACGCCACCGATACTCTCCCCCGAGACACCAACATCATGAGACATCTAGTCAGCGAAGCTGAGGGTAATCTCGGTGTGTATGCGAAAGTCATCCGCAGCGGCACCATTACTCAAGGACAGACCGTTACGGTCGTGTAACGCTACGCAGAATTGGTTCGTCAAGCCTTGCTACCACCAATGTGCTCAGGACACAACAATCGTCTTGGCGTTGAAGCTATTCCATGGTCCCGTAATCGCGAGCGTTTTTGTAGGTGCTTGCACGTTGACGAATAATGTCTGCCCATCGGGGGAGAAACAAGCTCCCGCGAGCTCAGTCTGTAGTCGTAGACGCGCCAGCGGATAGGCGTGTCCGTCAGGCGCAATCCCTCTTAAGTGGTTATCAACTACCTCTGTGTACTGATCCTCACAGACAACAAGATGTCCGTTAGGAGCAACGACCACATTGTCGCCATAATCAAATTGATGCTTGGAAACGCTCTCGAAAAAGAGCTCCACGCGATCACTATTCCCATCTGGACTTAATTTGACGCGGAAAATTTGACCAAGCTTGCGGGTACCGCCACTGGTCGAGCAGACATAAGCCTCGCCCTCACCCATGTGGATGCCTTCACCACGCGCCACCAAACTCGCGCCTTTCCAAGCTGCCTGGTACCGCAGCTCGTCCTTAGGCGCCTCCACCGAATCCAAATCGATCCAGCTCACCTTCCCCGCAGCACCCACCGCCATCGATATATCCTTCCAGTTTCTCAGGTCGGGGATGCCCTCTACTTTCATCGCCTGCAGGCGACCTCCTCGCGAGAGCTCACCTGGGACTGCGGGAATAAAACGATAAAGGACGCTGTCATCGCGGTCTTCTGTAAGATAAACAAAACCGGTCGCCGGATCCACGCAGGCGGCTTCATGATTAAAACGACCCATCGCAACCAATGGCTTAGGATCAATCAAACCAGTGGCCGCCGCTGGCACCTCAAATACCCAGCCGTGATTCTTGTTTAACCCCTCGCCGTACTTCTGTCCAGGACCCGTTGCCGACTCTTCACAGGTCAACCAACTCCCCCAGGGCGTGACGCCACCAGAGCAATTGCGGATGGTGCCACCAAGTGATCGAAACTGATCGATCACCTCGAGACTCTTACGATCTAGTATTATGTGAGTAGTGCCACCGGGAACCAAGACACCGTCTTTGGCGCCAAATCCCAATTTAAAGTCGCCACCGCTCGCATCGCGCGGAACCAACTCATGGTTTCGCACGAGCACCAAACGCCCATCGCCAAGATCAAAACATCCCATGCCATCGGCCTTGTCAGGTACGGTAGCACCGTCGGTCATGGCATCACCCAGACTCGATATCACGCGATAAGAAAAGCCTAGAGGGAGATCGAGCACACCTTTAGGGTCTTGCACCAATTTCCCGTAGCCTATAGCACGTGAAAAAGAACGGTCTGCTCTGGCATAAGCGCCGCTAGTGGAAAGAGCAGTGAAGGCGGCACCAGTTGCCGCCAAAAATGAACGTCTTCGCATGAAAGTGGCCCACGCCCTCCGATTCAATCAGCGCGCTAATGATAGCTAACCTAACGATGGGAGACGAGAATCATCACTTAGCTCGCAAACTGACGGGCTTGGTCGAAAAACGAATATCTTCCTCGTCTCACCACCAAAAATCGGGCAATGGCACACGATCAAGCCACTTCTGATGCATGCTATCACCGTAGTAAAGACGACCACTGATGATATCGTCATCTTCACAAATAACGACACCGTCAGAAATTGGAGCACCCTCATAACCGTCCAACACCTGAGCTCCTACCAGTGCGATAGGTCCTAAGGGATGCACTTGCGAGGCGGTCGTTTGAAACGAGACAAAAATGAGCCATGTAGAAAGGAGTGACGCCCAAAAATGAAGCGTTAGTGCAACGGGCCGTGATCGTCGTGTTAACGATTGTTAAGCTATCATACCCATCTCCGCTTTGACGTCAGAACCACAAAGTCAAACGACATTGATAGGGCTGTCATGACGTTCCACTCTGGTTAGCGTGACTCGGTTTACCGCCGTCCTTGGTTCAACTAAACTGAGTATTATAGACATTCAACAATAAAGCCATGACAGACACTAAACCCAAACGAATCAGACTCAGTCCCGAGGCGCGGCAGGAGCACCTACTCGATTGCAGCGCGGAAATGATCGCAACGGACGGCATTGCCGGCTTCACAATGGAAGGGCTCGCAAAGCGAGCGAATGTGTCCGCACCCTTGGTCTATAACTACTTCCCGAATCGAATCGAGCTCCTTCAGACATTACTGAAACGCGAGTTCGCGCGGTTTAACAGGCGAACTGCAAACGACGCGGAGCAAGCAACGAGTTTCGAAGACATTGTTCGTGTCGCCGTCAGAAGTAATTTTGAGCACTACGCGCCTGGTACGGTTCTACCCATTCTCATCACTCAGCCGGAGATAGCGAGCGTGGTCCAGAACAGGTTGGTGCAAAACTCGCGACAAGCCGCCAGCTTCCTTATTGAGAAAGTCTCCGAACACTACCGGCTTGACGAAGATACGGCACGTCTCATTGTGCAGCTGTCTTCCGGTGCTGCCTGGTCAGCTGCTGAGCTAGCTGGCAAACGAGGCTTGAGCATGGATGAGACCGTTGAGCTGACAGTCAACTACATCATTGCAGGTATAGAAACCCTCGTGGCCGGAAAGAAAAACGAACGACAATTTTAGTAACGCGCCACTGATATCAAAGCTTACCTAGAGAGGCTGAATTAATGACTGTTAACCGCCAATGGCGTCTCGCGAAACGCCCCGAGGGAATGATTGGGGAAGCCAATTTTGAGTTTGTAGAGACCACCGTTCCCAAGGTCGTCGACCAGCAAATATTGATCAAAAATCTTTACTTCTCTTTCGATCCCACACAGCGAGGCTGGGCAGTCGACCGTCCCAGCTACCTGCCGCCCGTCGGTATAGGTGAGGTTATGCGAGCAGGTACGGTTGGACAGGTCGTACTCTCTAACCATGATGATTTCTCAGAGGGCGACCTCGTACAAACCATGGGTGGCTGGCAGGACTATGCGGTTATCACTCCAGGCCAAGGCGTCACCGGCGTCACCAAAGTGCCTGATGGAGTCACGCCGGAGATGATGCTCTCGGTAATTGGGTTGACAGGCATGACCGCCTACTTTGGCTTGCTCGAATTAGGTCAGCCAAAAGCTGGCGAAACGGTGTTGGTCTCAGGCGCTGCCGGTGCCACAGGCTCAGTTGCAAGCCAGATAGCCAAGATTAAAGGATGTCGTGTGGTCGGTATCGCGGGCGGCCCAGAGAAATGCCGGTGGCTGACCCAAGTGGCAGGCCTGGACGCCGCGATCGACTACAAGCAAGGCAACTTGGACGAGCAAATTGCTGCTGCCTGCCCCGATAAGTGGGATGTCTTTTTCGACAATGTGGGCGGCGACACGCTTGAAGCGGCCCTCAACCACCTCAGTCTCTATTCCCGTGTTGTCATGTGTGGCGGCATCTCTGGCTATAACGCTGAAGAACCGGTTCCGGGACCCTCAAACCTGATGAATCTGGTGACAAACCGAGGACGCATGGAGGGCTTTATCATTCTCGATTACATGCCACGGGCCATGGAAGCCATTCAAGATCTCATGGGCTGGGTAATGTCCGGTGATCTGAAATTTCAGGTCGATGTGCAGGAAGGGTTCGAGAACATCCCGAAGACGCTACGTCGCCTCTACACGGGCGAGAATCACGGCAAGCAGCTGCTCAAACTGGCTGACCCTAGTTAAGAGCGTCACGGGGCGCCCATGAATAACAACAACGTCGGCTTATTAGAAAACAATGAAGTCATTGACCGCGTTTTTGAGCATATCGATAACGGTACAACCGATCTTGGAACAGCGCAGTGGCGAGAGCCGGTAGAGCACTACACAAGCGAAAGCCGTTACGAACAAGAGATCGCACTGCTGCGACAGCGACCGGTTGTCTTTTGTCCATCGGCCGCTATTCCCGATGCCGGTAATTTTATCTCGCGAACGGCGGCAGGTACGCCACTGCTAGTTGTGAGAGACAAAGACTTAAAGGTTCGCGCGTTTATCAACGCCTGTCGCCACAGAGGCATGAAAGTGGCGTCAGGTCAGGGCTGTACGCGGACCTTTTCCTGCCCCTATCACGGATGGACCTACAATCTCGATGGATCTGTAAGAGGCATTCCCGGTGAAGCAGCTTTTCCAGATTTGGACAAAGAAACAGCTGGATTAAAGGAACTCTTTGCAGTTGAACGCGGCGGCTTGGTTTATGTGCAACAGGAAGGAACACCCAAACTCGGCACACTCAATACCGCGCTCAATTTCTTCAAGCCATCGCAACCGTTATTTCATCAAAGCGATACAGTAGACGAAGCGAATTGGAAACTGCTCACCGAGACACTGCTCGAGGGCTATCACATCAAGTCGCTACACCGCGAGAGCTTCTACCCCTTCGGTTTAGACAATGTGAATGTGGTGGAATCGTTCGGTCAAAACTCGCGCGTTGTTTACCCCTTCAAGCGCATTGAGAAACTACGTTCTTTACCGCGTGATGAGCGCGAGATCGAGGGATTTGCAACCCTTGTTTACCACCTGTTTCCAAATGTCAGCGTTTCAGTGCTATCAAAGCATACGAGTGTCACCGTGATTGAACCGCTATCGCCCTCTCGCACCCAGATGTTCTCCTATTACATCAAGCACCGAGCCAAAAACGGGACTGAAATCAGTCATGAAGAGGCGTTGCGGGACGTTGATTTCGTCAATCAGTCGGGTCAGGAAGAAGATCGTGCTGCCGCAAGGGATATACAAGAAACCGTTACAACGTCCGCTAATTCACATTTGACCTTTGGCTACTACGAAAAAGCGATCGTCACTTTTCATCAGCAACTTCAATGCGAGTTGGGGGGGCCTAAATAGTCAAGCTCGTTATTGAAGTGGCTAAACCTGTCGTCACTATGACTTAACAGAAAAAGGGATAAACCGGGGGAGAGAACAGGATGCAAGACATATCAAAGTCGATAGAGGCCTGCGCCGCACGCTATGGTGAGCAAGCGGTTGCCATGCGTGACTACCTGGTGGCGGGACAAGATGCTGCCTTGGCGCTGGATAATCGAGGCCCAATTGAATTCGACGCATCGGGCAAACTAGCTCAACACATTCTGGATGCCTACTCGAAGTATGGATTTTATGTCTTTACTGGGGTACTCACTGAGGAGGAATGCGAAGACATCGAGGCCGACATGGTGGCGCTCAAGGCCTCATTCCCGGTCGCACCCGAAAGCACGGTCGATGCCGATGGCCGGCCAGCCCTTGGTTCGAACTCGTTAACACCTCATCTGGTCTGGTCAAAACCACTGGGCGACCCACTCGGTGGCACGCAGCTCGCGAACGGACGACACCAAGTCAAAATGTTTGAGCCCGAGGCCACGGCTGATACGCCTTTGGCATCACCGTTCATTTTGCTCGGCTCGCTCCGTTTCTCAGATGCCTGCTTACGGACCTACGCACATCCAGAATTGCTGCGGGTTGCGGAAGCCATCAACGGCGAGGACTTTGCTCCCTTCAACGAGGCGCTGTTCATCAAAGAGCCCGGAATTGGTGCGGCAGTCTCATGGCACCAGGACGGCGTGACCCACTGGGACAGCCCAGATTTCGATGAAAACATCCACGGCTTTAACTTCATGGCGCAGCTTTATGGGAGCACAGCGGTCAATGGGGTCTGGGTGCTACCGGGCAGTCATAAGCTCGGCAAAATTGATATCAAAGACTTAGTGTCTGCATCCAAAAGTGAGCGAATCGAGGGCGCGGTTCCCTTGGTCTGCGATCGCGGCGATGTGGTCATTTGTAATCGTCAGGCACTGCACGGTTCGTTCCCTAACAGTGGGTTTGAGCCGCGCCTCACCGTTAACTTCGGTTTCCACAAGCGTTCATCCGTGCTGGGTGTGAAGGGTGGTGGTATTCACTCGGACGCACAGGTCTTCGACGATGAGATCATCGCGAGACGATCGCGTGTTTTAGGTTATGCCATCGCGGCGCGCAAGGAGCGCTACCCCGAGGAGACCGCTTACGAGTACAAGCCTTTTATCGAGCAGTCGCTGTCATTTGCTTGGGATGATGCCGCGCGGGCGGATATGCATGACTACAACCGGGATGACCTGAGTATTTAGACGTCATTCCCTCATTTAAGCACGAGAATGTCGGTCAGAAGCGCCTCCACATGGGGCTGGTTTTCCATGTGGGGCAAGTGACCAGACGCGGGAACAAAATGCTCGACTCGCCTCGGCAGTAAACGCTCCAGTTTCTCGGCGAAGCCCGCATAAACAACAACGGTATCGCTGTCACCCCAAATGGTGGTGACCGGTATATCGGACGCTTGAAGCTGGGCATGTATACGATCCAGCTCCCCGGAATCATGATTCTTACGGGTCGAAATCAGTGCGCGAGCAAAACCTTTATGAACGAGTAGCTCAGCGTATTTATCATCCCAGTCCTGAAAGTTAGTGGGATCTTTAAAGTCTGATAGCTGGCCTGCGGGCAGCTCAGGATAACGAGCTACGAGCTCGTCAATTTCTGCTTGGCTAACCGCAACGTTGGCAGCGCGGCTGACATCCCTAAAGCCAGACGATGCCACGTAGATCAGTTGTTCTACCCGCTCAGGCGCGAGGCCTGCTAACTGACTAACCACACGTCCGCCATTGGACAACCCAAGTAAGTTCGCTTTTTCAATTGTCAAGTGATCGAGAAGCTCGAGCACCTGGGTGGCGAAGAGCTGATCGGTATAATCCACATCTGGATTGTCGGAAAAGCCACGCCCGTAGAGATCTAGAGTCACAACACATCGCCCTTTTGAAACAAGGAAGTTGTAGGTTGGATCCCAAATATAGGAAGGCACAGAGAAACCATGGACCAGGACATCGGCCGTCGTACAGGACTCACCATTGGCGAGCCGATAGTAGGTGACGCCCTCGGATAACGCGACAAACGCCGCACCGTCGGGCAGCTCAATGCTTGCTCTGAAGGCTGCATCCTTAGTCACTGATTCATAGGGACTGTCAGCTGACACCGACAGCGCCGCACCGCCGAAAAACATCGCCACACCTAAGTTGAGTAATGGCATGACACGTCTTATCACTGGCCTCTCCACTGCTCTTTTCACTACTCTCTCCAATGGCCTCCGCGACCGAAAAACCGCTTCAATCACAGGATCACCGGCGACGTCAGCTGAACATCAGCGTGCGACCACACGGATGCCCACTGTTTTTGGATCACTTTTGCTTTGTTTTTCTTGTTTTGGGCTGCCAGCGCCTTCATCAGACCAAACAAAGACCAGCCGTTGTTTTGATGCCAGCGTAAGTCTTTTCTGAACACCGCTTCGGCTTCCTCGAATCGCCCCGCGACCAACAGCGCGTTGCCTAGATAAAGCCGCATCGATTGCGGCCAATCAGGGGGCTCTGTGTAGTTGTTTGTATCCTCGAGGGCAACGCCTTTCTCGAACGCGGCTATTGCGCCCACAAGATCCCCTTCCGCGAGTTTTATCTCGCCATCCAATGCGTGCGCCGCCAGAGCTAAAAGCTCCGCCGTGGCGGTTGCGCCCGCGCGGTTCACTGAAACATCAGGCGATTGTGCGATGCGCTGAATGTTACTGAGCTCTTGCTTTGCGTCGTCGAGCGAGCCTTTAGCAATGTGGGCACTGCCTTTGACATAGGACAGGATGCCATCGAGGTAGGGCGTTGAGTGTTGGAGGCTCTCAATGGCAAGCAGCTCGTCCCACTGCCCAAATATCTTCAGTGTCACCCAGGGCGCGGCTACCCGCTTTTGCATGCGCCCCATGGGCGTGCCATGTTGACTAATGGCCTCAGCCATTTGCTGGGCAGATTTGATAGCGAGTTCAGAGCTGCCCTGCATGGTGGCTGCATAACGCACGAAATCGAGCGCATGCCCCGCGTGTATTTTGTGCGAGAGCGGGTAGGTGCCAATGTTCGGCAATGGAAGGTCACCCCAGTGCTGAGCAAACTCTTTATCCACGGCAAGCGAGCGCAGGTTGTTGTCGATGGCTCGCTGATAATCTCCAACGCGCACGAAGATATGTGCGGGCATATGAACCACGTGACCACCGATGGGTAGGGTCGCCTCGAGAGCGTCAGCAGACACCATGGCGCGCTCAGGCTCAAGCGAGGCCTCAATAAGATGGATGTGGAGATGGTAGACACCGGGATGCGGATCGCCAGTGGTAATCACATGCTCGAGTGCTTCTGCGACGGCCAGCGTCTCCCCCTTTGCTTCCCCACTCTTATCCCAATAATCCCAGCGGCGAATCGACATAAAGCTTCCCGCGTAGAGTGCTGCGACATCTGGATCATTAGGGTACTGCTTGTTGAGCTTGCGCATTTCCGCCAGGTAAGCGCGATCGCGCTCACGAGGGTCAGGAATACTTTTCGCATTGTAGAAGACGTAGAGCGCTTTTATCAGCGCTGCTTCCATCGGGGTTGCGCGATCGATGCGGTCTAGCGCGGCTTCAATCGCTGCCAATCCCGCGCCCTGTGGATCGTCGGGCATTTGCGCGTAACGGGAATTCGGATTGGGGCCCGCCGCGTGTGCAATCCCCCAGTACGGCATGGGGTGTGATGGATCGAGGCGCGAGGCTTCTTGGTAAGACGCTATGGACTCGGGGAAGTAAAACCCCCACGCCAAACGCAGGCCCTGATCAAAATAGGTTTGTGCTAGGGCGACATCGGTCGATATTGCACGCGAATAGGTTCCAGACTTAGGCACCAGCACAGCGTGACGGCTGGCAGCGTCCGCATCCGCACTTATTGCGAAACTCTGGTGACTAAAAGAAACCAACACTAAGACAGTGAGAAGTCGGGCGGTAACAGTCATCGGGGCACGCTCTCTTTTAATTCCTGATTCATATCGTCAGCTAACCAAGGTAGCGTCAAGACTGATAGGACGCCACCCCCTTGGCACGCAGGAGAAGGCATCAGATCACTGGTCTGATGTGCATTTTTAATCAAAGCGGCCGGTAACAGTCCGGTTGCTCTACAACGGCGTAACTGGCTATGGTGTTGGGACGGAGAGACCGGGGCACGAGCAATGCAACAAGAACATCAGCAGCTGTTTAACTCATCTGTTTTGGAGCAGCAGGCGCTTATCCCCGAGATTTACGGATCGGTTGATTTCGATCAACTCCCCGAACGCTACGTCAGGGACTTTGATCTTGAGGCGCTCCGCCCTTCTCACCATCGCAACTATTGCGAGCGCGTCCTTGAAAACCGAGAGCTCGTCGAGCGCATCCGCAACTACACCATGATGGGTGACAAGGTCGCCGACGCCTACGCGTCACTCATACCTGAGTATGGTTTTAGAGCTCTGGTCTCCATGCTGGAACAAGCCTGCGATGATGGCATCGAGAGTGTTGAGAACGCACCAGACGAACTCGTCGCTTTCATTAGAGCGATGGAGGCCACACCCGACTGGGTTGATATGGCCATGGTGGAGGAAGGTGCCAAGCACGAGCGTATCCCTCTCGGGACCATTTCGCCTTTTGCGATTCGCGGCGCTTTCATTGCTACGTTCATGAATAAGTACACCGCCCTACCCATGACTATGACGGGCACACTGACCGACCAACAATCCGTCCGCCGCGTCTTTGAAACTGCCAGTTTTTTCACTGCGACAGCCATGCCGCGCGCGATGGAGCGTTTTAATTCGGGCTTTAAGGCGGCAGCGAAGGTTCGTCTGATGCACTCGATGGTGCGCTTTAACATCATGCGGACGGGCAAGTGGGACGCGTCTACCTACGGCATCCCGATTCCTCAGGTTGACCAAATGCCCGCCGGACTGATTGGCATCTTCCTACTGTCTTACAAGCTGCTGGCGCAAGGTCGCACCGACTTCACGCCGGCTGAACGTGCGCGTGTGGAAATGGCGCGATATCGCTGTTTCCTATTGGGATTACCCGAGGAGCTGCTGGGCGAAACACCTCAGGAAATTGTCGATCTGATGACGGCGAGAGACATGTCGCTTCACAAGATTTATGACGATGAAACCTGTGGTGAGTTAGTGCGCGGAACCATGGACGCGGAGTTGTTTACCGATCCGAGCATTGCTGGGCGTTTTCACCGCTGGATGGAGCGTGGGTTCTCAAAGTATTTCCTCATTCAAAATTTTTGTGAGGGTAAATCCTCCCGAGCTGCGGCGATGGGCATTCATTTCAAGCTAAACGACAAGATCGCTACGGTCTGCGCACTTGCGACGATTGTAAGCAATTCAAATCTCTGCGCCCTAGGCATGAAAATTCCCGGCCTTGCCAAGGTAGTGGATAAAAGCCTCACGCGAAAACTAGGTCGCTTACTGGAAACCTATGGTCACGCCGATTTTGTCACCGACGCCAATGAATACAAGTTGGTTGGGGCAAAGTGACCGTGCCGCATTTTGCGCTTAATCGTCTTCAGCTATCTTAAGCACCACTCTGCCTCGTTTACCCTGCTCGTCCATACGCAAAAAAGCCTTTTCATAATCTGCAAATGAGAAGACGCTGTCCACAAAGACTTTCAGCTTGGACTCCTCAACCCATTTAGCAATTTGGCTCAGCTTTTCATTATTGCCTTTATCCACCATTAAAAACTTCATTTTCTGAGAGCTTAAAAAATTCATGAAAAAGCTCAGAATATGTTTGTTTGGCTCCAGGGGAATAAAACGCCCATGGGCAGAAAGAATCAGTTTCACTTCCTTAAAACTGCGTTTGTTGGACAGATCCAATATCACATCAAACGTTTGAGACAATGATTCGAGCTTGGTTTCCTTATAGTTATATACTGTTTTGGCGCCAAGTCCCGTCAGAAAAGACTCTTGTCCAGGCCCGGCAATAGCGGCCGTATGAGCACCCAATATTTTTGCTAGTTGCAGGCTATAAACACCCAAACCTCCTGATGCACCATTCACCAGAAGCTCGGTTCCTTGCTTTACCTCACCCACTTCTGTAAGCGCGACCAAACTCGTCAAAGAGCCCAAGGGCAATGCAGCCGCCTGTTCAAAGTCCGAGTTTTTGGGCATCAATGCAATGCAGTCTGGGTTAATACATAAGTATTCTTGATGGGTCTTTTGACCCTTCATTAAATCCACATACCCAAAAACCTTGTCACCCTCTTCGAAGCGACCCACTCCTTGCACAACCACGCCAGAAAATTCCAAGCCGGTTCTCACCTTATGGTACCCACCGGATAACTTAAGCCAGAGATCATACTTACCCGCGACATTATCGATGTCCGTTGGGTTCACCGAAGCACAAATTACCTTCACCAAAACTTCATTGGTTTTTGGTTTAGGTCGCTCGAGATCATCATTGAAGCAAAGACGCTTATTCTCAATAACGAGGCCTTTCATTTTTTCTTCAATACTCCCACTAAAATTGTCTGCCAATATGAACTCTTCTGCCCATCAAATCCTAACTGACACTGTGTGCCGAACTTCCCATCAAAGAGAGTACGTTGACTAAAAAGAACAACACCCACCAAGCGACATAAGTACCTTTGGTAAACTTCACTTTTTCACGTCGAAGAAAAGCGACAGGAATATAGACTAGCGCCAGAGGCAACAAAAACAGCTGGGAAATCGACGAACTACAAAAAGAAAAGGCCTGCCATCTTGGTGGTCTTGTTCGTAGCGAGCTCTCCTAGTTTCTCTGCAGCCTCCGCCACCCTTGGCGGGTAAGCATCTAAAAGTACCTCCCAGCTACGTCGAGTGCGCAACGCATCATAGTGTTTTCGAACTAGAGGAAATTCACGGTGCGGGCACACAAGATCTAACCAACCTGCTTCCTCTAGCCTCAGATAGACGACAGACAGAGCCGAGTCACCAATACCAAATTCTGACCCTGTCAGATAAGGTCCTTCGCTCTCGGCCAAATGTCGTTCGAGCTCTCGCAAATGCAATGCGACAGCGCTCCTGCTCCTCTCAATTAACGTGCGAATAGGCTTTACGGTCACGACTCGCTCCGGCCCTAATAGTCGCGCCATAACGAAAAACATTACTCGTTTTCGGTCATTGTGAAGTGCCAAGCCACGTATAAGTGCAGAAAAGCTAACAGATTGCATCATTACTGCAAAAAGCGGCAGTGTCAGTCCCGGTATGCAAGCCCCTAAATGAGTATCGATACCCCCCATTGGATCGAGGCTATCTAAACGACATTTTTCAATCCAAAAGCGATGACGCTCCGGTATTTCCAAACTGGTAACGTCTTCTGAGTGGCTTCCGAGCTGAGTCGTTATGTAATTAACAATCTCATCGGAATCTATAATTGGGACCCCCTTATGAACCAATGCCGGTATCAGTCCGTTCGGATTAATTCGCAAGTAATCCTTGTCGAGAGTTCCGTATCGGCCCGTTTCAATTAGATCTACATGCCTATAGGCGAAGGTAATATCGCGCTCTGCTAAAGCCAGCATCGTCTTGCGTGAGCAATGCGAAAAGCCATTTGCATATAACTCAAACTCAGCATCGTGGGGCACTCGTTCACCGTGCCTAACCCCCGCAACAACCGGCTTTGCACCATATCGGTGACGAAACAATCCAAGGCTCATAAGCAATACCAAAAAAATCACCAACCCAATCATCATCGAGTAGTCGCCCTCACCTCTCCGCACAGCCCCTCGACATATACAGAAACCAACTCAGCGGCATTTCCACCGCCGAAGATAACTCTGTCGGGACGAATCAAGACCGAGCTGTAACCCTTATCGTCAAGCCACTGAGACACCAGATCCGAGAAGGAAGCGAGTGACGGGACACCTATGCCGGCAGCTCTCAATGTATTCCTATCGATACCGTCTGATTCACCAATGAGCCACGCGCCCGGTCCGAATACATCGTCTGAGCGTTTTTTCTGGTGAGTAAACTGCGGAAACAACTCTCCCGCAATCTGGCTATTTTCCTGGAGTAAACCCGTAACTAACTTGGGATTGGGTATAGCGCCTGAAGCATCGCCGTTCGCTCGCCTTGTTTCAATCAAATTTTTGTCACGAGCCAAGGCCGCCTCAGGGTCAGTAACGCAAACCACTTTGCCCATCATGACCGCAAGATCGATCATCGCTCTGACATGTGGCTCGCGCTCCGTCTGGTAACTTGAGAGCAAAGACTTGTCAGCACGGCCCGCCAAAATTGCACCTAGCTTCCATGTTAGATTCTCAACATCTCTTATCCCTGAGCAAAGGCCCTGCCCTGCAAAGGGAGGCATCAGATGCGCCGCATCTCCCGCAATAACGACTCCGTCATGCATCCATTGATTGGCAACTTTTGCCTCAAACGTATAGGTCGCTGTTCGCTCTAGCTCGACCGCACCATCGACGTCCCAACCCGATAACAGGTTGGCCACAGAAGCCGGTGCCGATACCTCGTCCTCGTTCTCCTCAGCCTTGAGCATAAACTCCCAACGATGTCGCCCGGCGCCCATGCGCACACTGGTCGTTGGCCTCTCTGGGTCACATATCTGCAGATTGTGTTGAGGCAACCGCGATGAATCGATTACTTTTGTATCAATGACCAGCCAGCGCTCGGAAAAACCAAGATCGACGAGGGACATACCGGCATTGGCACGCACAGCACTGTTTGCCCCGTCGCAACCGATTAAGAAACGGCAAGACATCTTTGAAGCCTTGCCTTGAGTGTCAAAGTGAACCGTGACGACGTCACCAGATGACTTGTGATCCCGGTAAGCAGCACCGAACCGAGCATCAACAAAATCACAAGCGGCCACCCGAGCTCTTAAAATCTGCTCTATTGATGGCTGGTGAATCATATTTGAGGGCGGCCAACCACTGAGCGCGTGGGCCCTTCCGGTATCGAATCTCATCAACACATCGCCTGATACGTTGAGGAACTCATAGCGTGTGGACACCTCAGAAGAAGAAGCCACCTCTTCAGCAACGTTGATCGATTGAAAAATCCGCATAATCTCATGATCAATGTGTGCGGCTCGAGGCAGTGGAAACATCGAGCGCTCCTTTTCAAGGAGCAGCACCGAAATGCCTTGCTTAGCGAGCAAAAGTGCTGCAACAAGTCCTACCGGGCCTGCACCCACAACGACGACATCATAATCACGGGATGCCGTCACCTCAGTGCTCTTGGGTGAGCGTGTTTTCGATATATCCGAGGCCGCTGATTTCCGTCTTTACCAAATCGCCCTCTTTCAAAAACTGCATAGGGTCCATTGCAGCACCAATACCTCCGGGCGTGCCTGTGAAAATCAGATCGCCGGGCTCGAGCGTCATGGCCTGACTTAACTCTGAAATCATGTCCCAGACGGTAAACACAAGATGTTCTGTATTCGAGTACTGCCGGCGCTCGCCATTTACGAAGCACGAAATCGTTAATGTGTGAGGATCGACCAGTTCGTCAGCTGTCGTGATCCATGGACCAATTGGAGCATGAGTATCGAAGCTCTTACCTAAACTCCACTGTGGACTCCTAAACTGCCAAGCGCGCTCGGTAAAATCATTGCCTACACAATACCCAAACACATGATTCGGGGCGTCTTCTACAGAGATGCATTTACCTGATTTACCGATCACCGCCACCAGCTCAGCTTCATAGTCAACGAGATTTGACACCTTCGGTATCAACACATTATCGAAGGGACCATTGATAGAAGTGACCGCCTTTGTGAACCACACCTGCCGCTCAGGCACCTCCATATTCGACTCTTCAATGTGGTCACGGTAGTTCAAACCAACAGCGAAAATTTTTCCGGGTCGAGCAATAGGCGCAAGCAGTGTCACATCATCCAGATCAATGCTCTGTGCCATCACGGCACTTGCAACCTTGGATTGAACGGCAGGCCAGTCAGCGGCGATCGTCTCTATGCTATGACCGTCGCTCAATGGAAACAGTTGATGCCCTTCAACCACACCCAACTTAGGCTTCGCGCCGTGTAAAAACCTTGCGAATTTCATAACTCAGTCTCCTCAGCAGCTCTCATCAAAGGGTGGATATCCCCCCATTGAACACCCAATAAATCGTCGAGCGTCGCAACATTAGGCTGGTTTGACGCGACAAATCGATCGCCATCACTAAAGTGCTCGAGTTCGTGTCCCCAGGGATCTTTCCAATAATCAAAGACTTGACTCCCTAAAATATGTCGCCCAACTCCCCAAGAGTGCTCACGACCGTTCCGACGCAGGTGATCGTGGCCGGTCATCAAATCGTCCACATCGGACACCTCAAACGCAGCATGGTTGAACGAAGGATCGCCCGGTGCCTCTAAAAGGAAGAGCGAGTGATGATCGGTGGCGGTATTCCCAACATTCAAACGCATAAAGGCGCCAATACTTACCCCTGGCTCCAACTCGATTTCGTCAGACGTCAAAAAGCCAAAGTGTAACTTGTACCAGGATTCTGACTCTCGAAAACTCGCCACATTGAGTACCACATGGCCAAGGCGCATCACGTGTGAGGGACCACTGAAACGACGCTTCGTCTCGGAAATTCTGTTAGTGACATTTGGATAGTTGATCTTTGGAGCAGATTGCTCACCCAAACTTAGGGCCTCCCGACTCTCCGCGGTTACGGCTATCTCGTAGCCATCAGGGTCAGAAAGGAGGAGTGTTCTCCGGTGTTCCGTGTCATCAACCTTTTTTTGGGTCTGAAACGCAAGATGATCTAGCGCATCGTCATCAGGCACTTCGAGTCCGAACCCAACAAATGCCGGCGCCCCCAACTCAGTTATATGAATGCAATCAGAATCGCCATGACCCGACATGCGAAGAGCCCGTGCATCTCGACTACTAAGCACAAATCCGAACTCGGTTAGAAAGTGTTGCATCCGATCGAGGTCAGGAGCTCTGAATTTTACCTTAGACAGTCGTGTAGCCTTCACGTGACTCATATGTCCCCCTTTTTGTAGGCTTGATAGGGCAAAAACTAACTATCACGCGTCGCTTTATTATTTGGGTGAGGCCTGCTCATTTTTCCGGTGGATACACGGTAACCTCTGACCACGGTTCACGCGTTTCCTCTCCGCCAAATGTATCCCAAGGCTGATTCATATCAAAGACAACCTCATTTCGAGTTGGCTGATACTCCAGGCGCGCTCGCATTTGCCGTAAAACCTCGGGCGCCTCCTTTGCGAGGTTATTTAACTCGCCCTCATCGTTTTCAAGATTAAACAAATACCAAGAATCACGCTGAAGAAGCTTGGGCAGTATTGGCAACGATGCCTCTTGCACAATCTTCCATGGCCAATCGATCATTGCCCTACTGCCAGCGATCGATACATGAATCGGTTGCTCGCGAGACTTGATGTCACCCCGGAGGACTTGAAGAAAGCTCTCCCCATCGACGGTACCTATCTCGATATCAAGCATGTCCAACAAGGTGGGCATTACATCAGCCAGATGTAAAGGAGAGCGGTTAATGGATGCTCCCGCAATTGTGCCCGGCCAGGACACGACTGACGGCACTCGAATCCCTCCCTCAAAGACAGAGCCTTTGCCCTGACGAAGTGGTCCGTTATCACTGTAGCCATCTCGCAGTGGAGGTATGAGAAACTCCAATAACCAAGGCTTTGGAGCCGATCCACCGTTATCACTTACGAACATTATTAACGTGTCTTCTCGCAAACCTTTGCGATCAATGACATTTAACACAGACCCTATCTCGCTATCGAGATGACCTATCATCCTCACCAGTGTCTCGCGACCGCTGTGCCCTCGACCGGAGCCGTCGGGCTCCTCCAATGGCGTGTGTGGCGCGTTAAAGGCTAGCAACATAAAAAAGGGTTGCTCCGTAGGCTGGGCCTCGACGATTCGGCGAGCCTCGGCTGCTAGTAACGAGGACGCGTGTCCGTCTTCGCGGATAGTCACTCCATTTCGCTGCCAATCTAAGCCACCGGAAAATACGTGATCAAAGTAACCAATGCCGCCGTTCAAGTGACCATAAAATGAATCAAAGCCACGCGCCGTCGGTAACAACCTCGGATCTCTCGAGCCAAGATGCCATTTACCGACTAAATGTGTGCTGTAGCCTAATTTTGATAAAAACTGGGGTAGCAGAGGGAGTTCTACGGGCAATCCCTTTTCCGAGGTGTGCGTTACGGGTGCGTGCACACCATGCGATCTTGAAAATAAGCCAGTGAGTAGCGACGCGCGTGACGGGGAACAGGTTGGATTGGCATAAAATTGGTCCAATCTCACACCGCTGTCGGCTAGCGCGTCGATGTGCGGGGTACCGATAGTCGGATTGTGGTAACCCACATCGTGCCAACCGAGATCATCAACCAAGATTATCAAGATATTCGGATAAACCTGACGATCGCTACTAGCGAGAGTCGTTTCCACGAACAATAGCGCAGTTGCGGCAAGGGCTAGAAACGCAACCAAAGATTTCTGCAGAAGTCTCATAAGTGATCCCTCAAAGTCGAGCAATATCGGACGTTTGCGATAACCTCTCAGTCAGTTCATTGATTAAAGCAGATGTCGGTCCCCGACGACTGCGCTACTTCTCAAATTCCAGCTCTCGCCCTATTTCCCCTCAAAGACAGGGGCGCGCTTCGCAATGAACGCTTCGACCGCGTTTTTGTGATCTGCCGTTCCACCACAATGGATATGGTGTGACGCCTCTAGATCCAAGCAATCGTGGACATCAGCCGAGGTCAGTGCTCGCGCCAAGTTCTCCTTCATGTAACTAAACGCAACCGTCGGGCCAGTCGCCAGCTTCTGAGCAATTTCTGTTGCGCGCTCTTCTAGATCCTCGGGCGCAACGACCCAATTGGTCAAACCCAAGCGCTCGGCCTCTTCGGCCCCAATGCGTTCGGAGAGAAAGTAGAGTTCTCGGGCCTTTGCTGTGCCTACCAGCTGTGACATAAACAAAGTGCCACCGTAATCACCGGAGAAACCCACTTTGGAAAACGCAGTGGTCATGAAAGCTGTGGACGACATAATGCGGAGATCGCAGGCCAGCGCAATGGACAACCCTGCGCCTGCGGCGGGGCCCGGGATAACAGCGAGCGTTGGCTTGGGCATTTTGTTGAGCCGACCACTGGTTGAGCGCTGATTCAATCGCTGCCGGTGTATCAGTGTCTCCAGAGGACTGGCTGCCCCCTTGGTATTCACATCGGACATGGCCTTCACGTCGCCACCCGCGCAAAACGCATTGCCACTCCCGGTCACCACCACGCAGCGAACATCAGGATTAATTTCCGCATCACTGAGCTGAGCCCCGAGCGCTTGAAGCAAATCTCCCGACAGGGCATTACGTGCCTCCGGACGATTGAAGGTCAGCGTCAACACGCCCCCAGTGAGGTTGGCAAGTAAGTGGTCTGTTCCTGTTTCGATCATTCGTTGAGTCATATCGCCTCCCGGTGCTTGCTAGAGAAAATTAGTGTGAGCGAAAGTTAAACTCCACGCCACAGACACTCACAACATGGTCGTGGCGCTCGAGGCCCATATCATCAGCAGCGGCGCATATGGCGGGCAGATCAACCGCGTCAACATCAATCGCCATGAGCGCAGGTTCAGCAGCAGCCGCATCGTGCTCGAAACGTATTTCTGTTCCGCCCATTTCCAAGCGCCACCCGTTGCCTGCCGGCATTAGCTCAATGCCATAGGCTTCAGCCCAGCAAAGGCCTGTTGCTTTTGGGTCGGGCGACCTTATTTCCACGGCCAGGATGCTACGAACATAGCGCCCCGCGCGCTGCTCCCAGCCATCACCGGCCCACAACCAGGACTCGGGAGGGCTCATTTCATCGAGCGAGGGAATCGCGCCGGGAACATCCTTGGGGTGCAGGTGAATGGCTTTCGCGTTCCCGCGGTCATCAGCAAACACCGTGCGTATGGCAGTATCCGCTAAGCGCACTTGCTCCTGAGCCAGGTTATCGACCTGCACAATAACCATGTAGCCACCGTCACCACCGCGGCGATCAAGAAAACGACCGGCAGCCGTATTGGGCTGCACCGGGCTGACAACCTCGAGAAAGCAGTCACCCAATGTATAGAGTCGATTGTCTAGCCCAAAGTAGATGATCTCTGGGTCTGCGTAGGTCTGATCACAGCCTAATAAACGGCGGAATGTTTTGTCGGTTTCCTCTAAGTTTGAGGCCGCTAGGGCTACTTGTCTTATTTTCATAGTTGGACCCCCCACTCGTCATTAAACAATACTTGCAATGCGAATGATGCTTTGACGATATATTGCTTTCGGTGTAACTGTAGCATCAGTAACAAAAGTAATTAGCAGGTCTTCCGTTTTCTCTGGTTGACTATTGATCGGCTTACACCGCGATATGTGAGACCGTGCGCAATCAGAAAATGTTACCCCGCGTGCTTACAGGTAAATGACATGTCGAAACGAGATGAGCCAAGTCGAAGAGGTGCCTTTTACCGATTCCTAGGGATTACCTTTCTCCTGCTAGCGAGTTCCATGTGTTTCAGCAGGTCTCTACCCAATATCGTCCTGATATTGACGGATGATCAAGGATACGGAGATCTTGGCGCCTTCGGAGCCACCCACCTGGCAACACCCAATCTCGACGCACTTGCTGCCGATGGCGTGCGCTTTACCAATTTCTACTCCGCCTCTTCCGTTTGCTCGCCGTCCCGCGCCGCACTGCTGACTGGAAGCTACCCTTTACGAGTGGGCATACCCAATGTGCTTTTCCCAAATGGGGCGTGGGGAACCAACCCAAATCGCGGACTGCACCCAGACGAAGAGACCATCGCTGACTTATTACAAACAAAAGGCTACGCCACAGCCATGGCAGGAAAATGGCACTTAGGCCATCGGCCAGACCTTCTCCCGACAAGACAAGGTTTTGATGATTATTTTGGGATTCCGTTTTCAAACGACATGACAATTGCTCCGTCTATGAAATTGGCATCAAATATTCAATTCAATAGCGGCTGGACAGTGGATACTATCCGAGACATTCAAGCACAAGCTAACGGCAGCTACCCGCCGCTCATGAAGAACCAAGAAGTGATCGAAGTGCCTGTGGCACAGGACACGATGACACGACGGCTCACAGATTATGGCGTGAGTTTCATCCGCTCTAACGCTGGCAAGCGACCCTTCTTTTTATACTTCGCCCACTCTATGCCTCATGTGCCACTGCACACTGACATCAACTTTAAAGGGATATCAGGAAAAGGGATCTACGCCGATGTCATTCAGGAAATTGATTGGTCCGTTGGACAGATAGTATCCGCCTTATCTCGACACGGAGTCAGGGATAACACGCTGATTTTTTTCTTATCCGACAACGGGCCGTGGCGATCTTACGGTAATCATGGAGGCGATAGCGGTGGGCTACGGGGCGGCAAGTTCGACGTATGGGAAGGCGGATTTAGAGTACCGGCCATCGCATCTTGGCCAGCGCGAATACCGCGAGGCAAGGTAAATAACCACATTATATCTACCATCGACATCCTCCCGACCCTCGCATATATCGCGGGAACTAAACCGTCGGGGCGAAGGATCGATGGGGTCAATATCATTGAGTCACTCTCGGGTGGTTTCACTGATGAGCTGGGTAGTCGACATCTTTATTATTTTTTAGGCTCACAACTCGCGGCAGTAAGAAAGTCGCAATGGAAGTATGTGTTCGAGCATACGGGGCATGCCGTCCTGGAGCCGGGGGAAGATGGTGAAAACGGTAGGTCAGACTTTTCAGTTGAAGTAAAAGAGGCGCTCTATGACCTCAGCAGAGATCGTGCGGAGTCAACTAACCTGATTGAGCGCCATCCCTCAGTTGCATCTGCTCTTCGAGCGGCAGGACTAAGCTTCGCGACGAAACTGACAGCTGGTGCTCGCCCCTCGGGTGTAGACTCTTCGAATTGACGATGTGCACTACTCAGCTTTGCTTGAGGCTTGAAGTAGAGTCCCTAACAATCAGTTGATACTCAACCTTGGTCTCACGGCTAGCGACCTCTCGATCACGCAACTGACTTACCAACATAGAGACGGCTATCTTCGACATCTCGTCGATCGGTTGGCGTACCGTCGTCAGTTGCGGCCATATCATCGTCGCCGTCGGGCTATCATCGAAACCCGCAACGGAAATATCGTCGGGTACTATAAGGTTACGTTTCATGGCCGCGGTCATCACACCAGCCGCCATTTCGTCATTACTGGCAAAAATGGCTGTCGGTGCTGAATTTAGCCGGAGTAACTGTTCACCGGCATGAAGACCTGACTTGAAGGTATAGTCACCGTCAACGATAAAATCACTTCGTCTGCAAAGTCCTGAGTTTCGTAAAGCGCGCTCGTAACCCTTCAATCTCTGTCCTGTCGTTGAAGTCCTCGCCCGCCCTTTTACAAAGGCGATATCTGTGTGGCCCAGTTGTATCAAATAGTCCGTCATTGCCGCCGCAGCTGCCTCATCATCGATGCTCGGGCGATTCACTAGGACATTGTTATTGGGGCCAATGCCAACATACGGTGTACCAAATTCATCGAGTATCGACAGCACATCATCTAGATCACAAATGGGTGGCGGAAGCACAATGCCATCGAGGTTCGACTGAATTACTAAGCGTTTTATATTTACGACGATATTTACGTCATCAGTGCGGATCGGTTCGACAACTAAGTTATATCCTTCCGCCCGTGTCTGCTCGGTTGCCCCTCTCAGCAAATCGACAACATAGCTAGAGTTGGGGTTATCAAAAACCAAACCAATCAGAAAAGATCGAGCGCCCACAGACGCCCGAGGTGCAACTCCTGGGCGATAGCTCACCTCGTTCATCGCATGTTCAACTCGCCGTCGCGTTTCTTCTCGAACATTAGGCTCTTTCCGAACAACCCTAGATGCCGTCTTCAAAGAAACGCCAGCAACCTCTGCTACCAGCGCTAAGGTCGATTTATTCCTGATCACTTACGATGCTCCATGTGAACGAGACCCACACTTTACTCCCGATCGGATGAGCGGTGTTAACCCGAAGTCAAAAGGAAGTTGTGATCTATGTCTGCCACAAAAGATGGGGTCGCGTTATTTTTTGCATCGTGACAATATTGTCATTACTCTACGTTGCAAATAACCATAAATTGATAACAGCCAATCAGGGCGCATTACGTTTGCCCAAATAGACATAAGTTCAAGATCGGCTGAAATTGGGGCCTAGCTGCTATGACTATGATAAAAAATATTAATTACACCATCATGCTTTTGATCCTCTCAGGTTGCGGCGGATCAGGCTCCGGACCAGAAGAAATCGATGATGTGGCGCTGGTTCAGACAATTGCATTCGCGAGTTCATCTTATGAAATCGTAATAGGCAATACAGAAACATTGCAGGTTACGGGCGGCTTGGGGACAGGTGCACTGAGTTTCGAGAGCAGCGACACAAATGTAGCAACTGTCTCTGCAGATGGTGAGGTTTCCGCTATTGCGCTTGGCTCCGCAACAATTACCGCTACAAAAGCTAGTGACAGTTCGTATTTAGAGGCCACCGCAACAACAGAAGTAGAAGTGATACCGAAGCTCGAGCAAACAATCACCTTCGGCCAAGATAGCTATACCCTTACCGTTGGAGATACACAGACGATAGCTGCTAGCGGAGGTGACGGCACAGGTACAATTAGTTATTCAAGTTCTGATGAAACTATTGCTACGGTGACCTCTGAAGGACTGTTAACAGCACTAGCAAGTGGCTCGACTACAATTACCGCCGTGAAAGCCGCTGACGAACTCTACGCTGAGGCCACCGCTACTGCGGCCGTGACAGTGGAGGTCGCAAAACCTGACGCCCCCACTCTGTCCCTAGATTGGATCGGCAATTCGAGGCTCACAGTGAGTTGGCAAGAGGTCGAGGAGGCCACCGGCTACAACCTCTACTACGCGACTGAAAGTATTTCAGCACTTACGTTCTTGAGTAACCTGGAGGCCTTAGAAGGCTCCACACAAGTGGAGGTTTTACCCCCCGATCACACAGTTAGCGGTCTTTCTAACAATGTCGCCTACTATCTCGTGGTTACAGCACTTGTTGGCAGCGCCGAGAGCGACGCGAGCAATGAAATAGTTGCCACTCCGAGGAATCCACTTAATGATACTGGGATCATAGTTAGTGGTAATGGAACCTCGGGTATAAATAATACATGCACCAAGGCGATCCAAAATGAGGGTCACGTACCTCAAGACTGTGACCAAGGGCGCGATGCTGATGGCTCCATTGCCGAGAACAAAGTGGGCACTGGCGCTGCCGCGTTCGATTTCACAAAATTAGGAAGCGATGGTACCCCGTTAGCCATCCAGAACGTGGCTTGGTCAGCCGATGGAACGGAGGCGGAGGGCAGTCAATGGTCGTGTATTCGCGACAACGTTACTGGACTAGTCTGGGAAATAAAGACCGCGTCAGGCACCCACTCCTTCAATGAAAAGGTGACGTGGCAGAATCGGGGGACCTTAGCTGACACTACAAACGCCGAGAACTTGTGTGGCATCACCGCGTGGCGGGTACCGTCGGTAACCGAGCTGCTAACGATAGCGAATAACGGACGTCAGAACCCAGCCAACGATGTAAATCGCTTCCCCAATAGCAAAAGTCAGGCTTACTGGACTAATGACTCAGTATCGGGCGTAGCAACGAATGCGTGGGCAGTTAACTTTTTCTCTGGTATCGGAAACTCAAAGGCTAAAACCCAAACGTACCAGGTCAGGCTAGTTGCTGGTGATTACGCAGCTACTCGCTTTGACAAAACAAGATTTGTAGACAATGGCGATAGTACCGTCACGGACCTTGTGACCGGGTTAATGTGGAAAAAATGCCCTGAGGGTTTATCTGGGGAAGGGTGCGAAGAGGGTGCAGTAAGCAATAAAGTTTGGGGAGTTGCCATGAAGACGGCGAGAGACTCGACCTTCGCTGGATATGATGACTGGAGACTTCCGAATCTCAAAGAAATTCAAACTTTAGTCGATGTCTCGAAGAATAATCCTGCGCAGGATACAACGCTCTTCCCTAATCCAAACAATGTTCTTAACTACTGGACTTCTTCATTGACCAAAAAACCAGATCCGCTCACGCAGTCGTGGAGGATAAATTTTCAGAGAGGTCTTCCCGAAGTGAAGGTTCGAACAGGGTCGCAAAATGCTCAGTGGCTCGTACGGGACGCCGAGTAATGGATAATAATTCGCTGCGCTCGAATAAGATTAAAATAAAGTGTCATGAAAGTGTGATCCTCGTGGCAGAGGTGCGTTCTTGACGCGGATGCACCAAACCATCTTCTTTCACTTGGCTGTCCTTGCAGCACTTACGGTGGCCTCTCCATATCAGGTCGCAGCGCAAGTTACTGGTGACGAATCAAATGAAACTAGCGCAAGTTCGGGGGGAATCGTCGAGGAAGTCATTGTTTATGGTATTCAACAAAGCCTCGAGTCTGCGTTGGAGCAAAAGAGGCAACAAAAAAATCTAATCGAGGTCATCAATGCTGAAGACATTGGCAAGATGCCAGATGAAAATCTCGCCGAGGTACTCGAGAATATTCCAGGAGTTCAAATCAGTAGAAATGCCGGTATAGGGTCATCGGTAGCCGTCAGGGGCAGTGAAGACAACCGCGTAGAAATTAATGGTAGAGGCACGACCCCGGCAGGTGACAGTCGTGGTGGTATGAGCTTTGAAGACCTCCCCGCTGCTCTCGTTCGGTCCCTTAATGTTGTAAAAGTTCCCACCGCAGATATGGTCGAGGGCAGCATCGGTGGAACGATAGATGTTAAAACTTATCGCGGACTCAGACTGAAAGAACGACTTGCCGTTTTCAGAGCTGCCGCTGAATACGCCGAGAATGCCGAAGCGTGGAACCAGAATTTCTCCGCGACCGTTGGTGATAAATTTTCTACGCAACTGGGTGATGTGGGGGCAATTGTAACTTTCAATCACATAGAGAAGACTGTGAGAGAGGACTCTTTAAGGGTTTCACCGGGAATTCGACAAGCAGCGCAAAGCAACGTTGACTTTAATGGTGATGGTATTGGCGATGCTTATTACAAGCCCGGGTTTGGAGACCTTCTCTTCGGTGTTGAGGATAGAGAAAACACTGCAGTTAGCGCTTCTTTGGAATGGCAGTACAGCAACGATTTGAAGCTTTTTACCGAGGTGTCTTACACAGACTTTTCGAGGCTCAATTTAGGGCAATCTATGTTTATAGGAGCAGCTGGCGGTGACCAAGAGCTCGATGGTACTGAAGATGCCACGTTCGGCTCGTTGTCAATTGCGGGCGTAAGTATTCCAATGCTCACTTCAGGTATTATTGGCGGGGGCGTCAGAAACGGCGGTATAGATCTCTCAACCGAGACAGGCGGTCCCAATGATGGATTAAGACTCCGCTCAAACAATCGCGCCGGCTCACGCGACACTGAATCCTATCTCGCGGCAATCGGTGGAGAATGGGATAGCGACGATGTAAAAGTGGAATTCGAGGTCAGCGCCGCTGGATCAGACACTCAGGAGGCCTCGTTCACTACGGTGTTTCAATTCAACGATCCCACAGCGACTAATTTCCACAGTGCTGGCGCTGCGATCAGAGTACCTTTTTACTACGACTATCGAGATGGCGTCCTTGAGTATGGTCCAACAGGTGATCGCGTCACCACGACACAACTGTTGGACCCAAATTACTACTCGCTATTTATTGCCCGAGATCAGGATAGCTTCTTTGATAATGAGGAAACTGCAGCGACCGTCGACGTAACCTGGTTCCGCAACAGCGGGATGTGGCAAGAAATCAAGGCAGGTATTCGAATCAGCGACAGATCCATTAATCGATCTCGCTTGTCACAGGTATCTCGGAACTTTCCTGGCTTTTCCGGGAGTGATTTAGCGCAGTTTCTCGCACCAACACCGGGAGACTTTTTCGAATTCAGGAGCAATGGTGCCTACCTCGATAATTTTTTGACCGGCAATACCAACGCTATCTTTGGACAGAGAAGACAACTGCGCAGCCTGATTGGCTTGGATACTGACGGTGTAACTGACCCACTTCAAGGTTTTGGCGTCGATGAGAACACCTACGCGGGCTACCTGCGTGGTGACTTTGAGCTTGATATTTTGGGTCTTCCCGCGCAAGGAATTGCAGGGTTACGCGTGGTTAATACCGATCAGAACGCCGCCGGAAATGAAGTGATGATTGATGGCTCACTGCGCGATGTTTCCGAGTCACAGGACTACACCGAAGTGCTTCCATCACTCAGCCTGGTGATCTCGCCCATGGATGACGTGCAAATTAGATTTGGCGCGGCAAAAATCATGCGCAGACCCAGTTTTGGTGATCTGTCTCCGACCGTTAGATACCCACTGAATACAGGTCAGGCAGTGCTCGTAGGTGACCCCACGCTCCAACCGACCACAGCAAAACAATTCGATCTCACACTGGAGTACTACCCACGCAAAGGCAGTGTTATGAGTCTTGGTATTTACCACAAAGACCTTGATGGCGTTGTGGGGCGAGAGACTATCTTCAGTGGTATTTGTAACCCCAGAGCAGTTGACGCGAACGCTGGAAATCCTGATCTCGCGCTACCGGTCTGCACGGTTGCGGGTGAGGCCGGTGTATTGGTCAATCGAATATCCCCAGTGAATTTACCGGGCGGAGAAATCGACGGCATCGAAGTGGCTTTTCAGCACTACTTTCGAAACTTGCCACAACCTTTCAACGGCTTAGGCATTATCGCAAATTACGCCTACCAAAACGGGAGCCGCGATCAAACCTTCACGTCACCCGCAGGTTTAAATAGCAATGGCGATCGACAGGATTTACCACTGAATTTCGTGCGACTGTCGGAGAACTCTTACAACTTCACAGCGTTTTACGAGAAACCCAAGTGGTCCGCTAGATTACGATATACCTATCGCGATGTGTTTTTGGTATCCGAATCAACTGATATCAGTAATGGTTTCCCACTCTACTCAGATGATCGAGGTCAGCTAAACGCTTCCCTCAGCTTTAACATCAACCAGAAGACCGCATTGACGTTCAGCGGAGTCAATCTGCTTAAAGATCGAACCGTGCAGCCCGGCGTTTTTGCTAATGGTCCGATCGCCCGAATGATGGACTCTGACCGACGGGTAACCATGGGCATTCGGATAAAGCTTTGATAAAAAGCAGCGGCTACAGTTTCGTTGATACTCGACATCGTGCCGTCTGGGGCTGTTGATGTGGCCCGCGATCATCGCCATGAAAAGCAAGTAACGGGTGCCCGCTCTTATTTGTTAGCGACCTTCATCGGGCTTTTCCTTGCGGGCTCCGCGGTTGCTCAGACTACGTATTATGTCAGCGAAATGGGAAACGATCGTAATGACGGTTTATCCGAAGGGACGCCATGGCAATCATTATCGAGAGTCAGTCGAGAGCGCCTAGAACCGGGAGACACTGTGCGATTTCGGTCAGGTGATTTATTTGAAGGGCAGCTAGTTATTTCAAACTCTGGTACCGCAGAGGCACCAATTACTTTCACTCGGTACGGAGCCGGTGAGAAGCCACTACTCGACGCAGGTAACCCTAGACGCGGCGCCCACGTCGCCACGGTCTTGATCGAGGATCAAGACCAACTCGTCATTAGCGAATTAAAAATAAGAAACTTTCGTAAACGTGCGCGCGACGGTATCGACGATGGCGACGCTTTTGGCATTTTAATTAGAAACTCTGGGCGACGTGCCCTGACTGGATATGAGCTCAGTCGGCTCGAGATTGATGAAGTTTATCCCATCAAGCGCCGTCGGATGTTCAATCGAAATACAGTCAGTGGCATCCGATTCGAGACGTCTCCCGCACAGACGGTCAAAAGAGCAGTCAACACATCAAACATCTATATCCATGAAAATGTCATTCGAAGGAGCGGGAGGTTCGGTATTGCGATTCGCCATCGGCCATCTGACGTCGGGGGCGTCCGGGGGACGCCTCTGGATTTCGATGAAAACGTTCGCATTATTAATAATCTCTGCGAAGACTTAGGTGGTAGCTGCGTACTGTTGAATGGTGTTAAAGGCGGACTCCTCGAGAGCAACACATTCCTTAGATCGGGTTCTCGTACCAATCAAAATGTCTCCGTCACTAGAGGAAGCGGCGCATGGTTCTTTCGTTCGCGCGATATCGTTGCCCAGTTCAATGCGGCCATCGGCTCACGCGGTCACAATGACTCAAGTGGTCTTCACGTAGACTTCGGCAACAAGAATGTTCTCGTGCAATACAATTTCTTCTACGATAATGAGGGCTACGGCACAGAAATTCTGGGCAAAAATGACAATGTTATCTGGCGATATAACGTCAGTGTGGGGGACGGTACTCGCGTTGCCCGAGTGGATCGGCCAGAAGGCATCAAAAGTGAGTTTCCCGGTAAAACCATATTCGTCAGTGACTTTGCGGCACCCAAACGCTTGCCGTCTTCAAACATCCACATATACAACAACACCTACGTTACCTTCCCTGATTCCGCACCTCAGGTAGAGATTAACGGTGAAAACGTTGCTCTCCGAAATAATGCCTTTATCGCAACGCCCGATAGTCGGATTGGTAGTCGAGTGCTCGTTGTTTGGAATGACGACAATGGAAGTATTATTTCCAATAACCTGTTTTCAGGGGCAGTAGCACCAGCGCTCATCGCTATGGATGACGCACCTCATCTCTCAGTACTGGCAATGGATGTCAGCGCAACAAGCCTAGAGGCGTTCGCTATTCCTTCGGATTTTACGGGGGAGCCTATTGTTCATCCGCCTTTCCCTGCGGCAGGAAAAGGTGTCTTTTCGCACATCACGGAGATTCCAAAAAGGGATATTTTTGGCAACCTGATTGCGCAGGATGCACCCGTGATAGGTGCCGGGACAGCCAGTGAAAGCCCTTAAATCAACCAACATCAATTGGTTGTTTGTTGCAGTTATCTTGTGGCTTCAAGCGCCTGCTCTCGCATCTCAAAACACCTCACCAAATTTCATTCTCGTCCTGACCGACGACCAGGGCTGGAGTTCAATGTCCTCGCCAATGGATAAAGACGCCGAAGAAAGTCAAAGCGACTTCCATTACACGCCATCGCTCGACCTGATAAGCGCCTCCGGAGTGCGTTTTTCGAATGCGTATGCTGCGGCTCCTGTTTGCTCTCCTACGCGTTACAGCATCCAATTTGGAAAATCTCCTGCACGTCTTCGCCACACTAGAGTTCGAGGTCCAAACTGGGTTAATCACGACCAGCTGGCGATTCCTCAATTATTAAAGCTCGCCAATCCAAATTATCGCTCTGCCCATTTCGGCAAGTGGCACATTGACGCCGAACCCGCTCAACTGGGATACGACGTGAGTGATGGAAAGACGGGCAATAAAGAAGGTGGATACGTTGAGGATCAAAAGGAGCAGTGGCGAGGTTATGAAAAAGACGATCCAAAGCGCATTGAAGCAATCACAGAGCGTGCAGTCGACTTCATAAAGGATAGTCTTCGGAGAGAGCAGCCCTTTTTTGTCCAGGTGTCGCATTATGCACTTCACTCGAATCTCGAATACAGCGGCCGCTCATTTAGATACTTTGAAGAAAAGAAGCCCGGCGACCTCCACAGTAATATCGCTTATGCGTCTATGCTGCTAGACATGGACACGGCAATTGGAACGTTGTTTGAGACCTACAGAGAGCTTGGGCTCGAAAACAACACCTACTTCATCGTCACCTCGGATAACGGCGGGATGCCAGTATTGCCTCAGAAACTCAACCAAGGAAGACCCTATGAGAAAGGTATGAACTACCCGATGTTACGAGGAAAGTGGGACCTAATGGAAGGAGGGATTCGTGTACCATTTATGGTCGTGGGTCCATCAATCAGCCCTAACTCACAGTCTAGTGAACCCATCATTAGTTATGACTTGCTTCCGACATTTGCCGATTTGACGGGTGCAACCGAGCACCTGAGCCATGATACCGACGGTGTGAGCCTCCGCCCTTTACTAACAACACCCAACGACCAACTAGAGCGTCCACAACATGGCCTGGTATTTCACTTCCCTCACTACAATGCCGTTGGATTGAACGAACCCCACTCTGCGATTCGGGTCAACTCACTGAAACTAGTCCGCTTTCATACCTCCGCGCGATCATTACTGTTTGATCTAGCGACAGACCCTTACGAGCGCATCGACATAGCCGGTAACAATCCAGAATGCTCTCAAGCTTTAGAGCGATTGCTAAATGACTACTTACAGAAAGTAAACGCCGAAACACCCGAAGAGAGCGTGAGTTGGGAAAAACCAGGAAAAAATGGGGCCGTACACACAAAGTTTCTGTCTCGCTATCCAGAAAATAATGGCGTCACGAAAATACTGAAATGCGAACATTTTGCCTCGCGAAAGACTGTGGGTACTCCTTGGTCCCAGAAAGCGCACTCACCAACAACACTAGGAGCAACATTGTGACCAGAGCTAAAAGAATATCCACTGTGTCAGTTTTTATAACCGTGCTAGCAGGGTGGCTCCTCACCGGCTGTGATGACGTTGAGTCGACTACAAAACTACCCGCCGAACCCCAAAGTCACGTTACTGCCGCCTCCGATATCAACGTCATTTACATCCTGACTGACGATCAACGATTTGATGAGCTGGGATTCATGAATCCGGTTATCGATACACCGAATATCGACAGACTGGCTCAAGAGGGAGTCCACTTCAAAAACGCCTTTGTTACGACGGCCCTGTGCTCTCCCAGCCGAGCCACCATTTTGACCGGCCAATACATGCACAATCATGGTGTGGTCGATAACAATGCACCGCCAAATCCTGAGAGCGTTTTCTTTCCCCAGTACCTACAAAAAGGAGGATACGACACAGCCTTCATCGGAAAATGGCATATGGGTGAAGCTGCCTCAGCAACTCGCAACCTTGATGATCCACAACCAGGGTTCGACCATTGGGTGAGTTTTGCGGGACAGGGTCATTACTATCCCACTAAATTGCGTAACGGTGAGATGAATAAACTCAACGTCAACGGTGAGCACGTCTTTCAAAAAGGCTACATAACAGATGAGCTGACTGACTATGCGGTCGATTATTTGTCCCAGCGCACGTCTGAGCGGCCATTTTTCCTTTATTTATCGCACAAAGCAGTACATGCGAACTTCTCCCCCGCCGCGCGCCATGCCACTCAATATTCCGATCGAAAAATTCCGGTGCCCGCAAGTCAAGCAGATACGGCCGAGAACTACGCGGGGAAACCAATGTGGGTAAAAAATCAGCGTAATAGCTGGCATGGTGTGGATTTCCCTTACCACAGTTCACTCGATGTCCAAGCGTACAAAATGGAGTACCACAGAGCTATGTCGGCAGTTGATGACAGTGTGGGTCGCCTCTTAGCTTGGCTATCTGAAAATGGATATGCAGGGAATACGATTGTCATGCTGATGGGGGATAACGGATTCTTGTTCGGAGAGCATGGGCTAATCGACAAAAGAAATGCATACGAGGAATCGATGCGGGTGCCCTTAATTGCCTGGGGGCCAGGCGTCATTGAGCAAGGTCTTTCAGTGTCCGAAATGATCGCAAACTTGGATATCGCTCCTACAGTTATGGAAATAGCGGGATTAACCCCACCAGCGCAATTCGAAGGTCAGAGTTTCCTCTCGCTGGCAAAGGGTCTCGAGATTGATGAATGGAGGGACGAGCTACTCTACGAGTACTACTGGGAGTTTAACTTTCCAAGCACGCCCACAACCTTCGCGCTTCGCACTGACGCCTTTAAGCTCATTCAATATCACGGAGTTTGGGATACGGAGGAACTTTATGACTTGCGATCAGATCCCAAAGAAATGAATAACCTCATTAATAATCCCAAGTATCTGTCTATCGTGGCGAGCATGCGTCGGCAGCTCTTCAACAGACTGAGTAACAACAAGGGAGAGCATGTAGTTCCCTACACTGAAAAATTTAGCTCCGGCGCTGTTTTTCGGGAGAGAGATCGATCAACAGCCGCTGAATTTCCCGAACACTGGCTAAAAAAAGACTCTGATCAAGGCTTAGAAGACTTCTTTGTTCCTGACTTACGCAGAGCAAACTCAGCAAAGGATCAGGTCGACGCAGACCTGCGCTGAATCGCGCAGTGATCCGAGGGGCCCTTCTAACTCATCTATAAAAAAGTCCTTGAGGGCCTCACGGTACCTCGCTGCCCAGCGCAGCTTCGTAAAGAAAGAACCAGTCCTGTCGGTCGAGCTGAACGGTTTCAGCTGCTGAGATTGCCGAGATTCGATCGAGGTTGTTGGTGCCTAGTACTGGTGTGATCCTCGCCGGATGAGCTAATAAAAATGCTGTTGCTACCGCGGCCCGATCAACGCCGGATCGTGTGGCAATGCTATCCAAGCGATGCGTCAACTCATTTGAGGCGGTCATCAGGTCGCCTCCGCCTAAGGGAGACCACGCCATGACGACGTGTCCGTGCTGCTGATGGAAAGCCAAGTCACCATTCGTGAATGGCGCTATTTGTTTAAGGCTCAATTCGATCTGATTGGTCACGAGCGGATGACGCATGGCCGACTGGAGTAAATTCCAGTCCCAGGGTCTGAAGTTAGACGCTCCCACCGCGCGGACCTTTCCCGCATCGACTAGCGCATCCAGCGCCGCACCTGTCTCATGATGGTCCATGAGCGGATCTGGCCGATGGACAAGAAGCACATCAATCTCGTTAATACCCATTTCTGCTAGCGAGGCTTCAACACAGGCATTAATGTGCGCTGCCGTCGTGTTGTAGTGTTTAACACGCGTTCCGGAGTGACGGCCTGCATCGATGACAATGTCGCACTTGGAAACAATTTCCATCCGCTGGCGCAGTGAAGGGTTCGCCATCATTGCCGCTCCCATCACAGCTTCGGCGGTGTAGCCACCGTAAATATCCGCCTGATCGAATGTCGTGATGCCCTGATCGAGCGCTGCATTAATTTTGGCATCGACGTGCTTCACTGACGTATCGCTGTCGTCTGCGAGCCGCCACATGCCATAAACAAGCCGGCTAAACGACAGCCCCTGCGCTAATTCGATGCGTTCCATTGGTCTTCCCTCATCTCGAGGCTTTATTGTACGGGTCAAAACTCATGCCAGCGAACTACATAATTCAACGCCGCTCTTGACAGTCACGGGCGTTCTTGGCGATAACAGTAGTGATTTCAGAGGATCGCCCATGATTGAGTTTTTAAATCCAGACGCTGACGTTGGCATTGAAAATATGCCGTACGATTTATCCGTAAAGGTCGACGGTGGGAGCGCCACAACCATTGGTTTGCTGGCCAACGGATTTCCCGACTCCGTGCCCTTCCTTGATGAGGTTGGGAAAGCGATTGGTCGGCTTCGACCGGGGATCAACCTCAAGGCCTATAACAAAGGAAATGCCACCATCGCTGCGCCCGAGAAACTACTCGGCGAGATTGGTGGTGATTGCGTGGGTGTCATCGCCGCCTACGGGCACTGAGGCTCCTGCACTACCGGCACCGTGCGTGACGGCATAAACCTCGCCAAACTTGGCATACCTTCGGTAGCACTGGTTACTGAGGAGTTCTGGGCGCAAGGCAATTTTGTCGCTGAATCACTGGGTATGCCCGGGGCACCCAGAGTTCAGCTACCGCATCCCGTCGCAGGAACCGGGGCGAACAACATGACCGCGGTTGCAGACTCCGTAGCACAGGAAATCCTAGCCGCGCTTGAGGCAAGCAGTGACTAATACCCTAGCCGCGCGAGACGAAGAGGCAGCACTGGAAGAACTTCATCGCCTCGGCTGCACAGATGGCCTTCCAGTCGTCATCCCCACAGCCGAGCGCGTCAATCGAATGGTTCTGGCATCAGGGCTCGAAGCGGACATGATGTTGGGCACCATGGGACCGGGACACGGCATCGCAACCGTTAAAAAAATAGCGATTGCGGCGGTTATGGCCGGCTGTCTGCCGGACTACATGCCGGTGGTCGTCGCGGCGGTGAAAGCAGTGATCGACCCCGAGTTCGATCTCACTGAAATGCAGGCTACAACGCACTGCACGGCGCCCTTAATTATCGTTAATGGGCCAGCACGACATACCTGCGGTCCGATTGCGTCGGGTACAGGCGCCCTCGGTCCAGGTCATCGTGCCAACGCCACCATCGGGCGAGCCCTCCGGCTGACTATGATTAACATAGGTAAGGCACGACCGGGTAGTTCCGACATGGCGCTGCTCGGTCATCCAGGTAAGTTCACCTTCTGTTTGGCTGAAGATGAAGAAAACAGTCCCTTCACACCGCTCCATGTGAGTCGTGGTTTCGATGCGGACGACAGTGTGGTTACGGTGCTGGGTTCAGAGGCACCTCACTCGGTTATCTTCGCCGGTGACGGCGATGATCCCAATAGCTACAAGTCGCTACTTGAACTCCTAGCCATGGGCTTAGCTAACCCGCCCAGTAACAACGGTACGCTGACAGGTGGATGCGCAACGGTGGTATTGAACCCCGAACACAGTGCCATTTTGCATGGGGCTGGACTCACGCGTGAGGACATCGCTCAGGAGCTATACCAGCGCAGCTTTGTCGAAGCGAGCATCGTTAAGCGCTTATTCAGCCAATTTGCAGGGCCCGATCCTCAAGACCGCATGGCATTCAAGGGACCAGAACAAATCTTGATTTTGCAGGCCGGCGGCTCAGGTGTGTATTCGATGGTCATGCCATCATGGTGCGTCGGCGCGCACGCCAACTCAGCTATTAGCGTCAAGGTCGAAGCCGATACGTTCTGCGAAATCCCCGGGCTTTCGAGCTAGACCCCTCAGATACCGAGGCGCAATACGTCAATCTTGAACGCTTATCGGCTTGAATTCTGTGCGGCCAGATGACTCGACTGCACCGTGGTAGCCCTGCCCATCGGGCATGAAAAATGGCACTTCGGGCATGTCCTGCATGCGGTGTTGGTGTACGTTTGAATCTGAAGCCGCTTCCGCAGACTCCTGAGATAAGTACACATCGTAGGTGTATCCAGCCGCCCCGTCGTACTTGCCTGTGTTGACAACACCTCGAACTTGAAGCGGTGACGCACCGAAACCGGGGAACTGTAACCCCTCGAATGATTCGACAATCTCGATTCGGCCCCTGTCGAACATGTTGCTATGGACCTGGCAGTGCGGATAAATGGTGACCGGTGTGTTCTCGTTAACGATCAGGGCCACGTGATGATTGTTTTCGATGACAACACCCTGCGCCTCAGACAACGGCGATGACTCGGGACTGCTTCCCAGTCTAAAGGGGTGTGACGTCAATGACACCACATTGTCAAAGCGGATCGTATCGCCAACGCGTGCATAAACGATAATGTCACTGGCTGTCGCATCAGCGCCGTCGATCGTATACTGAAAACCGCCGGCAGCACCCTCGTCGATGCGGTAACTAAACTCGTTAAAGTCGGGTAACTGAGATGTAAGGTTGGTCAGAGCAGAGTTGTCCTCTAACCGCCCGAGGATCGCTCCTCTGTACGTGTCTGCTAACGCAGTGTCACCCGATGCAATTGCAACGCTATCACTCACCACCACGCGTAAACCAACATCGGTAAACTGCGCCAATGTCGATGTATTGTCCGCGACGATCTGTTGTAAGAAACGTCCAAGTGAGCCGGTAACATCTGTGATAAACGCGTTCAATGAAGCGTCATCGATGTCAGCAGCAACGTCCGCAAGTAACTGTATGCTTGAAAATCGCAGTAAGGTATCTGTTGTAGCCGCACGCTCCACAACCGCAGACTCGA
>PKCZ01000145.1 GCA_002862405.1 Pseudomonadota bacterium
GAGGAGGAGGCGGTAAGCAGCTACACCAATTATTTAGAGTTAATTGAGAGTGGTCAGATCGAAGATGTGCCCGCACCGCAACTAGCAATCGAGTACTACAATCTCCCGCCCGAGGCCAAATTGAGCGATATGATCCAGCGTGTAAGGGCTGACGAGCAGCATCATGCCGACGTTAATCTCCGCATGGCAGGTGGACGAACGAGGGAAGAGCCAAGCGTCTCAACAGATGCAAGCCAAGCAACGAGCGCCCCAAATACTCCCGGGGCTCGAGCTTAAAAAATGGATTCACCGCCTTAACATAGATAGTCGTCTAGGTATTAGATACGATTGATTGAAGCGCGCCTCATCAGCATTTAGGTGGTCTTCAAATTCACACGCAGTGCAACGTAGGTACTGCCACTGATGAAGGAATATTTATGCCGGTTATTACCCTTCCAGACGGATCCTCTCGTCAATTCGACAATGCAATCACGGTTTACGATGTCGCGGCAGACATTGGTGCGGGGCTTGCGAAAGCTACCTTGGCGGGCGTCGTGGACGGTCGTGAAGTCGATGCTAGCTATTCCATCGAGAGTGATGCCGAGCTTAGAATCATCACCAGTCGCGATGATCAGGCCCTTGAGATTTTACGGCACTCTACAGCACACTTACTGGCACAAGCAGTGCAACAGCTATTTCCCGGTACTCAAGTCACCATTGGACCGACTGTGGAAGACGGCTTCTATTACGACTTCGCATCTGACCATAACTTCTCGCTCGAAGATTTAGAAAAAATTGAAGCGAAAATGCAGGCGTTAGTGGCCGATGACCTCCCGGTATCGCGTCTTGTCTACTCGCGCGAGCAAGCCGTTGAAATGTTTCGAGACATGGGTGAGCACTACAAGGTAGAAATCATCGAGGCATTGCTTGAAGGCGAGGAAATCTCAGTGTATCAGCAGGGCGACTGGATGGACTTGTGTCGCGGACCTCATGTACCGAGCACAGGTAAGTTAGGTGCCTTTAAGTTAACCAAAGTAGCGGGTGCCTACTGGCGGGGCGATGCCAACAATCAGCAGTTGCAGCGTATTTACGGTACGGCTTGGTCCTCACCTAAAGAGCTCAAGGCATATCTGAATCGTATCGCTGAGGCAGAAAAGCGCGATCACCGAAAGATTGGCCGAAAATTGGGCTTGTTCCATTTTGCCGATGACGCACCCGGTTCAGTTTTTTGGCATCCCAAGGGTTGGACCCTGTTTCGCGAGCTATTGGAGTACATGCGCGGCCGACAGGATGCCGCAGGCTACGTTGAGGTGAATACACCAGATGTGATGGATCGCAGCCTGTGGGAGACATCGGGACACTGGTTCAACTACCGAGAGAACATGTTCTCAACTCAAACAGAGGACGAGCGCATTTTTGCGTTAAAGCCAATGAACTGCCCGGGTTCTGTATCGATGTTTGCGCAGGGTTTGAAGAGTTATCGGGATCTGCCGCTGCGCATGGCTGAGTTCGGAAAAGTCCATAGGTATGAGCCATCAGGCGCCTTGCATGGGCTGATGCGTGTGCGTCATTTCACTCAGGACGATGCGCACATCTACTGCACTGAGGCGCAGATGGAGCAGGAATGCATCGATGTCGTTGCGCTCGTTCTGAATATCTACAAGGACTTTGGCTTTGAAGATGTTGTCATCAAGCTGTCGACGCGACCTGAAAATCGTATTGGCTCGGATGAGGTCTGGGACAAGCTTGAGGGTGCACTGAGTAATGCACTAGATGTGATGGGTTTGGATTACGTGCTCTTTCCCGGAGAGGGCGCATTTTACGGACCTAAACTGGAGTTTGTTCTGCGCGATGCCATCGGGCGTGACTGGCAATGCGGTACCTTGCAGGTCGACATGAACTTACCGGAGCGTTTTGATATCACCTACGTTGATGAGGACGGTAACCGGGATAAGCGTCCTGTGATGTTACATCGTGCGCTGTTTGGTTCATTGGAGCGCTTTATCGGGATTCTCATCGAGCACTTCGAGGGTAATTTCCCTGTATGGCTAGCACCCCAGCAAGCGGTGGTCGTCAACATTACCGACAAGCAGAGCAATTATGCCGAAGATGTGGTCAGCACGCTAAAGGCGCAAGGTTTGCGTGTCGCTACCGATCTCAGGAATGAGAAAGTAGGCTTTAAGATTCGCGAAGCCGAGCTCTCTAAACTGCCCTATGTCTTGGTTGTGGGCGAGAAGGAGCGCGAGGCGGGCACGGTCGCGGTTCGAGGTCGTCACGGTGCTGACCTCGGTGTGATGTCGGTTGCCGACTTCGGCGCACATTTGCAGACTGAAATTGCAAATAAATCAGTGGTTAACAAGACCGCTTGATTGGCATAAATACAAGGCATTAGCACCACCTAGTGCCTTGTTATCCCGCGCTGTTCACTATAAAATCGCCGCCCTATTTTGGGTGGTGAGTGCGTCTTTTACTGATTTCTTAAGCCGCGAAGCCGATACCCGTGTGTGGAGAGAGTCAGTATCAAGAACGATAGCAAGAGCAAAAGAGCTCTGACGAATGAGCAGATCGAGGCACCGATGGTGCGATTGATCGACGCCGATGGCAGCCAAGTCGGTATTGTCTCGAATGCGGAGGCAATGGAAAAAGCCGACGCGGCGGGCATGGATCTAGTGATGATGGCAGACGGTGAAACACCTGTTTGCAAGATCATGGATTACGGCAAGCACGTCTTTGAAGCGAAGAAGCAAAAAGCGGCTCAGAAGAAAAAGGCAAAGCGCACACAAATTAAAGAAATGAAGTTTCGTCCGGGAACGGACGAAGGCGACTACCAGGTCAAACTTCGTAGTTTGGTCCGGTTTTTAGAAAACGGTGACAAAGCCAAGGTCACGTTGCGATACCGCGGTCGTGAGATGGCTCACCAAGAGCTCGGTATGGAAATTCTCAAGCGAGTTGAGAGTGATCTTAGCGAGTTGGGTGCTGTTGAACAGTTTCCAAAAATGGAAGGTCGTCAGCTGACGATGGTGATAGCGCCCAAGAAACGAGGATAGTGGCCCGTGAATGCCCTATTGCTCGGTTGATGAAACGCTCTGACAGGAAACTGGGAAGAGCCTTAAGCAGGAGTATCTACGATGCCAAAAGCCAAAATTCACAGTGGTGCCGCTAAGCGGTTTAAGAAGACGGCCAGTGGTTATAAGCGTAAGAGTGCTTATAAGAGCCACATCCTGACGAAAATGACGACTAAGCGTAAGCGTCAGCTCCGAGGCACATCAATGATTCATAAGTCCGACGTGGTACTTGTGGATCGTATGTTGCGCGCCAAGTAATCGTTAAGTTCTTTAGGAGATAAGACATGCCTCGTGTAAAACGTGGTGTCACGGCTCACCGTCGACACAAGAAAATTCTCAAGCAAGCAAAGGGTTACTACGGCGCGCGTTCACGTGTATTCCGAGTGGCTAAGCAGGCTGTCACCAAAGCGGGACAGTACGCCTATCGTGACCGCCGTCAGCGCAAGCGTCAGTTCCGCGCGCTCTGGATTACGCGTATTAACGCGCAGTCACGAGCAAACGGTATGACCTACAGCAAGTTCATCAATGGTCTCAAGCGAGCTGAGATTACTCTCGATCGTCGCGTCCTTGCTGATCTCGCTGTCCACGATAAGCCAGCATTTGCTGCAGTGGTGGAGCGTGCTAAAGCTGCACTCGCAGCTTAATTGCAGTTTTCGGGCTACCGACTGCACTAATGCAGAGCGATAATCAGAAGGAGGCTACGGCCTCCTTTTTTGAATGAGTGGAGCGTGAGTAACAAATGCAGTCATTGGAAAACATCAAGGCAGAGGCCGTCGTCGCCATAGAGGCAGCGTCGGATATCGCGGCCCTTGAAGAGTTGCGAGTAAGCTACCTAGGTAAAAAAGGCGCGCTCACGGGTTTATTAAAGAATCTGGGCCAGCTCTCAGCAGAAGAACGACCCAAGGCTGGTGCGGAAATTAACGCCGTTAAACAGCAGCTCAATGAGCAACTCAGCGCGCGCAAAGCCTCTTTACAGGGCGCTGCACTTGCCGCGCAGCTCGCCGAGCAGGCAATCGATGTCACCTTGCCAGGAAGACGCGCTGAGACGGGCTCGCTGCATCCAATTACGCGCACCATTCAGCGCATGGAAACCTTCTTTTCCTCAATGGGGTTTGAGGTTGTCGAGGGACCCGAAATTGAGGATGACTACCACAATTTTGAAGCGCTCAATATTCCCGCGCATCATCCGGCTCGCGCGATGCACGATACGTTTTACGTCGACGACACGCATGTGCTTCGCACGCATACTTCAGGTGTTCAGGTGCGCACGATGGAGGCTCAGCAGCCGCCCATACGTGTGATTTGTCCAGGCCGGGTCTATCGCTGTGACTCTGACCTGACCCACTCGCCGATGTTTCATCAGGTGGAGGGGTTATTAATTGATGAGACTTCCAATTTTGGGCATCTGAAGGGTCTGCTGGAAGACTTCTTGCAGGCGTTCTTCGAGCGCGACGACTTATCGGTGCGATTGCGTCCTTCGTATTTTCCGTTCACTGAGCCCTCGGCTGAGGTCGATATTCAGTGCGTTAAATGTTCAGGTGCGGGCTGCCGAGTGTGCAGTCACACAGGATGGATTGAAGTTTTGGGTTGCGGGATGGTTAACCCCAAGGTGCTCGAGATGAGTGGTATAGACCCGGATATATACCGAGGCTTTGCCTTTGGTATGGGAGTAGAGCGCTTATCAATGCTGCGCTATGGCATTGGTGATTTACGCCTGAATTTCGACAACGACTTGCGCTTCCTTGCGCAATTTATGTGAGTTAGCACGATGATTATTTCTGAACAGTGGCTGCGTACCTGGGTCAGTCCTCAAGTGACGACAGACGCTTTGAGTCACAAGCTGACCATGATTGGCCTAGAGGTCGACAGTATCGCAGGCGCGGCTGACGCGTTCTCGGGCGTTGTCGTTGCGCAAATCATTGCGGCTGAGCAACATCCTAATGCCGACAAGCTGCAGGTCTGTACAGTCAACGCTGGTGACGAGACCGTGCAGATTGTTTGCGGTGCACCGAATGCCCGTGCGGGCCTGGTAGCACCACTCGCCAAGGTGGGGGCGGTGTTGCCCGGCAACCTCAAGATCAAGAAAGCCAAGCTCCGCGGCGTGGAGTCTCAAGGTATGCTCTGTGCGGGCGCTGAGCTGACTATTTCTGAAGATAACGATGGTCTTATGGAGCTTCCCGCTGATGCGCCCATTGGTGCCGATATTCGGGAGTATCTGTCGCTTGACGATCGGGTCATTGAGCTGGGCCTCACACCGAATCGAGCCGACTGCCTCAGCATTCGTGGTGTCGCTCGCGACGTGGCGGTTGCTTTTGATGAAGACCTAAATGAGCCTGCGATACCGCCTGTCGAAAGTACGATTGCCGACACCTTCCCAGTCGCTATTGAGGCCACGGCGAAATGTCCAAGATATCTCGGTCGTGTCATCAAAAACGTTGACCTATCGCGTACCACACCCGACTACATGCGTGAGCGTCTAGAGCGGGCTGGATTGCGATCGATTGACGCGGCAGTCGACGTCACTAACTACGTTTTATTGGAATTGGGTCAACCTCTGCATGCCTTTGACCTTGATCGACTAGCTGGCGGGATTGTTGTCCGCGAGTGTGAGCCAGGGGAGGTGTTAACACTCCTCGATAGTACTGAGCAGACGTTACAGCCTGGAACCTTGGTAATTGCTGATCAAACAAAACCACTGGCGCTTGCGGGTATTATGGGTGGTGCGGACAGCGGTGTGAGTGAGACCACGACCAATCTATTCCTCGAGAGCGCCTTCTTCACGCCAGAACTGATGGCGGGCAGAGCGCGGTCGTATGGATTGCACACGGATGCATCTCATCGTTACGAGCGCGGTATCGATTTTCAGCTGCAACGCGACGCTATGGAGCGCGCAACACAGTTATTCATTGACGCCGTGGGTGGCGAAGCAGGCCCCGTGACAGAAGTGGTCTCCGATGCCGATCTGCCTGTGAACGAAGCTGTTCTTCTGAGAGAAACGCAAATTAAAAAGCTTCTCGGCATTAGTGTGGACCGTGTGGAGGTAGAGCGCATCCTAGAAGGCCTTGGCTTCTGGGTTGTTGGGCACGAGCAAGGTTGGTTGTGTACTGCCCCCAGTTGGCGCTTCGATATGGGTCTTGAAGTGGACCTCATCGAGGAGCTCGCCCGCATCATTGGGTTCGATGCCATCCCAGCGCAACCAATCAAGGCGAGCCTTATCCCGGTGGGAGTTCCCGAGACACGCCGTGCGCTCCGTATGGCCAAGAATGACCTTGTTGCACGGGGATATTTCGAAGCTGTGACTTTCAGCTTTGTCGCGCCGGAGGTACAGGCTCATTTTGATCCCGAGCTTTCACCCATACCTTTGAAGAATCCGATATCAGCGGATCTAGCGGTCATGCGTACTAGCCTCATTCCCAGCTTGTTGAAAGCGATAGCGCATAATGCCAGTCGGCAGCAGAGCCGTGTTCGCTTGTTTGAGACGGGCCTTAAATTTATCCCGGGTAAAGGCGATGCTGAGCAGATCCCAATGCTTGCGCTCGCGGTGTCGGGATTGCGAGACACAGAGGGTTGGTCAACTGAGAAAGCGGCGGCTGACTTTTTTGATGTGAAGGGAACCGTCGAGGGCTTACTTGCGAATCTGGGTGATCGACTGACCTTTGAGGCGTCCGTTTTCCCGGGGCTTCACGACGGGCAAAGTGCGGCGATCTCAGTAGACGGTAAGCCCGTTGGACGTATCGGTGCAGTGCATCCGAGCGTGCGCAAAGCCATGGGTATTCCGGCTAACACGGTTGTTGCCGAGGTACTTCAATCGGTGGTGACTGATGTTGCCATGCCGGCATACGATGATATTTCCAAATATCCCGAGACCCGTAGAGATCTCGCATTGGTGGCTGACAAGGATATTGCTTCAGCGGAGGTGCTCTCGACTATTCGCACCGCTGCTGGGCCCTTGCTCACCAAATTAGATCTTTTTGACGTCTATGAGGGAACTGGCTTGGCAGAAGGTAGGAAAAGTCTGGCCATCGGTTTGACATTCCAAGATCAAAGTCGCACTCTCGATGAGTCAGAGGTATCGAGTGCCATACACCAAGTGCTTGATTCATTGAGAGAAAAACTGGGGATCGAACTGCGAAGCTAGTAACAATATGTCCGCATTAACGAAATCAGAGATGGCCGATAAGCTCTTTGAGGAGTTGGGTCTCAACAAGCGCGAAGCGAAAGAGCTGGTGGAGCAGTTTTTCGAAGAGATTCGTATCTGTCTCGAAAATAACGAACAGGTGAAACTCTCGGGCTTCGGCAACTTTGACCTTCGCGATAAAGGCTCGCGTCCCGGTCGTAATCCTAAGACGGGTGAAGAGATTCCTATTTCAGCTCGACGTGTTGTTACCTTCAAGCCCGGACAGAAGCTCAAAGCCCGGGTAGAGAAGATGCAAAACGATGCTTGAGCCCACGCACAACAACGAGTTACCACCTATCCCGGGAAAACGCTATTTCACCATTGGTGAAGTCAGCGCCTTGTGTGCCGTAAAGCCGCATGTGCTGCGTTATTGGGAAGCCGAGTTTCCCCAGCTGAAGCCCGTCAAACGTCGCGGTAACCGACGTTATTATCAACGGGGCGATGTCGAACTAGTTCGAGCTATCCGCGGCCTGCTTTACGAAGAGGGCTATACCATCGGTGGTGCGCGCCAGCGTCTGACCAGTGAAGACGGCCCCAACCCGGTGGCTGTCATGTCAGCGGTGAGCGATAGCCTTAAAGATTTGCAAGCGGCAAAGTCCTTGCTTCAACGAGACGACTAAGATTCCCTAACGCTGCGAATACCCGTATACTTCGCGGCCTTCGGGGCGTAGCGCAGTCTGGTAGCGCACCACACTGGGGGTGTGGTGGTCGCAGGTTCAAATCCTGCCGTCCCGACCATCTTTTTACCTTATCTGAGCCATTTATAGCGATTTTCCTTCAACTACATGGGCGCTATGTACTGACCTAACGAAACCCGTATGACAATCAATTGGGAACCAAGCGAATTCGATAAAGCGTTTTTGGTATCAGGTACGCTTTTAGTAGCCTCGGCATCGGGTCATAGCACGCTGGGATATCCAAAGCCCGTTTCTGTATCGGCAGATAATCAAAGAGACGCTAAAGCAAAAGTTCGAGCTATGCTGTTGGCGAGGGACGGGCTGTCTGAAGAGAATGTCATAGAAGACAAGCTCGAGGTATCTGTCTAGATAAGTGACCAAAAACCCCGCGAGGTCTGTGACTTATTGCAAGCGATCAGAACTGTTTGACATGCTCCATGATGCGGCCTATTCGGCTTGCCCAGGCTTCTTGCCATTCAGATCGCCAATCGGCCCCTAAGTCATTGTCCAAAACGTCGCGCATACTTTGGAACAAACTTTCGTACATGGCTGTGGTCGCAGAGTAGGCCTTAATGTGGTTTTCCAGCTCCCAAGTTAAATAACCACCTGGCTCCAAGTGCTCATCGGAGAGAAAGAGTTCGAGCATTGATGCAGACATACGTCCCCGCATGAACTCGTCCGAGTACTCCATCAACGCCGCAGCCTCAGGATTAAGCTCGAAAAAGCGCTTATAGACTCGATGTGCCATATCACCATGGCGCTCGGCATAAAGCTCTAGCGAAACTGAAATAAGGGCGATCTCGTCCACAGTGTCCGTCATCAAGGACTAGTACCTAGGTGTTCTACTGGGTGATCGTTGACGCACTTTTTGGCGCGCAGTGTCCACGTGCATCGCTATGGTGATGCGAGGGCAGTTGCATCGGCATAAACGCGCCATAGTTTGCTTCGGCTAACCCAGTTTTCCGATGATATCTCCGAACAGCTCTTCGTCACTTGGGAGCGTCTTTGCTTGTGCGAGCGGCTTTGAGACCCAAGTAATGTTCACCAGATGTTTCCAGTTAATGTTCTCATTGGTGGAGTTGCCGCCCCAGCTGCCACAACCAAGCGAAAAGGTTTGGCGCATGCCATTCCACAGATTGCCACTGTTGGAGGGCGCCTGAGGCTGGTTCACCATGACGCGTGATGTTTTGGTGCCACTCGCGAGGGTGATGATGTTGTCATCGCTATTGGAGTAGATGCCGCAAGAGTGACCCATGCCCTGGTATTCCTGAATGGCGTTCGTGAGCGCAACTGCCTCGTGAATATCGGCGACTTTATAAAACGCCATTACTGCCGAGAGTTTTTCCCCAGAAAAGGGATGGTCAGGTCCCACACCCTCATACGGCACAATAATAAATTTCCGGTCTTCTGGAATGGAGAATCCCGACATTTCAGCGAGCACCTGCGGCTGTTTGACGACGGCTGCTGTATTTAGCGCACCTTCGTGCCAGAGAACTGCTGCAATCTTGTCAGCCTCTTCGGGTGATGCGACATAACCCCCTTCGGCGATCAGGTTGCTGAGCAGCTCGTCATAGACGCTCTCAAAGACAATGACGGAGTTGTCGGCGGAGCAGGATGCTGCCAGGTCCAGCGTCTTAGAGATGCGTATTTTTTCTGCCGTGTCTAAAAGGTCGGCTGTCTCATCAACCGTGATAACTGCATTCCCAGCGCCCACGCCCAACGCGGGCGTACCACTTGAATACGCCGCCTTCACCATGCCCGGTCCACCCGTAGCAAGGATGAGGTCACATTGCTTCATCAGCGCTTCGGTTTTGCCGAGTGATGGCTGAGCCATGGTTTGCACAAGATCGGCAGGAGCCCCCATCTTTTCGAGAGCACCGCGCATTTTTTCGACAATCGTCATGTTGATGAACTTAGCGCGTGGGTGCGGCGCAATGACAATAGCGTTACGACCCTTAACAGCATTAATGCTTTTAATCACTGGCGTTGCCTCGGGATTCGTCGAGGGCGATAGAGCGCCAATCACGCCAACTGGCTTGCAAATTTTGACGATATTGCGCTCGAGGTCCTCCTCGATCACACCGACCGATTTATCGGGGAGGATATCCATGAGCGCCGCTCGGGTTTTCACTGATATTTTTGCGAATTTCCCGTTGTAGTCCCCTAGCTGAGTTTCATCGAGGGTTTGTTGCGCGAGTTCCTCGGCAACACCTGGTTGTGCGCAGGACCAGACCATTGCTCTAATGAGTCCATCGACTTGTTCTTGCGTGTAGTCAGCTATCGCAGCTTGAGCAACGCGTGCGCGTTCTATAAGCGCTGCAACTTCAGCTGTTTCCTCAGGCAGTACGGTCGTTTCTGGTGTGCCCATGATGTTCCCCTCACGTTCTTATGTTGCGAATCATACGTCCTAAAACGATGGCGTGCGATGGTCATAGTGCGGACTTAGTCCTTCAGGCTGTCTCTGAACTTAATGTGTAAGGTAGTGCTTAAAAAGATGAGCGAATCCGCAAAACAATCCCTAAGTGACTTATTGCAGCGCGAGTTTGCGCTTCAACGAGTGCATCTGAGATTTTATGGCCCACGCTGGCCTCGTAGGGTGCGCGCCGTTATTTTTTGTTAGCTTAGTGTCATGGTATTTTGAGAAAGACGAGGGGTTTATCGATGCGATACGTACTGCTGTTAATAAGCTTGCTGGTGACGATGACGTCCTACGCAGACGATACGTCATCTATAGATAGCATCGTCAACGCCTACTACGAGGTGGTGTCAGGACCTGAAGGGTTTATCTACGATGCGGACAGAGATACCAACATTCATGCTGACGGCGCCTTGATCACCAAGGCATTTCCTGATGGAAGGTTTCAGAGACATGATCTGAGTACTGAACAGGCCATGATTTCAGTGCCCTACGACCAAGCTTTCTTTGAATATGAAGTTGATAGACGTATCGAGCGGTACGGGAACATTGCGCATGTGTGGAGTGAATTTGAGATGCGAACCTCTCCTGAGACAGAGCCATACAGTGGTGGATTCAACAGCATTTCCCTCTACTTTAAAGATGATCGATGGTGGATCTCATCCTGGTCGACGCAATATAAAGATCCGTCTCTCAATCCTTTAAAAGCCCCTGCGGCGGAGAAACTGACAGATCTCAACACAGAGCAGTTCGCTGATGTTGTGAAAAGCATTGTGCAAGACACGCTTCAAGCCTGTGAGGTACAGGGGGGCATGCAGGGCCGTGCAAAAATGAACCTCGCCGTCGTGGGCGAGGTTAACGCTAAGTTGGTGTGTGCAGAGGAGTGACCCGCTAACAGCAACTTCTGGTGCCTTTTGAAAGTAGCCAATTGATCGACTCTGGCGTTCAATCCATCTCTATCCGTTTGTCCTTAACTTGCGTATCGTTCATATCAATTCTGATGGACGGAACAATCGCTTATGGCAACGCCACTCCCCAATCATCCGCAACTGCGCGGTAATTACGGGCCTATCAATTTTGAAGCTTCTTATGACGATGTTGTCATCGAGGGCACCGTACCCTCTGATTTATCAGGATCGCTGTATCGGATAGGTCCAAACCCCAAATTTGTTGAGGGGACTTACCACTGGTTTTTTGGTGCCGGCATGGTTCACGCGTTTCACGTGGACCAGGGCAAAGTAGGTTATGTGAATCGCTGGGTAAGGACGCCAAAGTTTGAAAAAGAAATCGAGCTAGGGCGAGGCCTCAGTCTCGACATCAATATCAATTCGGAAACGGGCCAAATTGAAAGCAATCGCCGTCATGGCGTCGCTAACACGCATATTCTGGCGCACGGTGATCATTTGGTGGCGCTTGAAGAGGGAAGTCATCCGTTCAGTATGGACCCGCATACGTTGGTGTCAGAAGGCTACGGTCACTACGCCGATGGCATCAAAGGCGCCATGACAGCGCACCCGAAAATCGATCCAGAGAGGGGCGAGCTTCATGGTTTCGGTTACATGACCGATCATTTTGGCAGTAATACCATGACCTACCACGTCATTGATCGAAACGGTCGGATGCTCCGGTCGGATGTTTTCGACGCCCCCTACGCGGCGATGGTTCACGATTTCATGATTACTCGTGACTTCGTGATTTTCCCTTTGTTCCCATTGACATGCGACTTGGATCGCGTTGCCCAGTTTGGTTTTCCTTTTGCCTTCGATCGAAGTGCTGGCGCGTACATAGGTGTGCTGAAACGTGGCGCTCCCGCGTCGAGCATTCGCTGGTTGGAAGCACCTGTCTGCTATGTCTTCCATTACCTCAATGCGTGGAACGAGGGTTCAAAAGTCACCTTCGATTCAGTCGATTTTCCTGTCGCCCCGAACTTCCCCAATGCGGATGGCAGTATTCCCGCGCACGCGGACGCACAGGGCAAGTTGACGCGCTGGACGCTAGATGTCGACACCGGCGCGATAGATCGCCAACAGACGTTGGATGTGGCTTCTGAATTTCCGCGCATTGACGATCGATTTGCTGCCTCTCGCCATCGTCATGGCTACATTGCAGCCGCTTCACAACGTGCAAAGGGTGACGGTGGCTTATTCCACGAGATTACCCATATCGATTGTGATACGGGTCATGTCAGCTCTTGGGACGCTGGTTTTGGAAACGGTGTTTCTGAACCTGTCTTTGTGGAGAAAAAAGCTGGCTCAAAAGAAGGCGAAGGATGGTTGCTGGCGACTGTGTATGACAGCAAGGCCAGCACCTCTTCCATGGTGATTCTCGACGCCCAAGCGGTCAGCGATGGGCCCGTGGCCATGGCCAAGCTGGATCATCGAATCCCCTACGGCTTCCACGGGAGCTGGCGCAATAACTGAAGTTAATGAGCATCCCAGTGTTGGGTCGGTGGATGCGATTTGATTCATGACATGTCTCTTCGATTACCTGTCGCATCTGCGCCTGAAGTGTACTTATGTACGCGATGTCATCGCTCAGTGAAGCGCTATTTCCTCGCTTTTTGAGCGATACAAAAAACCGCCTCTTTTTGTATTGATTTTGTCCGGATATTGGTCTCCTTTAGCGCGAAATAGGTGTACGTAGCCTCAGAGGAAAACCATGCGGGATACCATTCGATGAACGCCGAGGCGCTCGGTAACGTTCAGGTCACTTGGCCTGACGGTGAATGTATAAACCTTCCCATGTTGTGGCTACTTTGAAAAGCTTGGCTTGGTTGCCCCGCAGGCGGCGCGACAGCACAATAGGGTCTCACTGAGGGGCGTATTCAACATGATCAGCTTTGCGCAAGCGCAAGATAAATTGCATCAGCTGTGCCGGACATGGCTGGCGACATATCCAGACGCGAGTGAACCATTAGCACTGAGTGAGTCGCTGGGGCGCTATCTTACCCAGGATGTTATTGCTGCTCTAGAACTGCCTCGATCAGATGTTTCCGCAATGGACGGTTACGCTGTTTGCTCCCAGGATGGGGAGGGCGGCCTAACGTCACAAGTTTTCACCCTGATAGGCGAGTCACGGGCGGGAAAACCCTACAGTGGTGGTCCGTTAGCGCCGGGAGAGTGTGTCCGAATTTTCACAGGAGCGGTGGTTCCTGAATCAGCTGACACGGTAGTTATTCAGGAAAACGTCGAGCGTAATAGTGCGTCTGTACGAATGTTGCAGAGCACACCGTTTGGCGCAAACATACGTCGTCGTGGTGAGGAGATTGGGGCTGAATCTGTCATCGCAACTGCCGGGCAATTGATTACCCCAAACATGATCCCGCTGCTTGCCAGTCAGGGCATCGCAGAGGTGAAGGTTCGAGCAAAATTGCGTGTTGCATTTTTTGCTACGGGCGATGAGCTAAAAGCGGCGGGGGAAAGCCTGGGGGAGGGCGACATCTATGAAAGCAATTTGGCCTCCATTGCCGCTGTGCTGAGGTATTACCCCATTGATCTCATCAATTTGGGCGTGGTCGAGGATACTCCCGAGGCGATTAAGGCTTGCCTAGCCGAAGCCAGTAATAATTCCGACGTGGTTGTCAGTAGCGGCGGTGTCTCCGTTGGCGACTATGACTATGTGCGGCAGTGTGTTGATGCCATGGGCGTGGTGTCCGACTACAAAGTGGCTATGAAACCTGGAAAACCCGTGTGTTTTGGACATATTGATGGTGCAAAAAATGGGCAGACGTTGTTCTTCGGACTACCCGGAAATGCCGTATCTTCGTTCGTCGTCCTAACCGAGCTATATCTCCCAGTGCTGAAATATCTACTCAACGGCCAGCGGGTTACCCCCAATACGCAGCTTGAAGCCATACTCGAGACGGACCTCTCACGAAGAAGTGGGCGGCTCGAATTCCAACGCGGTTTATTGAGTCAGGATGAGGGTACTGCCGGGCGTCCCTCGTTGCGGGTTTCTGTCATGGGGAGTCAAGATTCGCACCGCGTGCTCGGGCTGGCCCGGGCGAACTGCACTATCAAGATAGCGGCAGATGTTGAGCACATTAGGGCGGGCTCCAAGGTCACGGTCTCCGTTTTTCCGTGGACCGACTTACAGTGACTGATGTATCGAGTACTGTTATTGCGGCGGCGATTTTGGCAGGTGGTGACAGCCAGCGCATGGGGGAAGATAAAGCCGCTCTCGGCGATAAGGGCGCATCGCTAATCGAGCGGCAGGTGCAGGATCTGCGGGATCTATCTCAGTCCCTGCCCATTCTCATCTGTTCGGGGTCTCGACGCTATGACGCGCTCAATACCTATGACGTGCGACATGTGTCGGATTCGCTAAATTTTACCGGTCCTTTGGGAGGCTTGGCCAAGGCGCTCGAGACGGCTGCATCCGCAGGTATCGACGAGGGCTATGTGTTTGTGTTGCCCACTGACTCGCTCATTCCGCCAACGCATATCTATGACCGCCTCATGGCTGCTGTATCAGCTGCCAGTGAGGTCGTCCTATTGAAAGGCGAACGTTTACACCCATTGCACGGTCTATTCTCGGTGTCACTAGCCGCCAAAATGAATGATTATGTCGAATCAGGTGGTCGATCGGTCATGGGGTTCCTCGATAACCGGTCTTGGACAACTGTGACTGTGCCCGATGCATGGGAACCCTGCTTGAATTTCAATACGCCCGATGAATATGAGCGCGCGCTAGCGGCGTTCGCAGAAATGACATCTGTTTAGTGCAGTTTAGGGAGCGAATCACTGAAGCAAGCACAGTTCGTTGTGGGTGCTTTTAGTGATACCGTCTCTTTAATAATGTGAGCTGTGGGTGATTAATGATAAACCGACGACACTTTCTATCCGCATTTGGGACCGCAGCGCTGGCAAGCTCTGCACTACCTGCTTGGGGTCAGTACCTCATACCTGAGGGGCAGGTTCGACTGGTATTCAATGAAAATCCCTATGGACCCAGTCCTAGGGCCATCGCCGAGGTTCAAAAGATTCTGTCCCTGAGCGCGTATTATCCCGACTCGCCCTATGACTATCCGATTCGGGACGATTTGTTTGATGTTATAGCCGCCGATAATGAGCTGAGTCATGACAATCTCTTTGTGTCCTCCGGCTCGAACGAGGGGCTTCAGGCGGCGCTGATGGCCTATGGACGGAAGGGATCTGTTCTGACGCCAGCGCTCACTTACGATGCGCACTTGGGCTACGCGGAGGCCCTCGGGGTGACTTTATCGAGGGTCCCATTACGATCTGATTTGCAAGTCGATTTGGACGCGATGGAGGCGATGGTTGATGAGTCCGTTGCCGTTGTTTATCTCGCTAATCCAAATAATCCCACGGGCCTCCCAATTCACGCAGACCGGCTCCGAGCTTTTTGTCGGTCCGTAAGTCCCAAAGCGCTAGTGATCGTCGATGAAGCCTATAACGAGCTCACAGATGACCCTGAGCGTGACACCATGGTTGATCTCGTGCGTGAGGGTGAAAACATTTTGGTGACCCGAACGTTCTCGAAAATCTTCGGTATGGCTGGCATGCGAGTGGGTTACGGGATGGCGAGGCCTGACATTATTGAGAACACGTTTAAGTACATCATGGCGTGGCCCAACGGAGTGGGACTCACAGCGGCATATCACAGCTACATCGATCGCGATTTTATCAAGTTCTCCCGAGACAAGATCCGCGAAGGTCGAGCTATGGTTCAAAAGACACTCGCTGATGTCGGTCTCAAGCCAGTACCATCACAAACTAACTTCGTCTTTGTAGATGCAGGTAGCGATGCAATGACTATCCGTCGGGCGATGGCGGAAGAGGGGGTGTTGATTAATGCCGGATACGAGGGATATCCCCACTACCTGCGTATTAGCATGGGCAAACTTGAGGACCTCAACACATTTGACCACGTTTTCAAGCGCATCATGGCCCGTACTCGATAAGCCAAGCTATTACGTTTACAGGAGTTATGGGCCTGCTTTCGAGTAGGCCGAGCAACCGCTACCGCTCGTGAACGATTCCGCCGTTGACGACTGTCACCGCGACGGACGTTGCGTTGATGGTCTCGGCGGGTATTTCGAACAGATTCTTCTCGAGCAACACTAAGTCAGCGAGCTTCCCCTCGGTTATCGATCCTAGCGACTCCAGTTCACCCACTTGGATGGCGGTATTGCGTGTCATGGCAATAATGGCTTCAGCCAAAGAAACAGACTGGTCGGGATTTCGAGGCGGCATGTCGGGTTCACCGGGCAAACGCCGTGTGAGGGCCGCCTCAATCAACTCTAAAGGCTTATAGGTCGATAGGTAGGCAGAGGCAGGCCAATCGGCTCCGAAGCTTTGGTTGGCGCCGGCGTCCATGATTGAACGAACGGGATAGGCGTTTTCAACTTTATACATACCAACAAACGAGCCGATATTGAAATAGGAGGGATCGCGCGCCGCCCACTGAATTGACGTTTGAGCGGTCACATTCAGTGCTTTGAATCGCGGAATATCGTCAGGGTGCACAAAGTCCATGTGCGCGATGGTGGCGCGAACTGATTCATTACCCGTTGTGGCTCTGGCGCTCTCAATAGCATCGAGGGACATGCGCACTGCAGCACCGCCGATGGCGTGAATGTGAATGGGGATATCCCGACTGAAGTAAGTGGTCACGTTTGCTGTTAGATTTTCCTTCGAAATCATCGGTTGCCCAAAATCCTCGTTCGTGGAGTCAACATAAGGTGTCAATAAAAAGGCTGTGTGACCCTCTGGAACACCGTCCACGGCAAGCTTAATAGCCTCGGGTCGAACCATCTCACTACTGAAGTTTTGCTCGAACTTTTTGAAACGATTTGCAATCAGATCGGCTGAGTCAGTTTCGCGAACAGAACCGAATATCCTGAGGCTAAGTTCTCCCGATTCACTGATTGAATGCCAAATCTCATACGCCTCTTGCTCGCTCGGTGCTGCGGCCCACGCATCATAAACGCCAGTAAGGCCCGCCGCGGCAGCGCGTGGCAACCATCTTACGAATCGCTCTTGGTAGGCTGATTTGTCGCCCGGGATAAAGGTCGCTGTAATGTGTGCGCCAGCCTTTTCTCGGCCTGTACCGAGCGGTTCATTGGTCAGTGGATCTCGCTCAAAAAAGCTAACCCCCGGATGTGGATCAGGGTAGTTAGCATCGACACCACCTTCGCGCAGAGCACGTGATGAAAACCACCTAGAATGACCATCAACCGAGCTAAGAATCACAATGCGATCACCGAAAATCTCATCCAACTGTTGTGCCGTAGGACCTGTCTTGGGGAACAGGTGGTTCTGCCAGCCCCGAGCATAGACGGGCCCCGTGCCTGGATTGGCATCTCGTATTGCTTCCAGCGCTACCTGTAATTTCTCACGCGTGTCGGCGAGACTAAGATTGACCCCAACGTCAGAGAAGGACCCCGTAAAGACGTGGGTGTGCGAATCCATAAGTCCCGATATGAGGAGTCCATCGCCAATATCGATTTTTCGGGTCTCGGGGCCGATAAATGACTTAATGCCGGCTTCATCGCCAACGTAAATGATACGTTCGCCGCGAACCGCAACGGCCGAGGCATTGGGTTGTTCGGGGTCAGATGTGAATATGGCACCACCCGCAAAGATGAGATCGGCTGGCTCAACTGGGGGTTCGCTGTTGCAGCCCGCTAGTATAGTTGTAGCGATTAGGGTCAAAGTAACGAGCATGATGCGCATAGTCATCGTTTCCTTTTATTTCTTGTAAATGAGCGCAGTCGGTGCGGGTCAGCGGTTAACCTTTTTCGATGGTACCTCAATTATTCAGTGCACGATGGCCATCATGATGGCTTGTCATTCATTGATCACGATGTCGAAATACGTTTCAGGGTAAGGCTCATCGACCAGTGTAAAGTGCCACCACTCCGCGTAGTAAGGTCTGAATCCAGAAGCTGTCATTATCTCGCGGAGTAGGAACCGGTTATTGCGGGCTCCCAGATCGATCTCATCGCTCTCCGTATGAGACGTTGGATCAAAAAAGTCCCACGGCGTGCCCATATCAAGGGGCTGTCCCGTCGCAATATCCACCAGTGTTAAATCAACCGTACTCGCTCGCGAATGCCCAGATTGATTGGCGATATATCCCAGCTCTATCAGCGAGGAACGCTCGAGGCTGGGGTAATAGGCTGGTTTCGTCGGTTCGGGAGCGGTACCAGAGACCCAATCGACGAAATCGTCAACGGCGCGCTGTGGTCGATAGCAGTCATACACTAACAGGCTGAGGTTGCGGCTCAAGGTTAGCTCTTGAGCACGACCAAGGGCCATTGAGGCAGCCTCACTCAATAGGCAGAGAGGAGCCTCGTAACCTGCAACAGGTCGTCCCATAAAGTTATTGTTACCTGCATATCGGATGTCCGTAAGTAAGCTCGGTGTACTGGCCCTCGCGTTTACAAGAAGACTTGGATCACCGCGCGCAATGATGGGCGTGAGGGTGAGTAGTAACACTGTTAGTAGCGGGCGCACGATGAACCTGACTCGTTCGTTTATCGAGCTGTCTAGCTTGCCGCGAGAGAGTAGCTCTGCCAAGCTCAATCACAGTTATTGGGAAATGCGCGCGATGGATCGACGATTACTCCTTCAATTGAGCCTTGCAAGCACTCTGATGGGAGTTGCGCCCAGGTTCGCATTCGCAGACGCGGTTACACGGCCGAAGCGTCTACATCCTGGCGATACTATTGGGCTCGTTGCGCCCGCGTCCGTGACCTACGAGTCTTTGCAGCTTCAAATAGCGCTGGAGACCCTGGATGCAATGGGACTAAAGGTGAAAGTCGGTCCGCATGTGATGGACCGGTTTGGTTATCTTGCCGGTGAGGACGAAGATCGTGCCTCGGATATCAATGCGGCGTTCGCCGACCCCGAGATCGACGCTGTATTTGCACTCCGCGGTGGTTGGGGTGCGAGCCGAATACTGCCATTTTTAGATTTCGACCTTATAGCGAGGAATCCTAAGATCTTCCTTGGATACAGTGATATCACCAGTCTCCTCAATGCCATTTACAACAAAACAGGTGTCGTCACTTTTCATGGCCCAAACGTGATGTCCCGGTGGAATGACTTTACCTATCAGGGAATGCGTGAGGTGCTGTTTGACGCTGAGTCAGTGACTTACAGCAACCCTGAAGTCATTGATGATGATCTTGTGGCTCGAAAGCACCGCATTCAAACGATCCATGCGGGCAAGGCAAAAGGGCACCTTATTGGTGGAAATTTGACCTTGATGAGTGCCCTAGTTGGAACGCCTTTCTTCCCCGATGCTAGAGGCGGCATTTTATTTCTTGAGGATGTTGGTGAGGCTATATATCGCGTCGACCGCATGATGACGCAGCTAAAGCTAAGCGGCGTACTAGACCAAGTTTCTGGTATTGTATTTGGACACTTTACCGGCGTCGAACCGAATCCTGGCCTTGGCAATTTCGCCTTGATGGACATTCTCAGGCAACACTGTGAACCACTGGGTGTGCCCTGCTATTTTGGCGCCATGATTGGACATGTAGAGCAGCAGAGTACCGTACCCGTTGGAGCGAGGGCTATGCTGAATGCATCTTTAGGCACGCTTGAATTGCTCGAGCCTGCGGTTCGATAAATAATTCAGCGTAAACTAGGGAGCCCGCGTCTGCAGTAAATTTGAGGTACACATGATGTCTCGCGAGCAAATTAAACTACTCTGGTTAATGGCCGTAATCACGGTTCCTATGGGTTGCATGACGGAGCAATCGTCGGAACAGCTTGAGGCCATTGTGCCTACGAAAGAGGCCCTATCTGTGGGTATGGCGGGTGATGAGCCGGCCGATATCAGCCGTTACCTTCTTGCAAATGGTGTCTCATCGCCGCAACTATCGCCAGACGGACAGCAAATAATTTTTCGATCGTCAATAACTGGTGTACCCCAACTTTGGACCCTGCCGATAGATGGCGGCACCCCTACTCAACTGACCTTTGGCAACGGCATTACTTTCGCCAGATGGTTGCCCGACAGTTCTGGTGTTCTCTACGGAGCTGACAATAATGGTGACGAGCAAGAGTCTTATTTATTGATTGATCGCAATGGCTCCGCTGAGCGGGAGATTTTTTCTGCAACAAATGGAGGTTTCCGATCGTTCGGCGATATCAGCGCTGACAACGACACATTTTTTTTCGCCTCTACGGAACGAACAGGACTGGACTATGACATCTATGAGGGATCGATTTCCTCAGGTGAGATGGAAATGGTCCTTGAGGGTAGTTACGGAAATTTTGCTCATGTGCTGTCGCCGGATGGCCGCTATCTCGTCGTTTCTGAAACCGTGGGAGAGGACTCTGACTATCTCTATTTGCTGGAGACGGCCACGGGCGAAACGCAGGTAATATCCCAACCGGAGTCTCGAGCTAATCATAGTGATGGTGGGTTCGCGTGGTCGTCAGATGGAAAGACTTTATATTTAAGTAGTAATGCAGACCGCGAGTTCACCGCGGTGGTTGCCTACGATATTGCTAGCGCGAGGTTCGATTCGATAGTCGAGTCCGAGTTTGATTTGTCGGATGTCCGCCTGTGCGGCGAAAATGATACGTATTTGTTGTGGACTGAAAATCAAGACGGTTTTGACGTGCTTGGAGGACTCAATCTACAAACAGGTGAGTCACTAACATTCCCGGTGATCCCGGAGGGCGTCTACTCGCTCAGCTGTTCGCGGCAAACCACTACCTTAATTGTCGGGGTCAACGGTTGGCAAACCCCAGGCGATGTTTTTTCCCTCAATTTGGCTGAAGGGTCGTTCGTACATTTGGTTCGCTCTAATCTCGCGGGTATTCGAAAGGGGTCTTTGACTCGTCCAGAGAGCATTAAAATACCGGCACGAGACGGCGTTGAATTGCAGGGGCTACTTTACCTTCCAAAACAGCGCGTGCAGGCAGAGATTCCCCCAGTTATTTTCGAGGTGCATGGTGGTCCTACGGCACAATCGCGAGCAAGCTTTGATCCCGTGTCTCAATATCACGTTGCTCGCGGTGTAGCTGTCTTCAAACCTAATGTCCGCGGTTCCACAGGATTTGGGCGCACCTACGTAAAGCTAGACGACCAGAAGCAGCGCTTAGACAGCGTTCGAGATTTGGTCGACATGCTTGAGTTTTTGAGCGTGGATGGGCGGGTTGACACGTCCCGTGCGGCGGTATCCGGTGGATCTTATGGCGGCTATATGGTTAATGCTGTATTGGCATCGTATCCGGAGGCATTTACTGCTGGAGTAGCCCGATATGGTGTGGCCGATTGGGTAACAGCGCTAGAGGTTGCGTCACCGGCCTTGAAAGCTTCTGACCGAATCGAGTATGGCGACATTCGTGACCCTGAGTGGAGGGAGTTCTACAAGATTAATTCGCCAATCAGACAGGCGGATAAGATTAAAGTGCCAGTGCTTTATTCGCATGGCGAAAAGGACCCAAGGATTGATATCTATGAGACGGAAGTAATGGTGCGAACATTGCGAAAGAATGGTATCGAGGCCCCATATATTAAGGTACCCGATGAGGGACACGGATGGCGGAAGTTATCCAATAGACTTTTCTATTACAGGTACCAAGCTCGGTTCATCGAATCACAGTTAGGCATTACTCACTGAGCGAGATACATCCACTGGTAAGTGTTACGCGCTGCTGAAGGACTCCTTAGTCGAGGTAAACTATGCAGAACACGGAGGTCATCATGTCCCGGATTAAACCGCTGTCACCCACGCAGCTTGCAGACTTTAAACCCATGTTTGACGTGTTGGAAAACACCATGGGATACATCCCTAATAATCTTCTCTCAATGGCTCATTGGCCTGAATTACTGACGGCTTTTGGCGGCATTGGCGCCACGATACTGCAGTCCGGAGAACTCGATCGCGGTTTGAAACAGCTGGTGGCCATGGTAGCGAGTGCGGCGCATGGCTGTCACTACTGTCAGGCGCATACGTCACACTCCGCACACAAGCTGGGTGTATCTCAGGAAAAAGTCGAAGCGACCTTCGAGTTCGAGTCCTCATCGCTATTTAGCGATGCAGAGCGCGCCGCCTTGAAACTAGCATGGCATGCCGCACTTCAGCCCAATGCATCGAGTGATAGCGATTTTGCGTCGCTGAAGGAGCATTACTCCGATCGCGAAATCGTTGAAATAGTAAGTGTAATCGCGTTATTTGGGTTTCTGAACCGATGGAGTGACACGATGGGCTCAGAGCTAGAACCCTTGCCGCAAGCCTTTGCGGAGTCCATCAATCTTGGCGCCCGCAGGCTCGGCAGCTGACCGGTCATCTAAGCCCAGGAATAGCGACACTCCCGCTGATAGAACGATGATAAGCTGATACAGTGCGCCGCGACATACAGATGAAGTGGTTTAAAACGTTATGCAACATCCCGGTTTTGCCCAATTAGTCGGCTTTGAGGTTTTTCCAGAGAGCGATGGCACTGGAAAAGGACAGTTAACGATTACTGAACCTCATAAGAATCCCAACGGTGTGGTTCACGGCGGAGCCTTATTTACATTGGTAGACACAGTCATGGCTGCGACATTGACTCACTGTTTAAGTGAAGGTGCGATTTGCGCCACACTTCAGATATCGATGAATTTTCTGAGGCCTGTTGTCGGTGGCGTGGTTGAATGCGAGGCCCGATTGGTAAACAAAGGTAAGCGCTTCGCCAACGTTCGCGGTGAGCTTTATGTTCAGGAGAAGCTTGTGGGGACAGCCGATGGTAACTTTGCCATCATGCAAGCCCCCTAACTCGTTCACGAAATAGCCCTCTCGCAATTACGCCTGCGCTACCACCAAAATTCCGGGATGGAGCGAGACAACACGAACGCGGTCGCCACTGGCTAGCGATTTGTCGCCTTCCTCAAGCGCAAGTTCAACGCGCCACGAGACGCCAGAGAATTGATGCGTGGACTGAGTCTCGCGATCTAAGAGGCTCGATAGCGCAAACTCATAACCGACAAAGTCCGAACTATGACCAGAGCGAGGAGGTTCAGCCGCCTGATATTGCTTGAGCGGTTTCCAAAGTAATACGCCCAAGATAAATGACAGCACACCCATCACGGCGAACCCAGTTAACCAATCGCCTGGTACTACCCCTAGGTAAATGAGTAGGGCGGTAATGAGCGATCCGAGCCCGGCGAGGAAGAGCACGATAGTGCTCATGCCCAGTACGACCAGCTCTATAACGAGCGCAAGCGCGCCTATCGCAAACCAGAAGCTCGCTGGGTTTTCGCCGAAGTATTCAAGCAGTGTCACTGGTCTTTCCTTGCACCTCGTTTAATCGATTGACGATGGTCATTGCTTCGGCCACCACATTGGATGCATTTGTCTGTGTATCGCTAAGCAGTACGACAGAAGAGTCGCGTGCGATGGCTTGCTTTGCTGTGATTGCTTGCTCTGCCAAGTCCAGTTGCACGGCCTTTTGACCGTCTTCTGTGTTCGCAGCCGCACCGACTTTGTTCAGGGCCTCAGCCTTCGCTTCTGCGACCGCAATGATCGCGTTTGCTTCACCTTCCGCCTTCAAAATCTGCTCGGATTTTTCAGCCTCAGCTGCGAGTACTCGGGCCCGTTTTTCTCCCTCGGCAACGTTGATTGACGATTGACGTTCACCCTCGGACTCGAGGATGGCCGCGCGTTTTTCTCGCTCAGCCTTCATCTGCCGTTCCATGGCATCGAGTACAGTGCGTGGTGGTTCAATATCTTTAATTTCGTAGCGGAGTACCATGACGCCCCAGGGTCCAGCTGCCTCGTTAATTTGCGAGACGATATTGTTGTTCAGCGCCTCACGCTCCTCGAAGGTTTTATCGAGCTCGATTTTTCCGATCTCACTTCGCATGGTCGTCTGCGCGAGCTGGGTAACTGCATAGACGTAGTCGTCAACACCATACGACGCTTTGTAGGGATCGAGTACCTTCAAATACAGAACGCCATCGACAATCAGTGAGATGTTGTCTCGCGTAATCGCAGCCTGAGATGGGACGTCAACCGCCTGCTCTTTCAGGGTTCTGTTATAAGCGACCCGATCAAAGAATGGGTTAAGGAAATTAAGCCCTGCTTCCAGAGTGCGGGTGTACTTACCAAAACGTTCAACTACAAAGGCGCGGTTTTGCGGAACAAACTTGACTGCCTTGGTTAGAACGACAATCAGCACGAGCGCAATTGCGACAGAACTTATCAAACCAAATGATAGAAACTGCATGACTACCCCCTCTTAATTTAGTGTGTACTAAATAAACTAGGGTCACTGCCCCTTAAATTCAAGTGTAGGAGCTGATTTCAGAGAGGCAAAGGTTTTTTCTTAGGGCTATTCCATCGATCGGAACATGAGTGCGAGACGTTTCCCGCGACTCAGATTTTCGAGAAAGTCTTTAGCGTTGTCTTCGCGCGATAAGAAGTCCGAGTAACCCTGCAAAGTCTCAATGTCGACGCCGTCGAGGTTAAGAAAGCCCATCTGCCAGTCAGGAAACTCGCGCTCGTCAACTTCACCTTCAAATAAGACGTCGATAGCCGTGTGTCGCTTATCTTTTTCGATGCTGTCGAAGGTCTGTCGGACAATATCTTCTGCGCCCTCAAGTACTTGGTAAAACGATCGATCCCGATGGAGTAAAAGCCCGGTAATGTCGCGCGATGTATTGATCCGACGAGCTTCGGTGAGGAGCTTCACCATACCAGCTGAGCCCAAGTCTAGGGTCTCGGTGCTGACATAACCCAGATGAAAGAGGTGATCACTGTTGGTTTTAGACATGCGTATGGATCTCTTGACTGCGCCTATGGTCCCCTAACTTGATTGAACTGCCAAGGTAAAATAAAGTTGACAGCTGAGATATCCAAATAGTTGGACTTTGGCTCTTTTTTTTACTATTCAAAGTCTATACGGGGGAAATATGGCAGAAGATTCAACTGCAGTTGGTATGAATAACAGCACTAAACAAGCGCTAGAAAGCCGCGCCTTAGCACCGCGATTCTACACGACCGATTGCGAGGAGATTGGATGCTACGACATTGATCCGGTTCGTGAGGAATGGGACGCCATGATGGCGGCTTTTGAGTTGGATACTAATCGGGAGCATTTCAAGCAGAATTATGAATTTGATCCTGAGACACTGGAGGCAGATCCTGAATTAAAAGCTGAGTTTCTCGATCTGCTGGTCAGCTCGATTACGGCCGAGTACTCGGGTTGTGTCTTATATCAGGAAATCGAGAGCAAAGTAGGGGATCCTGAGATTGCAAAACTCTTCCGCTATATGGCTCGTGACGAGTCGCGGCATGCGGGGTTCATAAATCGTGCACTGAATAAATTGGGCGTGGCCGTCGACCTGAGTGTTCTTAAGCGCGATAAAGAATATACGTACTTTCGGCCGAAATTCATTTTTTATGCGACCTACCTGTCTGAAAAGATTGGGTATGCGCGCTACATCACCATTTACCGCCATTTAGAGCGTCACCCAGAGCGCCGTTTTCATCCCATCTTTAAGTGGTTCCTAGAGTGGTGTAACGACGAGTTTGCGCATGGTGAGGCTTTTGCCCTGCTGATGCGCGCCAACCCGAAGTTGCTCACTGGATACAACAAGTTGTTCATTCGGATGTTCCTCGTATTGGTCTATACAACCATGTACGTGCGTGACCATTCACGTCCAAAGTTGTACGAGGCATTTGGTATGGATGTAACCGAGTTCGATCATACCGTTTTTGACATCACAACAGAGATTTCAAAGCAGGTGTTTCCGATGACACTGAACACGCGGGACCCTAAATTTCAGCGTGGTCTCGAGCGTTTGTTGGATTTGAATATTCGCCTAGATGGACTTGAAGGCGCCAGAGGTGTTGGGGCTATGCTTAAGCGTCTGACATTGCAGGTGGGCATTGGTACGACGATTCTGCGTTTATACCTGCTTCCAACAATCCCGAACCAAATGCCAAAGCAGGTGGCGATGCAACCAGCTTGGTAGGTCTAATTTGCGTGCGGGTGCTTTAGCGCCCGCGCCAATACTGTCTGAATTCAAAGAGGTGACATAGCCCCGCTATGGTAAGGCAGCTCAGCAGGGCTGTTGACGGTGCGTCCCAGATAGCTAGCTGAATACCGCACATAAGGAATAAGCCGGCCAACAAGTTCGGTAGAAAAGCGCTGATTGACGCGCTGTTGGCCGCGGTGTGATGCCGGCGGTACAGCACCACTATTTCAACGGCGATAAATAAGACTATGACCGCAATCAAGGCGCCTGATTGAAGAAGAGCCGTCATGGTAACGATCAGGCGGTTGTTTTCGACAGACCTAAGAGTTGCGCCACGTCTTTGATGAATACGCGCAGGTGCTCTTTTTTCTTCTTCTTCACCAGCTTTTTCTGTGTGTAGGCCTGCCACGTGAGTGTTTGAACGTCCTCGTCTTTACACATTTCAACGAATTGCTCACGTCGCTTGTCGCTGTGATACCAGAAATATTGCAGTAGGCCCAAGGCGAAAAAAGTCCGGCCATGTAGCTTCATAAAGCGTTTTCGGGGTGCTCTTAAAGCGGTGGCTTTTCCCGTTACCAGGAACTCCTTGATGGCGTCAGCACTGAGGCGTCCACAGAGCATGGCGTAGTAAATGCCTTCCCCTGATGCAGGGGCCACGACACCGGCGGCATCACCAGAAACCAATAACGCTTTCCCGTCGTCCCATCGCTTCATGGGTTTCATGGGGATCGGGGCACCTTCTATCCGAATGGTTTCCGCCGTATCGAGGCCCGAGATGGCTCGTAGTTGATTGACAGACTTTTTTGCAGAGAAGTCTTTATGCGCGCTACCCACACCAATACTGGCCGATTTTCCATGTGGGAAAACCCAAGCGTAGAAATCGGGTGATAAGCCTCCCTGGTACCAAACTTCACAGCGCTCGGGGTCGTAGTCCTCGGTTGCCGCTTCGGGTGCTTCGACAATTTCGTGGTAGGCCAGTACCCACGGGACGTCAGCGTGTTTTGGAATGCCTTGCCTTGCAACTTGTGAGCGAGCACCGTCAGCGCCCAGCACACAGCGCGCGGTGGCGGTTCTCGTCTCGGTTTCGTGGTCCTTGGAAATGTAGGTCACTCGAAGCGTGGTTTTATCGATGTACTCGACCTTCTTGAAGGCGGCGAGCTCTAGGTCAGCACCAGCACGTTGAGCTCTCAGTCGCAGCCAAGGGTCAAATTCGTCTCTGTCCACCATGCCTACAAAGGTACCCTCGATGGGCATGTCAACTTTCTGAACCTTGGGTGAAATCATTCGCGCTGACTGGATTTCTGCTTTTAAGAGCGATCGAGGGATGTCGAACTCACCCAAAATACAGGGAGGAATCGCGCCACCACAGGGCTTAATTCTAAAAGCCCGTTCCAACAGTAGAACTTTGTGGCCAGCGAGCGCAATTTCGTGCGCTGCGGTCGCGCCCGACGGGCCGCCGCCCACAACGATCACATCGTAGTCTGTTTTTCTATCGCTCATGGGTTGACTCCCCCGAGTTTATTTTTGAGTGCAAAGGTGTTGTCAACGTCCGCGTCTTTCGTATCGGCGTTCACGTGTTGATCAATGTTAAATATGAGGCTGGCTGCCCATACAAATAAGGCTGCTTCTGCGAGGAAGACGAGGCCATAGGACGCCGCTGGATTGCTCAACCAGAGCCCAGTGACATCGACTGCTACCGTACCGAGGAATCCCCCCATCGCAAATGAGATCGCCTGAGCTGCGCCCCACAAGCCCATTCGGAGTCCGTCGCGTTGCTTACGCCCTTGACCTGCGAGCATCATCATTCCGCCGATGGCCGCGACAGCAAAACTGCCGTTAGCAGCGCCTAAAACAAAGACATTGAGGTTGATTGGCCAGTTCGTACTTGTCATCCCGCCAAAAGCCAGCAAGGTCAGGGAGATGGCTGAGACAAGACATCCGCCGCGTATCCAGAGGTGCAGGACATGGCGGGTCCGGGATTTAAACGCGTAGGTGGAAACCGCCATTGCGAACATTCCCAGCAACATACCAGCGTGTTGAGTGCCTGCCAGCGCCGTTGTCTCACCAACAGTCCATCCGAAGGTCAGTCCGACAAATGGCTCGAGAATAAGATCCTGCGCGCTGTACGCCAGCATCGATGCGAAGACAAAAATGGTGAATCGGCGGGCATGATCCTCGCCCCACACTTCCTTGACAGCTTCCGTAAATGGGGGTTTCTTCTCTGGCTCAGTACCGCTTTTCACGGCGGGCTCAGTTGGTTTTTCAATCCCGATGATAGCAGTGAAGGTGACTACGAGGGCTATTGCCGCTGTGCCACAAACAACAGTCAGGAGCCTTGCTTCCGAGAATGGATCTAACAGTTGGCCTGTAATACCACCAGTGACTGCGAAGCCCATGATCATCATGAACCACACCAAAGAGGCGGCGGCAGGCTTTCGTTGATCGCTCACTTGCTTTGATAGAAGAACCAGAAGTGAAGTGCCTGCGGCTCCTGATCCCACGCCGATAAGAAGATAACCCAAGGCGGCAACGACGTGTCCAATCCAACCAAGCTGATTGGCCAAGGTGGCGCCATAGGCTGCGGTCATGCTTCCGATAGCCAGGATGATCATACCGCCAACGATCCATGGGGTGCGTCGACCGCCCGCGTCACTCCCATAGCCAATATAGGGCCGTGCTAGTTGTACTACGTGGTGCAATGTAATCAGGAAGCCTGGGACGGATGCCGCCAGTGCGTACTCCACGACCATAATTCGATTAAGGGTGTTGGTCGGTAAAAAGATGAGGGCGCCGAGACAGGTTTGAATTAGCCCCAATCGAACAATAGCAAGCCACGAGAGAGTTTTTAGCTCAGCCAAAATGACCTCCCATTGCGAGTGCAGAGACCATCATGCCCGAGACGTATTGAGTGACGCCCACACCGTTGTACCACGGAGCAAGTTGACGCGGATTTGTCAGGAATCGAAGCATCGCTAACAGCTGGCCGCCAATCAAAACAGCAACCAGGCCAGCAGCGACAGTATGCCCCCAGGTTGCCAGTAACCAGAGGACGCCGAGCTGGGGAGTGATCATGACGAGACATGCGAATTTGGCGGCGCGCTCGGGTCCCATTTGGACCGGAAGCGTTCTAATGCCCACCGCGATATCACCGTCGATGGCTTTAAAGTCATTCAAGGTCATGATGCCATGCGCTCCCAGACTATAAAGCGCCGCAATGATTAAAATAGAAGTGCTGGGAAGCTGACCGCCGATCACAATCGCGGCGCCCGTAATCCAGGCTAATCCCTCGTAGCTCACGGCAACGGAGAGGTTTCCCCACCACCCGTTTTGTTTTAGGCGAAGCGGGGGCGCGCTGTAGGCCCAAGCTAGAAGCAGTCCAACCGCTGTTGCGCCTGCAACCCACGGGCCGAGCACGAAACTCCAGGCCTGCGCAATGACGCACCACACGAAAGCAAATCGAAGCGCGGCTAATTCTGAGACACGACCAGAAGGAATCGGTCTGTCCGGTTCGTTCAGTGCATCAACCTCTCGATCGTGCCAATCGTTGATGATTTGGCTCGCTCCGCAGACCAATGGGCCGGTCAGTAATATTCCGGCAAGGAAAAGCCAGGGCGCCTGGAAAGGGGTTATGCCACCCGATACAAGACCGCACATGAGTGCCCACATGGGTGGAAACCACGTAATCGGTTTAAGGAGCTGAATGAAATCGGCGATGGACGCGCCCGATGTTGCTCCCGGGTTTACAGCCGTAGAATTGCTCATGCCAGCATGGTGTACATGCTGGGACAAACAGTCAATCATTCATGACAATTTAATAGTAATTAAATATTTACAGTACGTCTCGATCGCCATCGACTTCGGCATCGCCTAGATCAAAGCGACGCAACTTTGTATACAAACTTTGACGGCTAAGACCGAGTAATTCGGCTGCTGAAGCGCGATTTCCACTGGTCAATTTAAGCGCGGCCTCTATACAGAGCGCTTCTATGACATCGGTCGACTCACGGACTAGTTCTTTTAAAGGTACACGACCTACGCGGCCTGTAATCTGTTCGATAGAGCGGGGCAAATGATCGTCGACGGATTGATCTGGCGTAATCCGCCTGCCAATGTCTCTTACAAAGAGCATGACACGTGTAGAGCCATTTTTACCGACCCTGGCCACCGACAATTCGATATCCACGGAGGATTCGGTTTCGGTCCTGAGAGTGGTCGAATACAAGCGTACGGATCCTTCTTGTTTGGAGTGATCCAGTACAATATTGAGATCGACGGCTGATCTGCCTATCCAGCGATCGGCCCTGCGGCCCTCAACGAGTTCTGGCGATACGATGCCGGCCATTTCTAAGAATGCATTATTGGCGGCTAAGACGATGCCTTGCTCATCCAGCTCCAAAATGCCGTCAGGTGCGTCGCTGAAAAAAGACTGAAACTCTGCACCTGTAAGGTCGCGTTTGCTGTCATCCCTTAGCCGAATTAAGAGGCGTCCCTCGCCCGACTGGCGAAGATACGTAATCGCAATGTTTAGTTCTAAACCCGCGTCAGTATTGATCATTCCGTCTACGGTAGTAGTAACTGATCGCGCTTCCCGAGTCAGTCTATCGAGGGTGTTTCTTGCGTCATCACCGAGTCCGAGAGGAAAAGGTTTGCCCACTAGAGTGGCGCCAGCGCCAGCCAGTAATGTGGCTGCTACCGGATTTGCTTCAAGTATGCGGCCACTGGAATCGTCAACCACAATAAACCCCTCAGAAACCATGTCTAGTAAGCGACGGTAGCGTGCCTCAAGTCGTCGTTTAGACCAGTAATCGCGTTCCATGGCGTGCTGAGCGTTCAGTAGCTGGTGTCTCAGACTCGCCTCCGGTAGTAGATCAATGGCTGCTACTTTGACATCGCCGGAATCAGCCTCTGCGCAAATCCAGCAAAGCAAGGGGACGCTGTTGCCACTGCGCGGTTCGATCGACGTATCGCACCGGACCGCTACGCCTTTATTGCGTCTTGCCTCGTCTAATCGCGACTCCAACTGAGCCCGTGAATCATCGCCCACAAGTTCGCTCAGCGGACGGCCAATCAGCTCTTCCGGTTGCAGGCTGCTTGAGGGACCGTTGACGCTGGCGTCGAGAATAATGCCGTTTTCATTGACGAGGAATTGAAGACTTGCGAGGTGCTGAAGCAAGAGGTCGGAAGAGGGCGCTGATACGGTATTCACTGCGAGTACTACTCCGATACTACAAAACGCGGCTCAGGCGTGACTATTGTCTTAGAAATCCGAATGTTACACAGCAGGGCAAGGGTCGTCATCATTATCTTTACACTTCCATGGTGATATATTTAATACGTCCATTTTTGAGTTCAAGATCACTGTAATATTTAGTTGACACCTATATAGCTGAACACTACCCTGCAAGTTAATAAGATGACGATAAATGTGCGTGTTGCGTACAGAGCGGGGAAAGTGGCGTGAGTGATAATAAAAATGAAATAAACGGCACAGGTTTTTACACATTGGAGCAAAAGTGGCGCCGAGACGAAACAGTATGGACGTTGGTGCAGGGCGTGCTCGCGCCGGTTCAGTTTTTGATCTTCGCAATCAGCGCAGTTTTCGTTGTGAATTTCCTGCTGAATGGGACCGGGCTATTTGCTGCCACCGTTTCGGTAGTTATAAAAACCGGCGTTCTCTACACCATCATGGTTACCGGAGCGATCTGGGAAAAGGTCGTCTTTGGTCGTTACCTCTTTGCACCGGCGTTTTTCTGGGAAGACGTGGTGAGTATGGGTGTCATTGCGCTCCATACGCTCTATCTCGTCATGTTGTTAGCGGGCTGGGGTACACCGCAGGAGCAAATGTGGATGGCACTTGCAGCCTATGCAGCTTATGTAGTGAATGCGGTTCAATTCCTCCGCAAGTTTCAGCTAGCAAGATCATCGTCAACAGGTTCTTTAGGTGACGAATATATAATTGAAGACGTGCCCTTGGTCGCGCGCTTATGAGCTCCGTAATAGCAAGTACGGTCGGTGAACATCATCCGGGCCCTCAGAAGCAAGAGCGGGGTCAAAGAGCTGTCTTCTGCGGTCTCACATCCATTATTTGGTTACATCGCCGTATTCAGGATGCCTTCTTCCTTGTTGTGGGCTCGCGTACTTGTGCGCACCTCATTCAATCGGCTGCGGGCGTGATGATCTTTGCGGAGCCACGTTTTGCGACCGCCATCCTGGGAGAGCGAGACCTCGCTGGTATGGCAGATTGCCATGAAGAGCTTGATCGCGTTGTGAGCGAATTGATTGCACGTCGCCCGGGTATTAATCGCCTGTTCCTTGTAGGCTCCTGTCCGTCCGAGGTGATCAAGCTTGATCTAGAGACGGCTGCGGCCAAGTTACAAGTCAAACATGAGAATCGTGTGCGTATTTCCGCGTTTAGCGGAAGCGGCATTGAAACAACCTTTACCCAAGGTGAGGACCAGTGCCTGAAGAGCACGGTTGCCGAGTTGCCGACACTGGGAGCCTCCGAGGACAACCTCATTGTATTGGGCACGGTTTCGGACATCGTGGAGGATCAGTTCCGGCGGTTATTCGATGACCTAGATATCAAAAATATCCACTTTTATCCCGGGCGAAAGGCGGGTGATTTACCTGCCGTGGGCAAAGGCACGCGGGTTATCGCAGCGCAACCGTTTGTTGGTGAAACGGCACGCGCCTTGATAGACCGTGATGCTGAGTTAATTAGCGCACCCTTCCCGTTGGGTGCTGAAGGGAGTAAGGCCTGGTTTGAGGCCGCTGCCGAGGCATACGGTGTCGATTCGGAGCGGACACAGCAAGTGCTTGAAATGCCGTATCAGCGCGCAAAACGTGCAGTGTCGGTTCATCGCTCAAAGCTCGAGGGAAAACGGATTCATTTCCTGCCTGATTCGCAACTTGAAATTCCCATGGCCCGTTTCCTATCAGAGGAGTGCGACCTGAGTGTCAATGAGATTGGCACCCCCTTTCATGATCAATTAGTGATGCGTGGAGAATTAGCTCGCCTGCCACAGGATGTACCCATGGTCGAGGGGCAGGATCTCGACCCGGCCTTAGCTCGTGTTCGAGCCGCGCGTCCCGACTTAACTGTCTGCGGGATGGGTATTGCCAACGCGCTGGAGTCCGAGGGGCTCCGGACTAAGTGGTCCATTGAACTTGTTTTCTCGCCCGTGCAGGGATTTGACCAGGCCGGAGATCTGGCAGGTCTTTTTGCCAAGCCATTGGCGCGCGAGGAGATACTGGAGGTCGGATCATGGAGCTGACGCTTTGGACCTATGAGGGTCCTCCCCACGTGGGTGCGATCCGCATTGCTGCGTCGATGCGCGACGTTCACCTGATGCTGCACTCACCACAGGGTGACACCTACGCTGATTTGCTGTTCACCATGATTGAGCGTGAAGGCCGACGGCCACCGGTGACCTACACGACGTTTCAAGCGCGTGACCTAGGTTCCTCGACAGCCGAGATGGTTGTGAATTCATTGCGTGAATCTGCCGAGCGCTTCAAGCCTCAGGTATTAATGGTGGCGGATTCATGCACCGCTGAACTGATTCAAGATCAGCCGGGGGCTCTGGCTTTAGGTGCCGATCTACCAGTACCCGTGATCCCCCTGGAGATGGCCGCTTATACGCGAAAAGAGAACTGGGGTGCGGCGGAGACGTTTTATCAATTGGTGCGGGGACTGCTGTCCCGTCAAGCCCCGCCTCCTGGCAGCGAGCGGCCACCGCGAGACGCCAATACACGACCGAGTGTGAATCTTCTTGGGCCTACTAAGCTTGGATTCAGGTGTCGTGATGACGTGGTCGAGATAGAGCGCTTGCTCAACTCAATGGGCATTGACGTCAATGTGGTTGCGCCTCTCGGCGCATCCCCACAGGACTTACAGGCCATCCCCAAGGCTGATGCCAACGTCAATCTTTGCCCTGAGGTCTCCGATTTGACTTGTAGTTGGCTTGCTCGCACATTCGGAATGCCAACGATTAGCACGATTCCAATGGGCTGGGGTGCTACGCGAGATTTTATCGCCGAGGTCGCTACCACCCTGGATATAGATATCAATGTTGACGCAGTCGGTGAATCTCGTTTGCCTTGGTATTCACGTTCTATCGACTCGACCTATCTAACCGGAAAGCGTGTGTTTGTGTTTGCTGACGGAAGCCACGCGATTGCCGCCGCACGGGTTGCTCGCGATGAAATGGGCTTTGAGGTTGTCGGTTTAGGGACCTACAGCAGGGAGCGAGCTCGTGATGTTCGTGCGGCTGCCAAAGAATACGGGTTAGAGGCACTCATTACCGATAATTACCTTGAGGTTGAAGCTAAAGTCCAAGAGCTGCAGCCCGAGATGGTCTTGGGAACCCAGATGGAGCGACATATTGCTAAACGTCTGGGGATTCCGTGTGCTGTCATATCCACTCCCGCCCACGTCCAGGATTACCCGGCCCGATACTCGCCACAGATGGGGTTCGAGGGTGCGAATGTACTGTTCGATACCTGGGTTCACCCTCTGATCATGGGTCTCGAAGAGCATCTCTTGCACATGTTCCGTGATGATTTTGAGTTCAACGACAGCGTTGGACCCTCCCATTTGGGAAGTGAGGGCGAGGGCGCACGAGCGCAAGACACCTCAGGGGGTCATCAAACCGATGACGGGGCCGTCGTCTGGGCGTTTGAAGCCGAGAAAGAGCTAAAAAAGATTCCATTTTTTGTCAGAGGAAAGGCTCGTCGAAATACAGAGAGATTTGCCGTTGAGCACGGACTTACCACTATCGAAGTAGACACGCTCTATGACGCGAAAGCACACTTCAGCAACTGACGCAGAGACGCCAATAAACGTCGTCCTGGTCACGCTAGATAACCATGTTAATGGTGCGATCGCTCGGGCTGAGAAACGTCTAACTCACGATTTAACAGGTATCGACTTCACAAGTTTTGCGGCAACCGAATGGGAAGCAGACCCTCAGTCATTAAGCGATTGTCGGGCCGCGATCGCTAAGGGTGACATTGTCATTGTCACCATGTTGTTCATGGAGCCACACATAAAGGCGATTTCCGATGCGTTAGCAGCGCGCCGGGATGACTGTGATGCAATGGTGTGTTGTATGTCGGCACCCGAAGTCATGCAGTATACCCGCATGGGGCGGTTCACAATGGACGGTGAACCTTCAGGTCCCATCGCATTGCTTAAACGTCTACGAGGCACGCCAAAAGACGGTAAGCCCGCCGCCTCTGGAGAGCGGCAGCTTGCGATGTTGCGGCGTTTGCCCCGCATACTTCGGTTTATTCCCGGGACGGCGCAGGACGTTCGTGCCTACTTCCTAACCCTTCAATACTGGCTCGCCGGATCCGAGGACAATCTGACTCGAATGGTGAGCTTCCTGATACACCGCTATGCCGCTGGTCCACGTGAGGTACTGCGGAAAATTGCAGGTGAAGAGCCGCCAATCGAGTATCCAGATGTGGGTGTTTACCAGCTTGAGGGTCGCCAGCGCATTGTCGATTCAATTGATGACCTATCGGCGCCGGATAAACACACTGGGACAGTCGGCTTGTTGTTGATGCGTTCCTACGCACTTGCGGGTAATACCCGTCACTATGACGCGGTTATCAAAGCGTTGGAGGCACGAGGCCTCAAGGTTATCCCCGCCTTCGCTGCCGGATTGGATGCACGTCCTGCGGTTAGGCGCTTCTTTATGAAGGACGACAAGCCCGTCGTCGATGCAGTCGTCTCATTAACGGGTTTTTCGCTAGTTGGCGGGCCGGCTTACAACGATACGGATGCTGCACAAGCCATGTTGGCCGAGTTAAATGTGCCTTACCTTGCCGTTCAGGCCCTCGAATTCCAGAGCATCAACCAGTGGCGTGATTCGCCCATGGGGCTTATGCCAGTCGAAGCCACAATTATGGTTGCGATTCCTGAGCTTGACGGTGCAACAGGCCCTATGGTCTTCAGTGGTCGTGATCGAGAGGATCCCAAGCGCTCCTTTGATATGAGTCCCGAGGTTGAGCGCATTGACCGATTGGCTGATCGCGTCCACAAGCTAGTGAAACTGCGACGAACGGCGCGAGAAGACCGAAAAATCGGTATTACCCTTTTTAATTTTCCACCCAATAGTGGGGCCACGGGAACGGCCGCACATTTGAGTGTTTTTGAGTCAGTACTCAATACGCTTCGAGCCCTTGATAAGGCAGGCTATCAGGTTGAAATGCCTGAGAGCGTTGATGCACTTCGAGAGTCATTGTTGGTCGGAAATGCCGAGCAATACGGTGCCGAAGCCAATGTCCACGCGACGATATCAGTCGATGATCACGTCACACGCGAGCCTTATCTCGAGGAAATCGAAGCTCAGTGGGGGCCTGCGCCGGGCAAGCACTGGACCGATGGGCGCCAGCTCTTTGTCCTGGGTAAATCGTTCGGCAATGTCTTTATCGGTGTGCAACCTGCAATGGGCTACGAAGGTGATCCCATGCGACTTCTGTTCGAAGGAGGACTCGCACCGACCCATGTTTTCTCCGCTTATTACCGGTGGCTTCGCGAGGATTATGCTGCCGATGCCGTGCTCCACTTTGGCACCCATGGGGCGCTAGAGTTTATGCCCGGCAAGCAGGTCGGTCTCTCGAGTCAATGCTGGCCCGATCGACTGATCGCCGATCTGCCTAATTTTTATCTCTATGCGGCCAATAACCCATCAGAGGGCTTGATCGCAAAGCGACGCTCAGCCGCCACATTAATAAGCTATCTCACGCCGCCTGTGACTCGCGCAGATCTGCACAAAGAGTTTGCCGAGTTGCGCTCTATGATCGATCGATGGCGGACGAGAGATCCTGAGACCAATGAGGCGCAGTTGCGCCAATTGTTAGACGCCATCGCCGCTCACGCCGAGATCTGTGAGCTGTCGATGAGCAACGCGCCCGAGGATGTAGCGAACGCTGAGGGCTGGGTAAATGGGCTGCGGTTACAGCTCGATGAGATTGAAACGTCGCTTATTCCGTTTGGTATGCATGTGATTGGCTCTCCCATGACGTCGGCTGAGCGCACTGAGACGGTGGCCGCTATCGCACAGGCGGGTGGTGCCGATGAGATTGACCAGAATCGTTTGGATAGCGTTCTCGCATCTGGAGATCGCGGTGCACTTAATGGACTGCTCGCAGAGCATCGCGTTGCCGCTGACGATATCGAGTCGCTTGCCGATCGCTTGGTTGAGGCGTTCAGTCATTTGGTCGAGGAGTTCGAACTGCCGGCTCTTATCGATGCATTAGATGCGAAGTTCATTCCTCCTGTGTCGGGTGGTGATCTGATTCGCAACCCAGAGAGTCTTCCAACGGGTCGCAACATTCATGGGTTTGATCCCTTCAGACTGCCAAGTGCATTTGCCCTGATCGAGGGCGAACGACAAGCCAAGCAGCTCATTAATCGACATCTTACCGACAGCGGAACCGCACCTACATCCGTCGCCCTGGTGTTGTGGGGAACGGATAACTTAAAGAGTGAAGGCGTCGCTATTGGCCAAGCGCTCGCGCTCATGGGTGCGCGGCCACGGTTTGATAGTTATGGCAGGTTGTCGGGCGCAGAGCTTATCCCTGTCGATCAGCTGGGTAGGTCTCGCGTAGACGTTATCGTGACCTTATCGGGTATTTTCCGCGATTTACTCCCAATGCAAACGCGCCTGTTGGCCGAGGCGGCGTATTTGGCGGCCGCGGCTGATGAGCCACTGGAGCTCAACCCCATCAGGCGAAGTGCCTTGGAGTATCAGGCAAAGCATAACTGCAACTTGGATACAGCGGCCTTACGCGTATTCAGCAACTCAGAGGGAGCCTACGGTTCCAACGTCAACATGCTGGTTGACTCGGGCCGCTGGGATGATGAGTCCGAGTTCGCTGACACGTACACCAACCGTAAGGGGTTCGCCTATGGAAGAAATGGTGCGGTGTCACAGCAAACGGACCTCTTAAATGACGTATTAGGAAACGTCGATCTTGCTTATCAAAACCTCGATTCCGTCGAGCTTGGTATCACAACGGTCGATCACTATTTCGACACGCTGGGTGGTATCAGCAGCGCTGTTCAGCGGGCGAAGGGTAACAGCGTTCCCGTGTATATCGCTGATCATACGGGCAGTGGCGACGGCAAAGTCCGCACGCTCGATGAGCAAGTTGCATTGGAGACGCGCACACGTCTTTTGAATCCGAAGTGGTACGAGTCGATGCTCGACCATGGATATGAGGGTGTCCGACAAATTGAGGCGCACCTCACCAACACCATGGGCTGGTCAGCAACTGCTGGCGGTGTGGCGCCCTGGGTTTATAAGCAAGTGTCAGAAACATTCATTCTTGATGAAGACATGCGGCGGCGGTTGGCTGAGCTCAATCCCGTTGCGGCATCTCGCGTCGCTAATCGGCTCATTGAGGCACAAGAGAGAGACTACTGGGGAGCTGACGAGGAACAACTCGAGGCGCTGAGGCGCGCGGGTGAAGACCTTGAAGATCTCCTAGAAGGCATATCGGGGGAGGTAGCCGCATGAATTCACCAAACCAATTTATCCCAGTGAAGGATGTCGGAAACGGTGATGGCGAGGGCAGTGTTCAGGTTCATTTGGATGAACACATTGATGTAGCAAAAGCCAAAGTGTTCGCTGTTTATGGAAAGGGTGGTATCGGTAAAAGCACCACGTCATCCAACCTATCGGTCGCTTTTTCCAAGCTGGGAAAACGCGTTATCCAAATCGGCTGTGACCCAAAGCATGACTCTACTTTCACGTTGACTAAAGCGCTAATGCCTACGGTCATCGATGTGTTGGAGTCTGTTGAGTTTCATGCGGAGGAGCTGCGCACTGAGGACTACGTGCACATCGGTTACAACGGTGTCATGTGCGTCGAAGCGGGGGGACCACCCGCCGGAACAGGCTGCGGCGGCTACGTCGTTGGTCAGACCGTCAAGCTACTAAAACAACACCATTTACTCGACGATGCTGACGTCGTTATTTTTGATGTCTTAGGTGACGTCGTGTGTGGTGGCTTTGCTTCACCGCTACAGCACGCGGAGCGAGCACTTGTGGTCACAGCCAATGATTTTGACTCAATTTTTGCGATGAACCGGATCGCAGCTGCGATAGAAGCAAAATCCAAAAACTACGGTGTCCGTTTAGGCGGCGTGATTGCCAACCGTAGTGCGGCTACCGATGAGATTGATCGCTTTAATGAGGCCGTGGGCCTGAAGCGCGTAGCCCATTTCCCAGATCTCGATGTTATCCGGCGCAGCCGCCTGAAAAAATCGACCTTATTCGAACTGCCTGACTCGCCCGAGCTCAAGGCGGTACAAGATGAATATCTGCAGCTTGCGGAGGGCTTATGGAACGGCGCAGAGCCGCTCGACGTTAAGCCAATGAAAGATCGCGATCTGTTCGACTTCCTGGGATTTGATTGATGGCTCATGTGAACTACCAACAGCGGCGCCAACAGATCGAGCATTACTTCGATCGCACGGCCGCGGACGTCTGGGCGCGACTGACCTCAGACGAGCCTGTGAGTGGCATTCGTGAAACGGTGCGCGCGGGTCGCGAGGAAATGCGAAATACCTTGCTGAGTTGGTTGCCTGAGGACTTGTCCGGTCGGCAGGTGTTGGATGCGGGCTGTGGCACTGGCGTTATCTCCATCGAGCTTGCGAAGCGTGGTGCTGAGGTGATCGCCGTCGATTTGTCACAGTCCCTGATTGAGCTCGCAAATGAGCGTTATTCGACGATGGACGAGTACCACCGCATTCAATTCATTGTCGGTGATATGCGGCAATTAGAAGGTGAGCGTTTCGATCATGTGCTGGCGATGGACTCCATCATTCACTACGCAGCCCAGGATGGGCTTAGGACGCTTGAGACGCTGGCGGACAGTGTTGATGAGTCGATGGTATTCACTTTCGCACCCAAGACCCTGCCGCTCGCGGCGATGCATGCTGTCGGAAAGTTTTTCCCTCGCAGCGATCGTGCGCCCGCCATCGAGCCAATTGCTCCCGCCGTTCTTTTGAGGTCGCTCGATAAATCGTCTGAATTGAGTGATTGGAAGGTGGGTCGAGAACACAGAGTTTCAACGGGCTTTTACACGTCTCAAGCAATGGAGTTAGTCAGAGAATGCTGATTTCGCGCGAGCAATTCATGGCCTTAACCGCTCGAATTAACGAGCGATATCTGCCATGGCTGAACGTTGTTCAAGGTGATCTCACCCTGTCTCGTCTCGCGCGTCTGTCTCTCTTTCAGGTATCGGTTGGCATTTGTTTTGTACTGCTGAACGGTACGCTTAATCGGATAATGGTCGTTGAGCTGGGCCGAGCCGCCTGGCTGGTGTCGGCAATGTTGGCACTGCCGCTATTGCTCGCGCCGGCGAGGGTGCTTATTGGTTATCGCTCAGATACACATCAGTCCTTCTTGGGCTACCGGCGACTTCCGTATTTGTGGATGGGAACCATGGGGCAGTTTGGTGGACTCGCACTGATGCCCTTTGTGCTCATCCTTATGACTTCTGCCGATGCCAGTGCCTCGTGGATGGGCTTTGCCATGTCACTGGGTGCTTTGTTGCTGGTGGGTGCGGGCATGCACACGACACAGACCGCTGGCCTTGCTTTGGCCACTGATTTGGCGTCCGAAAAGACGCGCCATCAGGTCGTGACAATGCTCTATCTGATGTTGTTAGTGGGTATGGTGATTGGTGCGCTCGGATTCTCGTTGTTACTCGAGCCCTTCAGTTATTTCAGGCTCATTCAGGTCATTCAGGGGTCAGCATTGGTTGTCGCCGGTCTCAATATTGTGGCCATGTGGCAAATGGAGCCCAGAAGACCCGATCTCACGAGCTTTGAGCTATCGCGACCCAGTTTTGGGCAGTCGTGGAGAGCGCTATCCGCAAACCCCGGTGCCCACCGACTGTTAATCGCAGTGGCCTTGGGAACGCTGGGCTTCAGCATGCAGGAGATTCTACTGGAGCCCTATGGTGCTGAAGTATTGGCGATGTCTGTCAGTCAGACCACGCGGCTCACCGCCATATTCGCGGGTGGCATGTTGATCGCAATGGCGCTGTCGGCGCGCTATCTCGGTCGCGGGGGTGAATCCATACGGTTGGCTGCGTATGGCGCTGTAGTTGGCGTTTTCGCCTTTGCTGCTGTCATTATGGCCGGTGCCTTTGATTCCCTGACTTTGTTCGCTGCGGGCACGTTACTAATCGGTATTGGCAATGGCTTATTTGCCGTCGGTACGTTAACGGCTGCGATGTTGTTGGCGGGTACCGCTACTGCGGGTCTCGTGATCGGGACCTGGGGTGCCGTTCAGGCAACAGCCCTCGGCTGCGCCGTGTTCCTAGGTGGTGCGCTACGAGATATGACGGAAGCCCTGATACAGGGAGGCATGATCAGCCAGCAATTGTCAGGCCCCGCGACACCTTATGGCGCGGTTTATCACCTCGAAATAATTATCTTATTCGCCTCGCTCGTTGCACTGGGACCATTGGTGCGGCGACTAGGCAATGACAAGGACCAACCACTCACAATGAAACTTGCTGATTTCCCAAGCTAGAAACCACTACCAGGAGGACACACCATGGGTACTGGAGAAATTTACTTAGACTTTGCAGCGATCATGTTCACCGTATTTTGCGGTGCATTCGTGTACCTCGTGCTTTATCTTCATAAAGAAGGCAAGCGCGAAGGTTTTCCATTACGTCACGACGGACCGGTTGATACCTACAGCACAGGTGTAGGTGGCCTTCCGGATTCAAAAACTTACAAACTCGCACACGGTCAGGGTGAGCGTACGGTTCCCGGACCAATGCCTGATCAATATGAGCTCAAAGCTGTGCCTACGAATGCGTACCCGGGAGCGCCACTCGAACCCACCGGAGACCCCATGGTTGATGGTGTGGGTCCAGCAGCATATTCAATCCGCCCTGAGCGCCCCGATCTTACTGTCGATGGTGCTCCCAGGATCGTGCCGCTCCGTGTCGATAGTGATCATAAGGTTCATAAAAATGATCCCGATCCTCGCGGTAAAGCAGTTTACGGCTGTGATGGTGAGCGCGGTGCAACAGTTGTTGATTTATGGGTCGATCGTGCTGAGCCACACTTCCGTTATGCAGAGCTCGATGTCGGAGACCGACGGGTGTTGCTTCCTATGACGCTTGCTCGTGTTAAGGCCGATGGCTCTGTTCACGTTAAATCGATCCGTGGCGATCAGTTCAAGCAAGTGCCAGGTTTAGCTAATCCTGATCAGGTGACCCTGCAGGAAGAGGACAAGATCGTAGCGTTCTATGGTGGCGGCACTATGTACGCCATGCCAGGTCGCCAGGGCCCCTGGCTATGAACGAGTACGGGAACGAACCGATTGCCGGGCTCCCTGGGGATCTACCAGAGGGGGAATACGTCCTCTGGCAGGCATCCCCAGATTGGGAGTCGTTGGCTAAGCGCGTATTTCAGGTCTATACCGCGTCGCTGTATTTTGTGGTGTTGATTGCTGGACACGCTACCTACCGCATCGTGGATGGTGCGTCGGTATCGGTATTGACCGGCACATTGGCGTGGCAAGGTGCCTTGGCGTTGACCGTCATTGGTATTTTGGCCTTCATGGCGAAGCTTTACGCTGAGAGCACGATCTACACCATCACTAACCGACGTTTGGTTATTCGCTCGGGTGTAGCGTTACCAATGATCGTGAATCTGCCGCTAACCAAGGTCGAATCGGCGGGATTGCGGCGTCTCCGGGATGGAACGGGAGACATCACGTTCCTGCCGTTGGAGGGTACGAAAGTTTACTGGCTCATGCTTTGGCCACACGTTCGACCTTTCAGTTACCGACGAGTGCAACCGTTGCTCAGGGGTATACACGATCCTGATTCTGTTGCACGACTGCTGGTTACCGTCATTGAGGAAATGCACGAAACGTCGAATGACGAGCTTGAAGCGACCGAGATCGCTACGGTTTAACAGATGCTAGTTCACAACTAGCTGGGGGGATAATGTGGGTTGGCCCGGATTGCTATCCGGGGTGCTTCGGCACCCTATCTTTTTACTGCTGGCGCTACTGGCGCTGGCGTGGTCTCTTATTACTGTTAATGATCAGGGGTACCAAGGCCCGCCCCAGAAGCCCGATGTGCAGATCGTTGCTAGCGTTACCTTGAAAGTCGTTGATGGTGACGCCGGAGGCGTTATGATTCTTCCGTCGGGTGCCGCTGATCCAATTGTTCAGTACGACGCGGGGGAGGGAAGTTTCTTCCGGGGCGTAATGCGAACCCTTGTGCGTGAACGCTCAGCTCGTTCCATCATCGATAAGCCCGAATTTGTTCTCGAGTTAACGTCACAAGGTGGTCTGATTTTGTTAGACGAACTCACCGGCTACTGGATAGCGATAGAGGCCTTCGGTCCAGACAATTATCGTGAGTTTCGATCGATTTTTGATAAGGCTCGAGAATCCTCGCTCGTCATGGCGGATAGAAACTAAGCCATGTTTTGGCCTGCTATAGCCACTGCTGTGTCCTCATGGTGGCTACTTACAGGACTCGCCCTTTTGTTGGCTCATCAGTCGGGGCAACGTGCTCGCGCTGGATTTATGTTGGTTTCCATACTAGCGTTGGCTGCCTTACTCCTTGTGCCGTTTAACGCAAGTTTGGCAACTCCGATGGCAGCAGCACTAGGATTTATCCTGGGTTTGGTCATTTGGTGTTGGTTAGAAATTAGTTATTTGTTGGGATACGTGAACGGACCCAATCATCGGCCGTGCCCACCAGAGGTTGCAGTCTGGGACCGGTTCAAGGGTGCAGTCTCCACAACGATCTATCACGAGGCTTGCGTGGTTAGCGCGGTTGCATTTCTTGCTTTGATTAGTGGTACGGAACCTAATCCCACCGCTTTCTACACGGTGACTGTCCTCTGGTTAATGCGATGGAGTGCTAAACTAAATTTGTTTTTCGGTGTCCGAGCCTTCAACGAACGCTGGTTACCAGATCACCTGAATTATCTAGTTTCCTATTTGAGAACCGACCGTTTGAGTATTTTCTTACCTCTCTCTACGGCTGCAGGGTTCTTTTTGACCTACTTAATTTTTAAAAATGCGATTCTCGTACCTGATCTCACACAGCAGCTATCGTTTTATTTGGTTGGGAGTTTGATGCTTTTGGCGTCAATTGAGCACTTATTCCTAATGTTCCCAGTAAATGAAGCTGCCTTGTGGCGCTGGGCTCGCCCAAATGAGCCTAGGTTACGGGCTGTTCGGATCGAAAAAGATGAAATCTGAAAGCCTCTTACGTCTCATTTTCGTCCATCTTTCCTTGACGGGGTATATTTCCAGGAATAGTGTAGACGCTTGGGAATGCCGTTTCGTGTTCCCAACTGACTGGTGCTCCTGTAGCGCTTCCGTTTGCGGTTTTCGGTCGACGAAACACTGGTGAACCCAGCCAGCGATGAACGCGGTACTGAACGGGGGGCGTTCTACATGACACGGTCGAATCAAAAGCCGCCAGGCTTAGATGACATCTTCAACCGACGTGGTAGCCCACACGCAATAGCGGGGGAGGCTATTGCGCTGGTAGACGGAAACGCGCATCTGTCCCTCTCCAATGCATTAGGTCAAAGCAAAGCCTCAATGGCAGCGCTTTACGTCCATATTCCTTTTTGCCCCAGTCGCTGCCTTAGTTGCGACCACCTTACCATTGTGGAGCACGATCAGAAGGTAATGGATCGATACTTGGCTCATCTGCACGATGAGTTAGCGCTGATGGCCGGGCAGTCTCGCGTACCTTTGCAGATAAACCGAATCCATATCGGTGGTGGTTCGCCGAACTATCTTGACGATGTTCAACTCGCTAGGCTCATGGCATCCCTTCACAGCGCTTTTGATGTTACTGCTAATGCGGATATTTCGATGGAAATTAATCCTAGGAGGACGTCCCGTTCGCAACTGGACTTAATTCGGGGTCTCGGCGTGACGCATCTGCACCTGGAGGTTCGAGATGTGGATGCTAATGTCCAGAGCGAGCTTGGAAGAACGCAGTCATTTAGTCTGTTAGAAGACGTCTTCAGTGTGGCGCGCGATTTGAAGTTTGCCACCGTTAATATGGACTTGGTCTTTGGCCTTCCGGGTCAAACGTCACAGTCGATCAAAAACAGTGTTGCATTGATAGCTGAGTTGGCGCCGGATATGCTGGTCTGCCAACAGTACACAAGGCGACCCCAACAGTTTCCTCATCAGACGGCGCTTGACCATGATGCCATGCCGAGTCTAGCTGAGAAGCTTGCGATATTTAATGCGGTGGTGGTGGGTCTCGAGAGCGAGGGTTACGAATGGATTGGGTTGAACGCGTTCGTGCGGCCTGGTCATGCGCTTAGCGAAGCGCAAGCGAAAGACACATTACGGTACGGCGCGTTTGGCTATAGCGAGAACGAGGTGTCTCAGGTCCTTGGCGCTGGGTTGGGTGCAGTCAGTGAAGTGGGCGACGTTGTCGCTCAGAACTTCGTTGACATTGACGCGTGGCAGATTGCTATCGGTCAAGGTCGCCTCGCAACCCAAGTACTGATTGAGACAAGCGAGTTTGAAGTTGCACGCCGTTCGGTCATGCGTCGATTAATGTGTAACGCCGAGGTACCCATATCGTCAGTTGAAGAAGCAGACGTTTTAACGCTTTTGGAGTCGCTGGAGAACCAGGGTTACACAGAACAACGTGATGCATTCGTCTATTTGACAGAGCTAGGGCGGATGGCGCTTCCGCATTTCTGGTCAGATTCTTCGCCAAGATTCCGTTGGCTTTAATCGAGTTAAATTTCAGGCACTCAGGGGCAGCTGCCCGCTAAACTCATCTTTCATACGTTGCCACTCCATGGCGAACCAGGGAGTCGTCTGCACGTTCACGTCATTTAGCCATTCATCCACCGTACTGACGGAGACCCATGCGGTCGTGGCAATCTCGGTAGGGTTGAAATCTGGCTCTGGTCTGCCTGTCATTTTCCCGACGAATACGGAGCACAACTCGTGTTCGCTGCCAATATCATTAAAGACGGCGTGGTATTGAAACTTGAAGAGGAACGTTAATTGGGACTCCAAGTTGAGTTCCTCTTTGAGTCGTCGCTCGGTTGCCTGAGCCAGGGACTCCCCGCGTCTGGGGTGGCTACAACAGGTGTTTGACCAGTACTCAGGCCATAGTGGTTTAAGCGAACTTCGTTGCTGAAGCAGCACCTCGCCGTGATCATTGAATAAGAAAATTGAAAATGCTCTGTGCAAAACACCGTTGCCGTGATGCGCAGCTGCTTTCTCTTCAAAGCCTATGACAACATCATTGCTGTCAACGAGCATTAGCGGCTCGTTATCGAACGATACGATGTTGGATGTATTTGCCATAACACCAGTTTAGAATCGTTTTGCTGTGTGCGTAAGGTAATAAAAAAGACCCACTCCTTGGGGAAGGACATATGAACTGAGCAATTCGGGTGGAGATCAGCGATCGTAGCTCTGGGGGCAGGGTGATCGCGAAGTCCCGATTGGGTTCACATCGCAGCGTCTGGGGGCAGCCGGTGCGTGGGTCGAAATCATCGGGGCCCCTTGCAGGGCCCGATTCTAGGTGGTACTTACTGCCGTGAGGGAGGGAGTGCCTCCGCCATGGCCGCAGGCGCTGCATATGGACCATCGATCCAGTTGTACTTCGCAGAACTCAAGACGACGAAGTGAATCAATAGTGCAACTGAAAACAGGAAAACACCCTGCGCTACCAGTACTCGACGTGGATCAAAGATCTTCCAGACCTTTGAGAAGCCTTGTAACGTTTTTGCCATTTCATTTCTCCATTTGTATTGACGACAAGCCCGTTAAGCCGGACAGTCGTTTGGTTAAGGTGATAGCCTCGGATTACATTCCGAACCAGGGCTGCCAAAGCCAAACAGCAGCGTGAGCGCAGCTCGCAATAAACACAAACGTCCACATCCCTAGTTCGTAAGACTTCATAAACTCGCTAGCTTCGCTATCCGTCAGCCCCGACATACCTACATTTTCATCACTCATGGTTTACCTCCCATGTAGTAGTTCGCGATTTGTCGCAGCTCGGTAACAAATACCTTGATACGACGTCCTTCAACGGACTTTGGGTGAAAACACCGTAGCTCCGTTGATCTTCCCGGAGAGACGTCTGTTTTAGCACGCTACCCTGGGAGATACGTCCACACCGTAATGTGGTAACGAGGGCAGAGCAGATGCCCTCGTTATGTAATTCATTTACTCTCTGCCGAGTTCTTTATTGATATCCACCGGTTGTCATACCACCCATTTCCATGGTCTCAGGCATGTCCTCGCTTGCGTCCTCAGCGGGCGCTTCAGGCTCCGCTTGCGCGAGACGAGCAAGGTTCGGGTAGTCCTTGATCATGTTGGCGCCTAGCAGGGGCTTGTAAGCACCCTGATGGCAGGTTTCGCAGTTAACTTTCTGCGCATCACCCAGCTTTCCAAGACGGTGAGGAGGCAGCCAATCAGTAGTGGGATCAACGTACTCATTGTTCATCTCACGGACCATTCGGATACCGTGCCAGGCTGTCACGCGCTGAGGAGAGCTCTCCTCCCAGCGAGAGAAGGCGCGCGAGTTATGACAGTAGGTACAGTTGACCCCAAGAGCACTCGAGAAGTGCATCATGAGGCTGTATCCCCATTCAGATTCCTTGAGTGATACACCGCCCTCATCCCGCAGGGCCGTGGTACCCGCATGACGCCCGTTTCTTGCGTCGAGTAAGTAAGGCGTAAATGGATCAATCGGAAGCGATGATAGTCCTGCAGCCACTGAAGCAACATTTTGCATCTGATTCTTCATGCCACCCGCGACCGTATGGCCGGGATTGATATTCCAAACGTATTCCGGCACATTCTTGCCGCGGTGGCAGGTATAACAAGTGACACCCGCGCCACCTACGTGTTGGTTCCAGTTCTGATTGGCGTTCTGAGTCATCTGGATCATTACGCGCGCTACCTTTTTGGTGTAGAGCGTGTCAGCCGCAAATCCTTCTCCTGCCACGTGGCAGTAGTTACATCCCTCCTCCGGTGAGACCCACTCGGTAATGGCCGCCATTAAGCGTGTAAACTCACCCACCGACAGGTCACCGAGAACCTGAACGTTCTGATAAACGTCTTTGGACTTTGGCCCTCCCGCAGGAACGGCAGGAAGCGCCTCTGGCATAATGTTGTTAGCGGCGAGCTCGTCAAGGGTGCTCGGGTAATAGACACCTTCCATGCCTGTTCCTCGATAGCCCCACTGAGTTGATTCGGGTGGTGGCATTTCGCAGCCACCGAGCAGCAGCGTAATACCCAGACCAGCAGTTGCAAATAGTTTGGTCGTTAGCGTTTTCATTGTGCACCCTCAGTCAGTAGTGGATCGACGACGGTCTCGCCAATCATTGGGTAGGTGGGTACCAGACCGTGCTTTATTCCCCACAAATACCAGTTCTCTACAACGGTCCCTGTGAGAAGAATGCCGATACCGCCAGTGACACAGGTCAGCACGCCAAACCACCATGCCCACTTGTGGATGGATTCCATTGAAGCGTTGAAGCCCATGGTCCACCTCCAGAAGAGGGCGCCACGTTCTGCGGCTGTGCCACGATCGGTGATTTGATCGATCTCACGATCAGCGCCATATCGGCTCGTCGCCAAAATTGTGGCGCCGTGCATCGCAAATAAGACCGCTGATCCGTACAGGAAGAAGATGCTCCACATATGGAATGGGTTGTAGAACAGGTTTCCGTAACGTAGTGAGAACGCCGCCGTCCAGTCCAGATGAGGGAAGATCCCAAACGGTACGGCTTCAGACCAGCTTCCCATCAGCACTGGTCGGATGAAGCCTAAAACCAGGTAAAGCCAAATCGCTGCGGCAAATGCCCAGGCAATATGATTCCCCATACCGTAGTTATTAGCGAGGGCAAACGTCCGCCACCACCAAAGCATGATCGAAAGTGTTAAAAAGGCACCCGCTATCAGCCACCATCCGCCATCATTAAGTGGTGGAAAAGAGAGGCCGTACTGGGGTCCAGGAGGCTCAAGTGCCAACCAAAATAGCTGGCGAACGAACTCAGAAAGATCCCAATTTACAGAGGCGAACATATTCAGACCAATGATTACGAACGCAATGGTTCCCGAGAACAGTGCAGCGACACCCAGAGGTCCGAGGTATATGGGTCCAATTTGAGCGTCGCCCAATTTGCCCATTAAATAGCTGTGTTTCAGAACACCCGTACGTTCATCAAGGGTGTCTTCTACAGGGACGCCCGGGTAGTCAGGTGCTGTCACCTGAACTGTTGTAAAGATATTTTGATATTCCATCATTATCGTGGTCCCCTTATCAGTACCAGATAGGTAGCGTCAGCCACCAGTTCCACCATTCAGGCCATCCGCGGGTCCAAAATGGACCGCTGATCACAATACATACAGCACTCCAAAATGCCGCCGAAACAGCCACGAACATGCCTAGGCGGTGAATGCCCAGAGCGCCAATGGAGTAACCAATGTCGTCGCGGAAATATGTGTTCTCGTGCTCACCTGTCTTAACAGTTTCACCTTCCCTTGGGTTGGTGGCCATCAGAATCAATGATCCATGCATGGATAAAGCCAATGCCGTTGTGAAGAAGAAGGTCACCGCGAGCATGTGTGCAGGGTTGTAGTGGAAGTGCAGGAACTGATAGCCGACGTTTGACACCCAGTCGAGGTGACTCATAATGCCGTAGGGGAAACCATGACCCCAGGCACCAAGTAACATGGGTCGAATGATGACAAGCGTCACGTAGGCCAGCACAGCGAAGGAGAAGGCGAAGGGAACATGCAAGCCCATACCGAGTTTTCTCGATATTTCGACCTGACGCAGAATCCACGAAACAAAGGCACCCGTGGCACAAATCGTGATGATTTGCCAGAGTCCGCCCTCCTTCAACGGAGCCAAGCCCAACCCGTAAGACAGATCAGGTGGCGCGATATTAATGCGCCAGATATTCCACGTGTCGCCTAGGGCTGCACCGTAGAAAATTAGCGCTGTTCCAGTGACGGCAAAGAATAGGGTCGTAATCCCGAAGAATCCGACATAGAACGGCCCCACCCAGAAATCGAAAAGATCTCCGCCGAGAAGGGTACCCCCCCGGACTCGATACTTTTTCTCAAAGCTCATCATCGACATTGCATACTTCTCCCTTCAGAGCGCAGAACGCTCCTTCTTTCCAACCCGCGGTGGCTACTTGGGCTGATTTATCTATCCCCAAGCCTGTGGGCCTGGAGCCACACTTCGTTAAATCTTCATGAAGGCGTAGGGCGCTACGCTGTGCGCTGCCCGCTTAGCCTCCTGCCAACAGTTAAGTTCGTGTTGCCGCACCAACTTCACTCGCCTAATTACTGCCTGCCCCAAAAACCACAGGAAAACAGTGATAAACAGCAGACGAAACTGCAGGTGTTCCCAGACAGTTTTACGCTCTGTATGTCGCTTACTCGTGGTCATACTTCCTCCCGTCATCGGCGTTTGCCGTGCCGCATTGTCGTAGTTTTCTTGACTCATGCAGCGCTCCTGAGTTGCAGCTCATAGCTGGCATCTAAAACGTGCATTGAGTTAACTGCTTGGGCGTCATCGGCTCGCGCGGCTTGTTCCGACGCGTCTCGCAACCGTTTTGCTGCTGATATCCGAACCAAAATGGGTTGTTGTTCGATAATTTGATCGAGCAGCGCCTGTGCGTCCTCTTGCCATGCGAGGCTCGCGCGAGCAGGTGTTGCGACGGTCTCATCGAGTTCGGTACCCAAAGGCAGAATATTGAACAGGGCATCGAATAGGGCGTTGCAAACTTCTTGAATGAGATAGCAAGCGCCGGCATACCCCATGAAGGGTGTGCCTGTGTGTCGTCGGATGATGGTGCCGGGCAATGAGGCAGGGATGAACATGCTTCGTCCACCCGCCTCAGCGGCATACATACGCTCGTTATAGCCACCGAATACAATGAGGGGGCCTGTTTTGTGGATGGCGTCACGAACTTCTTTGTTGTCTGGCTTTACGCCAGCTTTACGTGAAAAGTGGAAGGCGCAAGGCAGGCCCAGGTCTTCTTCGAGGAAGTGACGTAGGCCTCTCGTGTAAGTCTCTGTTGCGACAACGCCGAAGCTGGCTGTGGCAAAGAAATCCTGTGTAACGGAGCGCCAGAGGTCCCAGACGGGCTTCAGCGTCGTCATTTTTTCTTGCGCGATAAAGGGCTCGGGATCAATGTCGAGAAGCTCACCGAGCTTTCTGAGGAATTTTGTGGTGCTGTCGAGACCAATCGGCGCCTGAAGATAGGGCTTATCAAGGGTCTCGCATAATTTACGCCCAAATTCGCGGTACATGCAGATATTGACCGCAGCATCATCGAGTTTGGGGATTTCGTTCAGATGGCACCCCAAAGGGAAGACCATATTGACTTCTACACCGATGCCGGCAAGCAGTCTTTGTATTTCTGCTAGGTCAGACCATGTATTGAAGTAGCCGTAGGCAGGCCCAATGATATTAACCTTCTTGGTTTCGGTGTTCGCTTCAGATTTCTTCGTTTTACGCTTTTTGGTGGCTCCGTATTGCTCCCACAGCCAAACCAAGGCGCGATCAGCACTCTGCCATTGGTCTTCGTCAATGGTGCGTGGCAGGAAGCGTTTAATGTTGGTGTCTTCTGGCGTGACACCGCCGCCAATCATCTCAGCAATGGATCCAGTGACAACAACCGATGGCTTTTTAGGGTTCAGAGTGTGGTGTGCTCTACGCAGGGCACCCTCAGTGCCGTGTTGGCCGAGTTCTTCTTCGGCAAGACCCGTCACAACAATGGGTAGTTCGTGTGGTGGTAGACCGTCGGTGTAGTGAAGCACCGAGGTCACAGGCAGGTTTTCGCATCCAACGGGACCATCAATGATGACCTGCAGGCCCTTCACCGCAGTGAAGACATAAACAGAGCCCCAGTATCCCCCGGCGCGATCATGATCAAGTACTAGCATTAGCAGGTACCTCCCACACCGGTTTTTGCGATTATTTCTGGCGTCCAGACACCGCTGGTTGGACCGTCACCGACGCCCTCAAAAAACTCCTCCATGGCAATCATGCGAGGCTGATTCGCGAGTGCGGAATTGATGACTTGTGCTACAGATCCGGCACCTGCTGCTCCCATGAGAGGGCGTGCAGAGATCAAATTGGTAAAGTATAGGCTCGGAATAGAGCGTTCTTTTGCTTTCTGAACGATCGGCGTCGTGCCGATTACGAGATCGGGTTTGAATGCCTCCATCGCGATCAAGTCATCTTCGAGCGATGCCCTGAACTTCACTGAGACACCGTGGGCTTCTAGCCACTTAGCATCCACAGCAGAGAACTCGGTTTTGGGACAGGCTGAGCCTACATAAGCGACTTCAGCACCACTCTCTATCAGCAACCGTGCTACCAGAAGTTCCGAGCCTTCGTAGCCCGATAGTGTAATTTTGGCGTCAATGGGGTTGTTGTCGAGCGCTGCTCGAATTGCACTTTTCTGCGTGCTAATGGCGGCTTCGATGGAAGCGCGGTCGGTACCCAGTAGTTCACCCATGGCTTCGAGCCAGGCCGCCGTACCCTCTACGCCGACTGGCGCCGAGCCAAGCAAAGGGCGTCCTGCCGCTCTGAACTGACGGGCAGTCGCGGCGTAAAATGGATGAATCATCGCAGCGGCTTTGCAATCCAGTGCTGCGTAAAGCTCACGCCACTCGCGAGTGGGGACCACTGGTCCTGCTGCGGCTCCAAGCGAGTCGAGCAGGCGATCGATGGTAATGGCGTCAACCGGGAACATTTCGCCGACCAGAGCCACCGTTGCCTTGTCCCGTTGAGACTCAGTTTGTATAGGCCGAGCAACAGGCCCTGCCTGAATTTCCGAGCGAGCGTATTCCAGCATCGCCCCCGCAAGTACATCCTTGGCTTCAGCATGCGTAGGCACGCCGAAACCGGGGACATCAATCCCCACGATGCGCACTCCATTGATCTCCTTTGGGAGTAGATCAAGCGGCACGCCGGATGCAGTAGGAACGCAGAGATTGATCACTATCACGGCATCGTTCGTCTCAGGCTCGGCTAAATCGTGTACGGCCTCTCGAATATCCTCGAACAGTTTGCCGGTCACTAGTGACTCGGAATCGAATGGAACGTAGCCAACTGTTCGTTTAGCGCCATAAAAATGAGAGGTGAACGTCAGACCGTAGACACAGCAGGCTGAACCCGAAAGAACCGTCGCTGTGCGGCGCATTCGCAGGCCCACACGCAGTGATCCGAAGGCCGGACACATGCTTTGGGGCTGATCATGAGGCCCTTTAGGGTAATCCTCGGCAAACTGCGCCAATAATTCGGTTTTACCCGACGCACTGGCAGCCGCTGCTAACTGCTCCGCTCCAGCGTGGCAGCCGAGATCCTTTGTCTCGATGATGTCGGCTTCAGACGCTGTCATAGACGACCTCGAGAGACGGCTTGTTGAGTGCCTCGACATCACAAAGATCGGAAAGCGTTGCAGGCTGCAACACAACATCTCTACCCACTTCATCGCCGTCAAACAGCGACAATAGATCGTCTTGCGTCATTGGCGTGGGGCGATGGGGCGGTGATTCAGCGGCGTTTTCCGCCAGTTCGGCAAATAGAGGTCCCCATTCACCATCGGGGTGTCCAATTATCTCGTAGCTAGCGCTTTTACGACGGATATCCTCATTAGCGGGAATTGAAGCGAGCTCAGGAATGCCCACGGCCTTACAGAAAGCTTGCGCCTGACCCGTACCGTCGTCTTTGTTAGTGACCATACCGGCGACACCGACGTTACCTCCGAGTTTTCGGAAGTATTCGACGGCAGAACACACGTTGTTGGCTACGTAAAGCGATTGCAGATCATTCGAGGCGACGACAATCACTTTCTGGCACATATCGCGTGCGATCGGTAAGCCAAATCCGCCGCATACGACGTCGCCGAGGAAGTCGAGAAGGACGTAATCGAAGTTCCAGTCATGGAAGCCGAGCTTTTCGAGTGTCTCAAAGCCGTGAATGATGCCTCGTCCGCCGCAACCTCGACCGACTTCTGGGCCGCCAAGCTCCATCGCATAGACACCGTCTCGCTTGAAGCAAACATCTTCAACACGGCACTCTTCGCCCGCCGCTTTCTTCGCAGAGGCTGTCTCAATGATGGTGGGACAGGCCTTTCCTCCGAAGAGAAGTGATGTCGTATCACTTTTCGGGTCGCAGCCAATCAGCAATACCTTTTTGCCCTGCTGGGCCATCATGTAGCTTAAATTGGCAAGGGTGAAACTCTTTCCGATTCCTCCCTTGCCGTAAATAGCAATGATCTGGGTTCCTTCAGCGTTATCTGCTGATGTGGCGAGAAGGTCTGCCCGTTCTCCGCTCGCCTCGAGCCCTGGATCGTACTCTGCCGCCGTTGCCGTTGTGCTCATGTCGATCTCCAATCGATGACCATTTTTAGGCAGCTACTGTCATTAAAGGCCCGGTCGTAGGCCTGCGGGGCCCGTGTCGCGGGTAAGACATCTGTTATCAACTGGGAGAAGTCCAACGTGCCATCGGACGCCAGTCGTGCTGCTTCTTTTAGGTCTTGTGGTTGCCATTCCGCACTGACTAAAAGATTGATTTCCCTCATAAATGCGGGTGGAAAGTCGAATGTGACGGCAGACGAGTAAAAGCCTGCCATCACTACTGTTGCGCCGGGTTTGCAACGAGCAATCATCTGATTCAACG
>PKCZ01000010.1 GCA_002862405.1 Pseudomonadota bacterium
TCAACTGCTTTCGAGGTGTAAAGCGATGACTCGAGAAAATAGCAGTCAAAGTTGACGTCAAACGCCTTTAGATCTTCATCTTGCTCACGGCGGAGCCAGGCGACTGAAAATGCCTGTATGTTTACCATGTCCGCGGCATCGCCGGAGGCAGTAACTGTTCGGTCTGCCGCATTCACGGTTTGCTTATTCTGATATGCGGTAGCGACGTCTTTTATATAGTCACCCTGATAGCCATCGGCGGGCCAAGTGGTATCACCCGGCTCCACACCATCGATTCGGGCTTTCACGGACAGCGCAAGATTACTGATCTGCTGCCCCGCATCGTTGTAATAGAATTCCCGATGCACAGACCAGCCGGCCTTGTCCAAAAGCCTGCAAAGCGCATCGCCAATCGCAGCACCTCGACCATGCCCTACATGCAGAGGGCCCGTTGGGTTTGCTGAGACAAACTCCACCTGAACGCGCCTTCCCTGCCCTTCATTTGAGCGGCCGTATGCTTCACCCGCAATCAGAATGGTCTCGACTACCGCAATATTGCTCGCTTGAGAAATGTGAAAATTGATAAAGCCCGGACCGGCGATATCGCACTGCGTTATCACGTTATTTTGGGGTAGTCGCTCAATGAGAAATGCCGCCAAGTCGCGCGGCGGCATGCCGGCTCTTTTGGCTAGCACCATCGCTGCATTCGTAGCTAAGTCGCCGTGCTTTGGGTCGCGCGTGTGGTCAACCTGGGGCGTCGGAAGCTCACCCTCTGGCAACAGACCTTCCGCTTGTATTGCCCGAATAGATTGCTGGATTAAATCAACTACCTGATCTTTCATTGATGTCGCTTGATCTGTTGTGACGTGGAACGCCTTGTCTGTTGGGCCGTATTGTATCTCGTTAGAGCGTTTCCGTTGGGTCGATTTCAACAAACCAGCTGACTTTTCGCCCCAATTTTTGCTGTGATCCGATGTCTCTTGCAGCCTCTAGCAGTGAATGCACTGCTCTGCGGGTCTGTGCGTGCACAATAATCTGATAGCGATACATGTTGGCACGACGTGTGATCAGTGCTGGCATAGGGCCAATTAAGCGCACCTCGTCCCGGATCGGCAGCTGTTGACGCAGGGTATCCAAAAAATCTACAGCGTCTTTTTCCTGCTTACTATCACTACGAATCAAGCCCATGGCTCCCTTCGGCGGTAGCTGAAGTGCTTCTCGGCGAAGTAAGAGGGCACGTGCTTGGTCCGTATAAGATCGTTCAACAAGCTGCTGCATCATCGGGTGGTCCGGACTGCGGGTTTGTATCAAGACCTTCCCCGGGAGACTAGATCTACCGGCGCGCCCCGCAACTTGAACCAGCAGCTGGAGCAGTCGTTCCTCCGCCCGAAAATCAGGGCTGTATAGGAGGCTATCGGCATCGACGACGACCACACAGGTTACTCTCGGGAAGTCATGTCCTTTGGACAGCATCTGCGTGCCTAACAGTACGGCCGATTCAGCGCTGGCGATACCGTGTAGGGCTTGTGAGAGAGTTTCCATGTTTTTGATGTTGTCACTGTCAATTCGGAATACCGGAGTCGCACTGAAGTGACGGTTCATCAAGATCTCAAGTTGCTCGGTGCCAATGCCCCGACTAGTTAGGCGATTGCTATTGCACTGCTGACAATAGGTTGGGGCACTCGTTTTGGTATTGCAGTAATGACAACTCAAATGCGGTGGTGTCCGATGAACGGCCATGGATGAGTCACAGTGTTGGCAGTCTGCAACCCAACCGCAGTCTTCGCACTGCAGACTATGGGCAAATCCCCTTCGGTTGATGAACAGCAGAGCTTGCTCCTTCCGCTCCAGTGCGAAGCGAATCTGATTGATCGCCTCCTCTGATAATCCGCTGCTGAGCGCGAGGCCACGGGTATCGATTAGAGAAATATCAGGTAACGCGCTGCCGTGTGGCCGTTGCATCAGAGCATGATGCTGATACCGGCCCTGGTCACAGTTAGCGATTGTTTCCAGACTGGGTGTGGCGCTTCCCATAATAATGGGGCAGTTGCAGATCTGAGCTCGTTTGACAGCGACATCTCGCGCTGAGTAACGGGGGTGATCCTGCTGTCTGAAAGACGCGTCATGCTCCTCATCGACGACAATGAGACCTAATGCCTGGAAGCTGCAGAATACGGAAGAGCGAGTGCCAAGCACCACGCGGGCAGCACCTGAACGCGCCATCGCCCACGTTCGACCTCGCTCAGTCTCAGTGAGTCCGGAATGTATGAGCGGTACTTCACATCCCAACGCCGCCTCGAAACGGTGTTTGGTTTGGGGTGTAAGACCAATTTCGGGAATGATGACTAGTGTCTGATGACCCCGTGCTATCACCTCCTTAATACATTCGATGTAGATCTCAGTTTTTCCGCTGCCTGTTACTCCCTCGAGCAGATGGGGTTTGAAGCCTTTCATTTGGGCTTTTAACGTGCTGCAAATCCCTTGCTGCGCGTCAGTCAAGTTCAGTGTCGGTTGAGGCGAGTAAGCTGGTGGTTCCGCCCTCTTTCTTACTGCCACGCCCGATTTGAAGAGGGCTGATATTACCGCTGCAGAGAAACCCGCTTTGGTAAGGCTGGCGATTGGGAAGGTGTGTTCACCGATGAATTGAGCCGCAGCCCGTTGTTTGCCCGCTCTGGCAGGGATTTTATCTATCGTTTCAGTGCCGTGCCTTAGGGCGATCTGATCAGCTTCGGCTGTCCATGCGGGGCGACCTTTACGCTCGGGTGTCGCCAAGCCCAGCTGTAATGCCTCGCCATGCGGAATGAGGTAATACTCGGAGAGCCATCGAAGTAACTGCAATTGATCCGAACCAAGCAGCGGCAGGTCTTTGTCCAGTAACGAATTCGCATATTTGATTGCAGTTGTTGCGGGGAGCTCACTCAGTCTTTCTTCGAGAAAAATCCCAATTACATCCCGGCTGGCGAACGGGACTTTCACTCGAGCCCCCAGTTTTGGCTTCATTTTAGCGCCTGAGGGTGGTAAGTATTCAAAAACCCGGTGTAGCGGCGATGGCACCGCGATTACCCATACAAGAGGGCTTGAATTGGCTTTGGGCTCTGGTATCATCCGCGCTCTTTTTCACTAGACACCCACAAGGTGCTCGAGGGCAACATGAAGGCAGACATTCATCCGCGTTACGAAGAGATCACCGCACGCTGTAGCTGTGGCAACGAAATCAAGACGCGTTCAACGCTTGCGCAGGATATCACTATTGACGTCTGCAGTCGGTGTCATCCGTTTTTCACCGGTAAGCAGAAAATAGTTGATTCTGGTGGTCGAGTCGATCGCTTCAATAAGCGCTTTGCTGGTCGCAGCTTAAAGAAGTAAGCGTCTGGTTCATTTTAAAGGCGCCGGCTTATGTCGGCGTTTTTTTTGCCCGAAAAAAGTGGCGCCTTAAAACAGTCCATCTAAATCCTCGGCGTCGGCATTATTCCGGCCGCGTTGGTTGTTAGGCGTAAACTCCTGAAGGAAAACCTCCCACATCGATGAGGATTGGCTATCTGTTCGCTGTCCTGACTCCTTGTCGATTCGCAATCTGACAACCCCAGGCGGAATCTCTGCTGCTGCGCTTTCTGGTGATAAGGCGACTCGCATAAAGTCGATCCAAATTGGCAGTGCCGCGGTGCCGCCGAACTCTCTGCGGCCCATCAGGCTGTAATCATCAAAACCTACCCAGGTGGTGGTGACTAGATCTCGGTTATAACCCGAGAACCAGGCGTCTCTTGGACCGTTTGTAGTGCCTGTTTTACCGGCGAGATCATTGCGTTCGAGGACGCGAGCGCGTCGCCCAGTGCCGCGTTGGATCACGTCCTCCAGCATGGAGGTCAAAACGTAAGTAACCCGCTCGTCTATAATTCGAGGCGCCTCTCGGAACGCGGGCTCGGGATCTTGTAGCAAGTCCTCGATTCGGGATGCTTCGAGGAACTCATCGTCCGACACCTGCCGTTCACATGCAGAGCATGCGATCACTGGGTCGACCTCGTAAATGATATTACCGTCGACGTCTTCAATTCTGTCGATGAGCCAGGGCTCAACTTTAAAGCCGCCGTTGGCGATTGCTGTGTATCCACTGGCAACCTCGAGTGGCGTATAGGCATGGGTACCCAGTGCGAGTGTCAAGTTGGGTTGCATGTCGTTGACATCGAAGCCGACTCTAGCCGCCATTTCGACAAGCTTACGGACCCCGAGTTGCTGAAGAACGCGAATTGACACCAAGTTTCTCGAGAAGGTGAGCGCTTCTCGAACGCGGGTTGGGCCGTAAAATCGACCGCTGTCATTTTCAGGGCGCCATAAGTCCTCGTCGGTTAAGTTCCCCACGACGACTGGTGCATCATTAATCAATGTCGCGGGGTGGATACCGTTCTCGAGAGCAGCGGCATATAGAAACGCTTTGAAATTGGAGCCGGGCTGGCGCTTCGCCTGCGTCGCTCGATTGAATTTGGACAGCACAAAGCCCATGCCGCCCACAAGGGCCTTGACCGAGCCGTCGCTTGGATCGAGCGATACTAGTGCTCCTTGAACGCGAGGTACCTGGGCGAGACGAAGGCTATCGTCTTTTTCGCTGACTCGGATCAAATCACCGACCGACAGCAGGTCGCTGAGAGTTTGAGCGCTGCCGGTTCGTCTGTCTTCATCTAAGTAGCGGCGAATGCGACGGAGATCTTCACGCCAAGAGAGAAAGCCATTGCTTCCATCTCTTAAGAGCACACGAGCCCCATCCTCTAGCAGCTCGGTGACAATGGCGGGTCGTAAATCGACAATGACTGGCATGGCGCGAAGTGCACTCCGCCAGCGCTTTTCTAAGGCCTCAGGCGTTTCTTTCTCGAGCGGCGGATGTTGCTGCTCAGGTCCGCGCCAGCCATGACGATTGTCATAGGTAATAAGTCCATCAATCACAGCATCGCGAGCAGCCTGCTGCAAATTTCCATCGACGGTTGTGTAGACCACATATCCATCGGTGTAGGCTTTGCTGCCCAGTCGCTCGACGGCGAACTGGCGTGCCATTTCAGCGACATAGTCAGCATCTACCTCGACCTTCAAGCCATTGAAGGATGCAATATCGGTGCTGGCGACTGCCTCGTCGTGGATCGCTCGATCAATCATGTCGAGAGATAGCATGCGACCTAAAATCCAGTTTCGCCGGATTTCACTGCGCTTGGGGTTACTCAATGGGTTATTGCGAGAAGGCGCTTGCGGCACCCCTGCCAACATGGCGTGCTCCGCGACGGATAGCTCGCTGAGTGATCGTCCGTAGTATGTTTGCGCCGCGGTTTCGAAGCCGTAACTCCGGTGGCCTAAAAAGACTCGATTTACGTAGAGCTCTAAAATTTCTTCTTTGCTCAAGCGCTGCTCAATTTCCAGTGCAAGGAGGATTTCTGTGAACTTCCGGATGAAAGTTTGATCCAGCGTTAAGAAAAAATTTCTTGCCACTTGCATTGTGATAGTCGAGCCGCCACTTTGCTTACTGCCAGTCGCTACTAACTCCGACACGGCACGCGCCAATCCGAGGAAATCGATTCCCGAGTGCTCAAAGAAGCCATCATCTTCCGCAGCAAGGAGTGCATCAACAAAGCTACGAGGTAGATCCTCATAGCGAGCCGGTATTCTTTTTTGCTCACCGAACTGGCCGATCAGTTGCCCATCGGAACTCATGATGCGGAGCGGTGTTTGTAATTTGATGTCCGTGAGTGCCTCAGCCTCAGGTAGCTTTGGACTGAGATATAAATACAAACCGGCCAGCCACCACACCGCGGCAGCTGTGATCAACAAGAGGGCTCTAGCGCTTTGTTTGACTACCGACAAGCCTTAGGTCTCCGGCCTTAATTTTGGTTGGAAATGCGACGCAATCGTCGTAGCTTCATCTATATATCTTAACTCCCAAGTCGCACTTTATCCCAACCTATGTTGCAATAAATGATTACTAGTGGGGGCAGCCAGCCGGCGAACGAGAGATAACATGCGCGTCTTTTTAGTCGGTCCCCCCGGGGCCGGTAAATCTACCGTGGGTAGGCACCTTGCTGCACACTTGCAGGCGACGTTCTTCGATCTTGACGAGGTGATACAGGAGCGCGCGGGTGCAGATATCCCATGGATTTTTGATGTGGAAGGGGAGTCTGGTTTTCGTGATCGCGAGTCCGCTGTCGTCAAAGACTTTGCATCGAGAGACAATGTGGTCATTGCGACCGGTGGTGGTGTTGTTCTTAGGCCCGAAAATCGCATCGCTATGTCGAGCGCGAGCACGGTTGTCTATTTGGAGGCGTCGTTATCGACCCTGGCGAGTAGAACTGAAGGCAAGACCAAACGACCCTTGTTGGTGGGAAAGGATGTCAGGAAGGTGCTTCAAGAGATAATGGCTGTGCGGGAACCCCTCTATCGCGAAGTGGCCGATGTCACGGTCGCATCAACCGGTGGCTCTGCTAAAAAGCTCGCAGGGGCGATCGCGGAGAAACTTACAGCCTTTAACAAGGGTGAACCATGAGTTCCAGAGCACCAGAGGTAATGGTACGACTTACCGCACAGGGGTCTGACAGAAGCTATCCAATCCATATCGGTCCGAGCTTGCTGACTTCGGGAGATCTGTTGCGAGCGCTTGTCGGCGATCGCAACGTTTGTCTCGTTACTAACGAGACGGTTGCGCCATTGTTTCAATCATCTGTTTTGGATGCTCTGCACGACAATGATGCAGGTAGCCGCAGAGTAACTGTCGTTGAATTACCCGATGGCGAGGCGTACAAGACGCTCGCGTCCTATGAGCACATCCTGACGGCCGCCCTGGAGGATAAGCACGAGCGCAGTACCGTATTTATTGCGCTTGGCGGAGGCGTTATTGGTGACATGACTGGATTTGCCGCCGCTTCGTTTCTCCGTGGGGCCGATTTCATTCAAGTGCCAACGACGTTGTTGTCACAGGTTGATTCTTCTGTTGGTGGAAAGACGGGTGTCAACCACCCGATGGGTAAAAACCTTATTGGCGCTTTCCACCAGCCCATTGGCGTCATCATTGATACTCAGACACTGGAGACCTTACCGGATCGAGAATATGCTGCGGGTATGGCTGAGGTTATTAAGTATGGCCTGATCGCTGATGCCAACTTCTTCGATTACTTGATTGGTCACACGGAAGCGCTGGTGAGGCGTGACGAAGCGCTGTTAGCTGATGTGATCGCACGATGCTGTGCGATAAAAGCCGATGTGGTGAAGCAGGATGAGCGCGAGGGTGGTGCCAGAGCTATATTGAATTTCGGACACACCTTTGGCCATGCGATCGAAAAGGAGCGGGGCTTTGGTGTCTGGTTGCACGGCGAGGCGGTGGCGGCCGGTATGGCCATTGCCGCACGTATTTCAGCTGGTCGCGGTGCTATCGAGCCCGGCACGATCGCGGCGTTAACCGGCTTCTTGCAAGCTTTCTCTCTTCCCACCCATGCACCCGATGGTATGGGTATTGATGCTTTTATGTCTGCGATGCAGGGCGACAAGAAAGTTCGGGCGGGAAAAATCCGCTACGTGCTACTCCAGTCATTGGGGAATGCCTACGTTACCCCAGGCCTAGACGAATCCGAAATAGCGCTCAACTTGTAAAACTCCCTCGAGATAAGGCGGTCTCCTATTGCGGTCACGCAAATTGTAGATAAAGGCCCAGAAGTGTAAACTGAACAGCCTTTTTGGCTTTGCGCATTCATGGCGTTTAGCCCCAGTTTTATCAAGCGAGCAAGCTCAGACATGAAGTCATCAGGCATCGTGAAGGCGACCGTTGGCACGACTAACGAAGTGCGCGGCTTATACAATCCCGACGAGTTCCGGGACAACTGCGGTTTTGGCATGATCGCCCACCAGCAGGGTGTGGCGAGCCATAGGCTGCTGCAGACGGCCATTGAGTCTCTCACTTGTATGACACACCGTGGTGGTATCGCTGCTGACGGAAAAACGGGCGACGGGTGTGGTTTATTGCTACAGATGCCCGCCGACTACATGCGCGCCCGCGCGCGCGATCTTTTAGGGCGTGAACTGAAACAAACCTATGCGGTCGGCATGGTTTTCATGTCGACCGACGCTGATGGCCAGGCATGCGTTAGAGAGGCTTTTGCTGTCGCTGCGGCTGAATTTGATTTCTCAGTAGCCACATGGCGGGTCGTACCGACACAGCCGGATGTCTGCGGCGAGATCGCGCTCGAGCAACTGCCCGCCATCGAGCAAATCTTCCTCGAGACTGATGATGCAACCCATGAAGAGGTGGCCGCTCGATTGTTTATGATTCGTCGTCGCGTCGAGACGGCATTGGAAAATGAGCCTGATTTTTTCATTTGCAGCTTGTCGGATCGCGTTATTTCCTACAAGGGCCTGGTGATGCCGGCCGATCTTGAGCACTTTTTCCCCGATTTGGGTGATGAGTCTTTAGAGACCGCAATTTGTGTTTTCCATCAGCGCTTTTCTACCAACACATTACCTAAGTGGCCGCTGGCGCAGCCGTTCCGGATGTTGGCTCACAACGGTGAGATCAATACGATTGAAGGTAATCGCAATTGGTCGAAAGCACGCGCGCCTAAGCTCTCTTCGCCTTTATTGCCCGATCTACACAGCGTCACGCCGCTGGTTAACGAATCAGGCTCTGACTCGTCGAGTCTCGATAATATGCTTGAGTTGCTGGTAACAGGCGGTGTTGAGTTACCGAAAGCGCTCCGTATGCTTATCCCGCCAGCTTGGCAGAACATTGAAGACATTGACCCTGACCTAAAGGCGTTTTACCAATATCACGCGATGCACATGGAGCCTTGGGATGGTCCGGCTGGCATTGTTTTAACCGATGGCCGGTACGCCTGTTGTTTGCTTGATAGAAACGGACTCCGCCCCGCTCGCTGGGTAACCACGACTGACGGCTTTATCACTCTGGCATCAGAGGTGGGTACCTATCACTACGAGCCTGAGACGGTTGTGGCTAAAGGCCGCGTTGGGCCTGGCCAAATCCTAGTTATCGATACCGAGACCGGTGAAGTGCTACACACCAAAGATATCGATAACAAATTGAAAACCAGTAAGCCATACAAGCGCTGGCTGCGCGACAACGCGCGACAAATCGAGGCCTCATACGACACAAAGGTATCGGCACCCATTGAAGGTGATGAGCTCGATATCTACCAGAAGATGTTCCAAGTAAGTTTGGAAGAGCGTGATCAGGTTCTGAAGCCTCTGGCTGAATCAGGCAATGAGGCTGTGGGCTCCATGGGTGATGACACGCCCATGGCCGTTCTCTCGTCGAGAGAGCGATCGTTATACGACTTCTTTAGACAAAAGTTTGCTCAGGTAACCAACCCACCCATCGATCCTTTGAGAGAAGCGATCGTGATGTCACTCGAGGTCGACCTCGGAGGCGAAGGGAACTTATTTGAGGAAACGGAGCGGCACGCGCGTCGGGTTAGCCTCACGTCACCTATCCTGTCTCAAGGAAAGTTTGAATCGATCCTCGCGCTGAATGAGTCGGGCTTGAAGGTTCAGATTATTGACGCGACTTACGATCCTGAAGTGAGCACGCTTAAGGGGGCGCTCGAGACACTGTGCCAGGAGGCGGCTGCGCACGTGACGGGTGGCGCTAGCGTCTTAGTGCTCTCTGATCGCAGTATCGCCGAAGCGCGAATTCCAATTCACAGCCTACTCGCTACGGGCGCGGTGCATCACCACCTAATTGCCTACGGTTTGCGTGCAGACTCGAACCTCATCATCGAAACGGGGAGTGCACGAGATTCGCATCAGGTGGCCTGCTTGTTGGGCTTTGGCGCGACTGCGATCTATCCGTATCTAGCCTACAGCGTGCTGACGGATCAATTGAACAGTGGCGAGATCCTTGGTGCGCCATCGGTCTGCTATAAGAACTACCGAAAAGGCATCAATAAGGGCTTACTCAAAATTATGTCCAAAATGGGCATTTCAGCGGTGAACAGCTACCGCGGTGCGCAGCTTTTCGAAGCTGTGGGCCTCGACGCTGAAGTGGTTGAAATGGCCTTTCGGGGCGTCTCCTCGAGAATTGCCGGCGCGGGTTTTGCTCATTTGGAATTCGACCAGAAGCAGCTGGCGTGTATGGCAAGACTTAAGCGCAAGCCAGTGGTTGCGGGTGGTTTATTGAAGTACGTGCATGGCGGTGAGTATCACGCCTACAACCCCGATGTTGTTATGAGTTTGCAACGAGCGGTCGTCAGTAACGATACACGCGATTACAAGACTTACGCTGATCATTGTAATGACCGGCCGGTTGCAGCCCTTCGTGACCTACTTCAATTAAAGCCTAGCCCCACACCCATTGCATTGGATGAGGTCGAACCCATTGAGGCCATTCTCAAGCGCTTTGACTCCGCTGGTATGTCCTTAGGCGCGCTGTCCCCGGAGGCACATGAGGCGCTAGCGATGGGCATGAATGAGATTGGTGCTCGTTCGAACAGCGGTGAAGGTGGCGAAGATCCAGCGCGATATGGCACCAACCGCGTTTCCAAGATTAAGCAAATTGCCTCAGGACGATTTGGCGTGACTCCTAATTACTTGGTGAATGCCGAGGTATTACAGATCAAAGTGGCACAGGGCGCCAAACCAGGTGAGGGTGGACAGTTACCGGGTGGCAAGGTCAATGACCTCATTGCCCGTCTCCGTTATTCGGTTCCCGGTGTCACACTGATATCGCCACCGCCGCACCATGACATTTACTCGATCGAAGATTTGGCTCAGCTAATATTCGATTTGAAGGAGGTTAACCCTGACGCCTTGGTCTCGGTAAAACTCGTGTCAGAACCCGGGGTCGGCACAATCGCTGCGGGTGTTGCCAAAGCCTACGCAGACCTCATCACCATTTCAGGTTATGACGGTGGCACCGCGGCTAGCCCGCTAACGTCCATTCGGCACGCGGGCTCTCCTTGGGAGCTGGGTCTCGCTGAGGTCCATCAAACTCTGCGGGGCAATCGACTGCGTGGAAAGATTCGCGTGCAGGCAGATGGTGGAATGAAAACGGGGCTAGACGTTGTCAAAGCCGCTATTTTGGGTGCAGAAAGCTTTGGTTTCGGTACGGCGCCAATGATTGCGATGGGCTGTAAGTACCTCCGTATCTGCCACCTCAATAACTGTGCGACCGGTGTCGCAACGCAAAACGATCAGCTCCGAGAAGACCACTTTGTGGGTGACGTAGAGCGTGTCGTCAATTTCTTCCGCTTTGTCGCTGAAGAGACCCGCGAGTGGATGGCGACCTTGGGCGTCTCCAAGCTTGAGGACCTCATTGGTCGTGTTGATCTTCTCGAGCACTTTGACGGCGCAACCGAGAAGCAGCACTCCCTCGATTTACACCCAATAACATGGACTGACGAGACAGCTGTTGATCAGCCGCAGTTCTGTGAGGTTGAGAGTAACCCTCCCTTTGACAAAGGAGAAAAGGCTGCACTGATACTGGAGCAAGTGCTGCCATCCATTGAGGGCAAGCAAGGCGGTGAGTTTGACTTCACCGTGACAAATTGCGATCGCTCTATTGGCGCCAGACTGTCAGGGGAGATTGCCAAGCGCTACGGTAATTTGGGCATGGAAGATGCCCCTGTTGTTCTCAGACTTAAAGGCACAGCAGGTCAGAGCTTTGGCGTGTGGAATGCCGGTGGGCTGCATATGTATCTAGCTGGCGACTGTAACGACTACGTCGGAAAGGGTATGGCCGGTGGAAAGCTGGTGATTTATCCACCGGAAAATAGCCGTTTTGAAAGTCGCGACGCGAGCATCATAGGGAACACCTGTCTCTATGGCGCCACAGGTGGACGCTTATTCGCTTCAGGGTGCGCAGGAGAGCGCTTTGCTGTTAGAAACTCCGGCACGCATGCGGTTATTGAAGGCGCGGGTGACCACTGCTGCGAGTACATGACGGGTGGTTGTGTCACCGTGTTGGGATCGACAGGCCTGAACTTTGGCGCGGGTATGACGGGCGGCGCGGCCTTTGTTTTAGACCAAGATCGTGTATTCCCTGATCACTACAACAGCGAGCTAGTCGAAATTCGCCGTATCAACGGTGAAGCCGCGGAGGCACATCGACACTTCTTGCGTGACAACATCGAAGAGTTTGTCGCTGAAACGGGTTCTCAGTGGGGACAGACAATTCTTGATAATTTCGAGGATTACGTTGGTAAGTTTTGGTTGGTAAAGCCCAAGGCGGCTGACTTCCATCAACTACTGGCGCGATTCCGCTATACAGATTGAGGCTGACGCAATGTCTGAGCGATTAGCAAATCCATTCCAGTTCCTCGATGTCGAGCGGCGCGACCCTAATAAGCGATCGATGCAGTCTCGAAAGGGAGAGTTTGTAGAAATATACGACCCATTTACCGAGCAGACTGCGGCTGAGCAATCCCACCGATGTCTGGAATGTGGAAATCCATACTGTGAGTGGAAGTGCCCCGTCCATAACTTGATACCCAACTGGCTAAAACTATTGGCAGAGGGGCGTCTGTTTGAGGCGGCTGAACTGAGTCATCAGACCAACACACTCCCTGAAGTATGCGGCAGGGTTTGTCCTCAAGATCGTTTGTGTGAGGGGGCCTGCACGCTGCACGACGGATTTGGTGCCGTCACGATTGGTAATGCCGAGAAGTACATCACTGATACGGCGCTTGCGATGGGTTGGCGTCCGGATCTGTCCGATGTCATTCCAACGGGCAAGCGGGTGGCTATTATCGGTGCTGGGCCTGCGGGCTTGGGCTGTGCCGATATTCTGGTGCGTAATGGCGTTTCTCCTGTTGTCTTTGATCGCTACCCCGAGATCGGTGGGCTATTAACCTTCGGTATCCCGCAGTTCAAGCTTGAGAAGCAGGTCATGCAGCGTCGCCGGGAAGTCTTTGAAGGCATGGGTGTTGAGTTTCGTCTCAATACGGAGATTGGTGTTGATATTGATGCCGATGATTTACTCGAAGAGTTCGACGCTGTGTTCCTTGGCATGGGGACCTACACAGCGATGCAAGGTGGTTTCGATGGTGAGGACTTGCCCGGTGTTCACAAGGCGCTCGATTACCTCGTAGGAAATGTGAATGAAAAAATGGGCTATCCACAGCCAAAAGAAAACTTCATCGATTTGAAAGGTAAGACTGTTGTCGTGCTGGGCGGTGGAGATACTGCGATGGACTGTGTGAGGACAGCGGTTCGGCAACAGGCTAAGCAAGTGTTCTGTGTTTATCGTAGGGATGAGGAAAATATGCCTGGTTCACGTCGCGAGGTTCAAAATGCTCGCGAGGAAGGTGTGCAGTTCCTCTTTAACCGACAGCCAGTCGGCGTTGTGGACTATTTTGGCGACGCCATTGGAGTCAAGGTGGTGGAAACACGCTTGGGTGAACCTGGGTCCGATGGCCGTCGTCGACCAGAGCAGGTAGAGGGCTCTGAGGCGACGCTCGAAGCGGATGCCATCATCATGGCCTTTGGGTTTCAACCGAGCCCAACTCAGTGGATGGCAGACATGGAAATCACATTGAATGACTGGAAGGGTGTCATTGCACCCGAACACCAAACGTTCAAGTTTCAAACAACAAATCCCAAAGTCTTCGCCGGTGGTGATATGGTACGCGGGTCCGACTTAGTGGTTACGGCCATTTGGGAAGGAAGGCAGGCCGCAGAGGGTATCTTGGATTACCTAGCGGTCTAAATATAAAAATGATCAGAGTGAGTTTGCACAAAGAGGTGACCACTCGGGGGATCCTGCCGATATGGCACCACTGCAAAATGATAGATTTTTGCGGGCCTTGTTACGCAAGCCCGTAGACCGAACACCTCTCTGGATGATGCGCCAAGCAGGCCGTTATCTACCTGAATACCGTGCTACGCGCGCGCAAGCAGGAAGCTTTATGGGTTTGTGTACCCAGCCGGAACTCGCCTGTGAGGTCACCATGCAGCCGTTACGTCGTTACGATATGGATGCGGCTATCTTATTCTCAGACATTTTGACCATCCCCGATGCCATGGGATTAGGGCTTTACTTCACGGAAGGCGAAGGGCCTCGGTTTCAGAGACCCTTGTCGAATGAGGCAGAGATCGCAGCTCTGGAGCCCAATAGAGCGCGGGATGAGTTGGGCTATGTCATGGACGCTGTTTCTTTAATTCGGAAGGAGCTCAATGGCAAGGTTCCACTGATTGGATTCTCTGGCTCTCCATGGACCTTGGCCACTTACATGGTCGAGGGTGGCTCGTCCAAGGATTTCGCAAAGACAAAGTCGTTGGCTTTTAATAATCCTGCGGCGATGCATCAATTGCTCGATAAGCTTGCGGACGCTGTCGCGGTTTATCTGACAACTCAGGTTGAGCAGGGGGCACAGGCGCTCCAAATTTTTGATACCTGGGGCGGCTCGCTAAGCCACAGTGATTACCAAGAGTTTTCTCTTCGCTACATGCAAGCAGTGGTCGAACGATTACCTCGAAAAGCGGATGGACGGCGAGTGCCGGTTATTGTCTTCACTAAGGGTGGCGGCCAGTGGTTGGAGCAAATTGCTGACTGCGGTGCCGATGCTGTAGGTCTGGACTGGACAACCGATATTGGGGCTGCTCGCGCGCGGGTGGGTGATAAGGTCGCGCTGCAGGGCAATATGGATCCAGCCATGCTCAATGCGCAGCCTGAGCGGATTCGCGAAGAAGTCGGAAAGATTCTGGAAAGCTATGGCTCTGGAACCGGCCACATTTTCAATCTTGGTCACGGCATCACGCCCGGAATTGATCCTGAGTGTGTTGGAGCAATGGTTGACGCCGTTATAGAGCTATCGCCGGCTTATCAATCGTAGTCCGGTATTTCATGATTCATGTTAAGCGCGGGAAGGTCTGAGTCAGGCCGTCCCACGACCTTGGCAGGGACACCCGCAACCGTCGTGTGTGCCGGTACATCTCGCAAGACAACGCTGCCTGCACCTACCTTGGCGCCCTCGCCGACCCGGATGTTCCCGAGTATTTTTGCGCCAGCACTTATCAATACGCCATCAGCAATTTTCGGGTGCCTGTCTCCATGCTCTTTACCTGTGCCCCCGAGTGTCACACTTTGTAGTATAGAGACCTGATTGCCGACAACGGCGGTTTCACCCACCACAAGGCCTGTCGCATGATCCAGCATTATGCCACTGCCGAAGATGGCGGCTGGGTGTATATCGACGCCAAATTTCATAGACGCTCTACTTTGCATTAGCAGCGCAAGTGATCGTCTGCCTTGTAGCCAAAGCCAGTTTGCCACTCTGTGCAGCTGCAGCGCGTGAAAGCCCTTAAAGTAAAGAAGCGGTAAATGAAATGATTCGCAAGCAGAGTCCCTTTCAACCACTGCTTGGAGATCATCGCGCATGGCTTGGCGAACATCGTCGCGTGTAGAGAACGCCTCGGAGATGACGTGGCAAAGGACGCGAGCGGGGATAGTTGCACAGTCAATCTGATTGCCGAGGTGCGCGCTGAGTGCGCTTTCCAAGCTCGAGTGATTAAGGACAGTGGCTCGCAGGAACTCCTCCAGCATAGGCTCCGTACGAATCAGTTCATGCACCTCGGCACAAATCGTGGTCCAAAGCGGATCGGTTGCGTGCTCGGCGTCAGTGGTAGGAAGTGCGTGCACTGTCATAATGTCCTCATTATTGTTACCGCACACATTAGCGCAGAGACCTAGACTGATTCCAGAGACTTAGGCTGTAGCTGCTCTACATACCCATAGATTTTCACTATTCGCAGCATATTTACGCTCGAAAAGTGTCATAGGGTCTGTTGCTGATAAGCTTTTGACTTGAGTATCTAGGCCTAGCAACTGCGCTGCTGCAGCGAATTCATCGACATAAATTTTCCAGTTACTCCGGACCTCAATCGCGCCGCCTAATTGCTGGAGCAAGGGAAACGAGGGGTGGCCGTGTATTCTTCGCTTGAGGTGCGCCTTTTTAGGCCAAGGATTCGGATACAGCAGATAGTGCTGTTCACAATCAATATTGGCTGCCACCAATTGGGCCCATATGTGCTCGCAGTTGCCACGTATCAGATGATAGTTGTGCGACGGTGTTTGCACGTGACGCCTCAGTCGGTCTGCCGATTTATCAATGCCAATGACCAGTGCTTTTGGGTGCTGCGAGGCGAGTTTTGCCGTGCTCATCCCTGTCCCACAAAAAGAGTCCAAAATGAGCGGTCCATTGTGGGTCTTCAGCAACGCGACAATGTCCCTCATCGCCTCGCGATCGTGTGGGGGTGTCGGCTCCTGCCAGGTTGATGTCATGTGTTTCCGTACCAGCTTAATGAGATCGTCGTGAATGTAGGACTGGTTTGAGTAGACGCTGGTGTTGTCCCCACGATGCATTTGATACGAGTCCTGTTGGTTGCGATCATAAACGTTCATTTTATCGGGCTAGCTTGTCATGCGACGTGATGTGAGACCTTATTGGGTGAAGCGGTTGTACCTGAAGTTTCGCGCCTTTTGGATTTGGTGGTTTCTCGCGCCGCGATGCGAATCATTGGGGGCTTTTTCAACCATCATGTCGCCCTGGTTTGTCATCATATCAGGTCCTAATATCCGCATCGGGCACTCCTTCACTGCTATTGGGGAAATGCATCATCCAGTGCAAATTGGCGTATGGGGCCGCAATTTTGGCGAGGGGCGTGTCGAGATTGGCGATGCTTGCCTGATGAGCCCCGGCGCAAGAATCTCTGCAAGTGACGAGGTGGTATTAGGGAACGGTTGCATGATGGCCCATGGCAGTTACATCACCGACTCTGATTGGCATGGGCTTTACGACCGCGTCAATCGAGATGGCACACCTAAACCGGTTCGCCTAGGCGACAATGTGTGGTTGGGTGACCGGTCCACCGTGTTGAAAGGAGTGACCATTGGTGACAATAGTATCGTTGCCGCAAGCTCAGTTGTTACAAAAGATGTACCTGCTAATGTCATCGTTGCGGGCAACCCGGCCGTGGTTGTGAAAGAGCTTGATGAGGAGGAGCCTCGCTACACGCGAGAAGATATGTTCCGTGACCCCAGTGAAACGCAGGCATATTTTGATGCGCTTGATAAAAGCCTGTTAGCAGATAACTCGTTTTGGCGATGGGTGTTCTTTTCTTTATACCCGCGTTCTCGACGTCGGCAATAACAGTTCTCTAGCAGTTGCTACCGTCAGTGCACTGACCTCCGCGGCACCATCGTGTCTTACGGCTGCAGCGGCTGCTCTCAATGTGGTACCTGAGGTGATGACGTTATCGATGATTAATATCCGTTTACCTTTGACGGAGCAGACAGTGCGGAAGTGACCAGGATCAATGTGACGATCAGAGGCTGCTCGCGAATGCAGGAAGGGTAATGGCTTAGAGTGCTTGAGGGTTTTGGTCGGCGGTTCGATCAATCCTGTTTTGGCGAGTGCATTGGCGAGCAACCACATATGATCAAAACCGCGGGTCAGTCGCCGCCGCCAATGGCATGGGACGATGGTTACCAGATCGTATGAAGCCAAGATCTGGCAGTGGTTAGCGACCCGCGACGCGATAAGGTTGATTAGTTCAACCATGCTGCCGTACTTCCAGTGAATCAACAGATCGGGTACCACGTCGCGGTAGAAAAAGATCGACTGCAGCTGGCTTATACCTGCAACGTGTTGAGTGCCTGTAATACTGATGCTGTCTTTGGTCTGTGAGTAATTACAGGCCCGGTCATTGGGTAATCGTATTGATCGTGGACAAAGGTGGGCTCTGAGGGACGCAAGGCAGCCAGCGCGAAGGCGTGAGTGTAACTGGTGTGCCTGCCGGCAGCAGGCGCATTGCGGAATGAGAATAGTTGCCAGAGCATATCTGGAGATCTTTTCAATCGATCTCAGCCTCGCCACTCTGGATGAGGTTCGCATCATCCCTTGATGCTACTTAAACCGCCGACTCCACGGAGCATCATCGCTTGTTTGTGATCGGTAAAGCCCTGCTAAAATAGCAGTGAGCGCAGTCGTTCCGTTATGTTCTGCAGGTAATCTTGAGAGTCGCTATGAGTAATGAAAATCGCGAAGATGACCATCCTGCCTTGTCTGAGGAAGATCAGGCGCGAGTCGATCACTTCATACGCACGGGTTTTAATGCAACGGAGAAAAAGCCTTTCCGGCCCATTCTGCTCGTGGTTTTATTGATTACTGTGGTCACCGGCTTCAGTTTGCTGAGCCAGATATTAGCGCGTATGGCGGGGGTTTATTGAGCTAGGGTAGCGTGGATTTAAGTCTTCGCTCTTCAACAACCAGCATTATGAGCAAGGTCAAAATTAAGAGCATATTCGCTGCGTACATTATCATTAGGCTTAAATTCTCACTCGGCATGGTGCGCCATTGCCTGCCCACACCGCTGACTAAAAAATACAATTGAACCCAAGCTATGGATGTGAAGGTCTCCTCAACATGCCAGTCGAAATTTAAAGCAATTGTTCCCAAAGTGATCATGACGAAGGCGAGTAGAAAGCGTATTTGGTGTAATTGGTAGTCCGCCTCCAGCCCCGTTACTGCTGCTGCATGGTAAGGCTTGAGCAGACCCGTAAACCATCCCATAAGGTAGAGAGCGGTTACGCCCATCAATACAAGCCACGTCCGCTTGAACCGGGGCGAGCGCCGATCTAGCGATGCTCTGACGCCATGAAAGGCGAAGAGTGACGGCGAGCTTAACAGTGCATCCAATTCCGCCTGTGAGGGTTGAAGATGGTCGTCGTTTAAGCGGTCTTTCATCTCAGATCAACCTTCCATTTTTAAACGCGACATAGGTAAGTGCAACCAGGAAGACGGGGCGGGTGAAAACGACTGCTTGCGCCAGTGGGTGACTGGATTGAAATAGTATACTGTCTAGAACCGTGTAGTCCTCTAGGAACATGATCCAAGCGACAGCAGTTAAAACGGTCACCACCAACGCGCTGGGTTGGTTGGTTGCACTTTTCCATGAGTAAAGCGCGAGGCCCGCGACCACAATCCATATTCGAACCGCGGTTAAATCCTGAACAAGGGTTGCGCCTCGGTCAGTGGTTGTTTGAAAAGAAGTGTCACTCATGATGAGAGTGAACAAGGCGATTACGAGACTCGCGAATAAAAAGCAGATGGAGACTGATAATCTGTACATGCTGTTTGTTTTCTGTGTAATGCGGATGCGACGCACAATTTGTTACAGAAATGTTACAAACGATATTCAGGCCGGTGCGATAGGGCCGCTGTGACAAGTCACATTTACTTCACCTGGGCTTGCATGCGTGTTTTTTACGCTTATTTGGAGCGAACGTCCTCGCCCGTTTGGTTGGGTTTTCTCCAGGGCGCGCCTTGGCATGTTTGCCGGTTAGGGCATTTGTCTGTACAGCCCCGGCAAGGGAGCAATTCAGCTGATTGTTTGGGAGAAGCAGTCATGATTTGTTGGTTTAGATTCAAAATACCTCGTGTGCGGAGTGTAGAGGAGTATGTCAATTGTTGTCAGCGATACGCCGCGATAAGTGACAAATCTTTTTGGGTCAAAACTGAGGCTTTGGCGCATTCAAAGCGAAGCTTGGCGTAAGTCGTGGCACCGCTATTCAAGATTCGCGTTTGTCGCTGTAATGCCGATAGCGATATTGCTGTTTCTTGTCCGTTAAGTGCCGTTCTCATCTCAACCAAGTGAGGCGGTCGCCAAGGTGAGTTCGGTTTGAAGATAGCTGATCACTCCAAGCAAGGCGCTGTTGGCTCTCTGCGAACTTTTACAGCGCCTCAGCAAAGTTCACCAAGGTGGAGCTATTAGCAACATAAAGCGGGTGCCTTGGGGCGCCGTATTTGGTGATGCCTACACATTGCCAATCATCGCTAAATGACAGTATGTATTGATCACGCCGTGTTGATTGACCGTATGGTTTCAGGCCATGGTTGCCCCACATGGCAACTAATGTGTGTGCATGTTCGATCTCAGGTAATAAGAATCGATCATTTTCTGGTCCAACAGGGTTTTGATGAGTTGATAAGATCTGTGGATAACGGCAGCGCACCGCGAATAGGTTCGCCATAGTCATGCCAGAAAAGCCCCAGGTTCTCGCTAACGCTGCACACTTTCTTACCGTCGCATCATCACTTTCTGCTGTTGCCGTTGATGGATTCAACCCTATGAACAGGCAGTTGGGGCCTTCATCCCATTGTCTTTTTAGAAGGTAGCGATAACGGCCACAGTCTGAAAAAGTAGCCGTGGATTTGACAAAATTAGTCTGCCTCGCGCTGAGAGGCTGCTTCTGCTGAAAACTTTGCACGAATAAAGTCCGAGTGTGACACGTAGAGCAGCTCCGACGCCTTTCTAATTGCAGCGTCTTCATATTTATGAATAACACCGTCGGCATAAGCAATGCGCCACAACTGCTCCACCAGCTCTTCTCGCTCTTCCATAGACATGCGTTCGCAGGCGCGACGCGTATACTCAAACAAACCGGCTGAGCCTGCTTGCTCATTCCTAGCGGAGTCCAGTAGTTGACTGACGTCTTGAGACTTTAAGCCCAAGTCTTGGTTCTCTAGCCAGGCTGTCATGGTTTGTATTTCAGCATCACTTTCCTCAAAGTCGCTTTTGGCGACCTCTAGCATTAGCACGGCTAAAGTCATTCCGAGTTTGTCACGATCGTTTCCTTTTTCGCTTGTCGACTCCCCAAGCTGGGTTAACTTCTCTAGCCACTTGAATGCCACGTGATATCCCTTTTTTCAAAGTACGAAAGCGAACTATGCGCGGTTCGTCGTTTTCGTAGACAACGACTGAGCTCGTCCGGTTCTCATTGTAATGACAAATACGAAGTAAGTCTCAAATGCGCTTAATGAAGTCTCACAACATCGCTTTCTTGATTCCCGTCATCGCCTTGATCGTTAGTCTGTTGGCGACCGTTGCAGACATAAGACAATCCGAAACTGAGCGAAATGAATTACTCCAAGAGCGGTTTGAGTCGGATGCTGCGTTGAGATTGCTTGTTCGCGATGCCTTGGCACAGCGCCTTCAGACGCATTTACAGGGATTTTTACAGGCGCTAGCAACAACCAATACGGGAGGACTAGAGCAAACCATTGAGCGAGCGGGAAATATTTTCTCTAACAATTATGGTTCTGATTCCGCATCACAGATAGTTCATTTCTATGTGGCGACAGTAGATGCTGAGCAGCGAGTTTTTATTGCACATGCTTATCCGCGGCCCGAATTGGTTGGGCAGGAGATTTCGGGGCATCCGGTGCTGCGTGATTTTGATTTTTCTAGCCCTACCGGGCGGTTTGATCAAATCGGCTTTGTGGCATCTCGCGAAAATGACTTGTCATTTACATCTCAAAGTCCGGTTGTTGTGCGGCGTCATGTGTTTCGCTACCCGGGTGCCAATGTTCCAGTGATTGGCATTGTTAAGCTCAACCTTGTCGAGTTGCAGAGGTATATTGATTCAGAGCTACGTGCGCTCGGTCCGCTCCCTCCACTCGAGGTGACCGCGTATGAGCCATCTACGAATCAATGCTTGCTTGTGTATCGTGCGGACCGCGGCAGTTTGCCCTGCCCAGAGTCTCGCCCCGATGACGGGCTGGAATTCGTATCTGAGAGAAATGGACTACGCACAATTGTCTCGGCGACACCTGAATACCTAAACCTATTGCAAGCCAATCACCCTCGTAGTGTTGCGCTTGAGCTGATGTTCACACTGGTCGCAACCCGTATTGCCCTACTGGTGGCATTCATTAGTCGAGCACGTTTGGCCAGCGCGGATCAGGAGGTCACCGCCTATCGTGGCTCGCTTGATAGCAAGGAAAAGCTGACAGAAGCAATTCATGTGATTGTCGCTGATAACTTGACCCAGCTGATGGAGCTCGCGCAGCGTGTGAAAGAAGCCCCAATTATGGCCGATGCGGAGCGTCGCTATCTCAACATAGCGCAGTCAGAAATGAGTCAAATGCGTTTAAGCCTTGATGCAAAAATTATGGCAGATCGGAACTTGCAGGGGCATAAGACTATTGAAGGTGATGGACAGATGTTTTCGGTTGGCGAGGTGGCGAAAATTGTAGAGGCCGAGCTCAAAAGACTCGGTGCGGCTGAGGGTATTGAAATACGTGTGCTCTTGGATGACAGCTTGAAGACGGACATTGAAGGCTCCGCGTATTGGGTAGAGTCCGCGCTTTTGGCCTTTATCAATACATCGCTGACCTTTACTGACGAGGGTTTCATCGAGCTCTCTCTTTGGACTGAAGCATCTAGCTCAGGGGAGCCCGAATTACTCGCTAGGATCAGAGACGTGGGCGTTGAGTGGTCGCTCGAAGATTCAGGGCTCGATCACGCATCGCTCACAGTCTTAAAGGACATTCTCGAGGGCCTTGGGGCGGCAATCTGTTCTACTCCAGCTTCTATAACTGGCAATCAAGAGCACGTTATACGTTTTAATCGCGCTTAAATTTTCATTTCCAAACCTATTTCGCATTTTGCGAATTAGAAATGCAAAAATATAAGTCGCCCGATTGGCAGATTGCTACAGTGTAGGCATTGGCTTGCAGGAGCATCTAACAGAAGTGTCTGTCCGTGGAAGACGCTCTCAATAAGAGGCGCTTTTAATGAAGGGAGCTCTCAATGCAAGGAGCTCTCAACCTAAGGTGCTCTTAATAAAAGACAGATTCATCAGTAATAAATCTGATCGACGATTTGGTTTACGCGCAAGCAGTGGTCTGGAGCCTCAATGTTGCCTCCCTGCCGCCATTGGTAGATTTGGGCAAGGCAACCTGAGCCTTAACCTACCAACTCCTTTTTTTCTCAAATCACTCGCAAATCAGCGCGTGTTTTTCGCAAGAGGTGCGCGTGACTTTACCTAATTCTTCGGCATTGAAATTAGTGTTCAACGATGCATGGTCCTACCAAACTGATGCTAGCGTGATTCGCCAGGCGATGATGACCCCCGCGCTTCAGGTGTCAGATCTGGAGGCCTGGTATCGGGAACGAGATATGCTAATCGAGGTCAGTGACGACGATTATCAGGAGCCGAGGCTCAGCGTTATTGGTTGACGGCGATAATCGGAGCGGTGAACCGGTGTCCCTCGCCGTAATGAGTCGTAATAGGATCTACGGCGCTCACCTTGGCGACAATCTTTTGTCGCAATCGCTTTATGACAGCATCCAAAGCGCGATTCGCTGACGAGTCAAACCGTCCATAGAGCGAACGCGTAAGCGCCTCGCGGTTAGTGGGCTCAGAGGGGACTTCTGCTAACGCTAAACAGACTTTGACTTCATTGCGCGTCAATGCCACCACTTGACCCGTAGGCGCTACGAGTTCTCGCTGCAGTGCCTTCACCCGCCATGGAACGTTTCCTGAGGTTTTGTTTGGGAATGGCACTACCGCGGCGGGCTTGGATGAATGTCGCACTACGGGTGTTGCCATAGCCTCGATGGCTACAATAATTTCTGCCGTACCCTCGGGCTCTCTTAGGAGCAGATTCACACCTGATCTGTACAGGCCCAGCCGAATCTCAGCATCAGCCAAGTTACCGAAGAGGACAACATTCTTCGCTTTGTTTTCGGCTAGGTATTTAGCCAGCACGTGACCGGGCTGGTCTTCCAGGTGTTGATCAATCAAACACAGACTAAAGCGCTCAGGTGAGGACCAGGCAGAGTAGCAATCGCGCGCAAGTGGTGCTCGTACGGTTGTGTAGCCCTGGATGTGGAGTGACTCTGTAAGTTGCTTGGCCAGGTAATTATCCGATACGACCAATAATGCACTTGGCTTCCCTGACAACTGTCCCATAACACTTACCTCTCGGCTTGAGTTGTCAACATACCACGTGGAATTCGCAATACGCGGCTCTCCCGCACGTTGAGGTCGTATTTATCACTATTACTGAGGGATGGTCGCTGGCTTGGTGGGGTGACCCGCCGTATCTCGATACGCGTTAAGTAACTAGGCTTACCGGCCAAGGCGATCTCTCAAGCTATAAAACAGCATGCCTGCCACTAGCGACGGTCTTCGGAGCAGGGGACCACCCGGGAACTTGAGGGTCTTAAGCCCGGACATAAGATCAAAGTCGTCGCAACCTGCGTCAATGGCTGTCGCAATCAGTTTTCCTGCCATGGTGGCCGTGGGGACACCGTGTCCTGAAAAGCCTTGTGCGTAATAAACGACACCTTTATGAACGCCAAGATCTGGCATGCGATTGCGGGTGATAGCGAGCGTACCTCCCCAGCCATAATCGAGCCGCACATTGGATAGCTCGGGATAGATGGCCAGCAGCTTGGGTCGTACAAAGTCGGTAATGGACTCGGGGAATTTATCGCTGTAAGTCTCACCACCGCCAAAAATAAGTCGCCGGTCTTCCGATAGTTTCCAGTAGTTGATGACAAACAAGCTGTCTGACAACGAAGCGTTAAGTGGATTTATTCGATTGGCCGTCGCCTCATCCAAAGGCTCTGTCGCCACGATAAAGTTATTGATCGGCATGATACTACTGGCGATGGGCGGAAATAACTTACCCAGATAACCATTGCATACCAGAACCACCTTTTGCGCTTTGATTATGGCGTTGTCTGTCGAGACGACGGCATGGTCGCGCTTAATATCGATATCTTTTACCCGGCTTTTCTCAAATACCGAGGCTCCGGCTGTCATGACCGCTTTGGCGAGACCCAAACAATACTTCAATGGGTGAAGGTGTCTTGCGCCATGATCAACGACACCGTAGTGAAAGCCGACGCCGGACGTGAGTTCCTCAAGTGATGGTGATTCGACGCCACTGATTTGATCGTAGTTGTACGCTGCTCTGAGGTGGTCGACCTCGTCTCGCAACTCTTCGGCATGAGATTTCTTTGCCGCGAAATGGATATTCGTCCGGCCAAGCTCGCAGTCGATACCGTTTTCTTCGACGAGATTCGAGACCAAATCAACGGCCTCTAGCCCAAGTCGCCACAGCTCTTTAGCTGTCGCGTTGCCATACCATTTTTCGAGTGAATGCTGATCTGCTCTTTGCCCGGTACCAACGTGCCCCCCGTTCCGACCGGATGCCCCCCAACCCACGCGCTCTGCCTCAAGAACAGCAACGGACTTACCGGATTTTGCTAGATGCAATGCGCACGATAATCCCGCGTACCCACCCCCAACGACACAGACATCATAAGTGAGGTCTCCGCTGGCGGGCGGTTGCTCTGCCAGCATGGGGGACGATGCAACGTACCAACTATCGGGGTAACTGTTCATAGGCTTCGACATAATGCAATTATGCGTCTTGATAGGATCGAATTGCCACACCATACTGGTCGTCCACTAGCAACATGAAGGCTTTATGAGCGCGTCGAAAAAGTGGTCTGACAACAATAAAACGATTGTGTATTCGCCCGATGTCGATATGGCGGACACTCCCCCTCAAGAGAAGGCAGCGGAAATCCGAGCATGGCTTGAGGCGAACGAAATTTCAGAGGTGGAATGCCTTGTACCCGATATGACGGGCAACGCGAGAGGGAAGTTTATCCCGGCACACCAATTCCTCAGCAGAGACGATCTTAAGCTTCCTGAGTCCATCATGGTGCAAACGGTGACGGGTGAGTACACCGACGAGCATTGGGATTTTGTCGAACCCACCGATACAGATATGCTGTTGGTGCCTGACCCAAATACCTTGCGAAAGGTCCCTTGGGCTCGGGAGCCCACCGCACAAATTATTGCCGATTGCTACAAAGCATCAGGCGAGCCGCATCCTTTGGCTTCTCGCAATGTACTGAAGCACATCATTAAGCTTTACGAGGAGGCAGGCCTGCGTGCCGAAGTTGCCCCCGAGGTTGAGTTCTTTCTGGTCCACAAAAACACCGATCCCGATTATGAGCTGATGCCGCCGAGGGGCCGTTCGGGGCGCCGCGAGGTCGCACGAATGTCATTCAGCATCGACGCCGTGGCCGAGTTTGAAGACTTTGTGGAGGACATGTACGACTTTGCTGATGAGCAGGCGCTGAGTGTCGATACCCTTATTCATGAAAACGGCGCGGCTCAACTCGAGATTAACTTTAACCACGGCGATCCGTTGGACATGGCCGATCAGGTGTTTGTTTTTAAGCGGACCGTTCGGGAAACAGCACAGCGTCACAATATGTATGCCACGTTCATGGCCAAGCCCATGCAGAAGGAGCCGGGATCAGCGCTGCACATTCATCAAAGTATTTTGTCACTGGTGACGGGCGATAATATTTTTAATGGCGCAGATGACCAGCCTACCCCCGAACTCATGCATTACATCGCAGGGTTACAGCGGTACACGCCCGACTTGATCAGCTTTTATGCGCCCAATGTGAACTCGTATCGTCGCTTAGCACCTGATATCTCAGCCCCAATTAACTTGAGTTGGGGTTACGACAACCGCACTACGGCATTTCGAGTTCCCGATAGTACGCCCATCAATCGGCGCGTGGAGAATCGCTTTCCCGGTGCTGATGCCAACCCCTATTTGGCGATCGCTGCATCGCTCGCCAGTGGTTTACTGGGTCTAGAGCACAAATTACAGCCCACGGCGCCGCACCAAGGCACAGCGAATGATGACAGCGTGGAGGTGGCACGTTCACTGGAGGAGGCCGTTCGACGGTTGAATGCCAATAGGGATCTTGCTCGCGTGATGGGAGATCTTTTCCTGCGGGCTTACGCAGCTGTAAAGCTGGATGAGTTTGAAGAGTTTAACCGGGTGATAAGTTCCTGGGAGCGTGAGCACTTACTGCTCCAGGTTTAATCGAACGTCGTCGTTTATGTTATCTGCAGTTTTACAAAATCGAGCACTGTTCCAATGGGTCAAGTACGCGGTCTATTTGGCACTGCTGAGCAATGTCTATTTGTTCCTCGTTGAAGAAATTGACTCGGCTGCAGCGTTAAATACGTCAGTTACTTCATTGGCGAGTGTCTTCCAGATTTTCTCATCAACTATCGATACAGCGGCATGGCTGGTGTTGCTGGTCTTCTTTGAGCTCGAAACATATTTGCTGTCCGATCAGACCCTGCGAGGCGCAAGTGGCCGCATTATTCGGGTGACACGCGCTGTTTGTCTCGCAACCATCTGCATTGCTTGTTGGGGGTACTTTGCGGAGTTCTATGGGTTGCTAGCGAGTGAACCTTTAAATCCCATGCAGTGTGACATCTTGGATGACAGTTGGTCTTTACTGAAGGGTCTGGACAAATTTGAGCCCCTCACGGTAAATGCCTGTGGCCAGGGTAGTTGGGTGATCTTGAGCAATTATGATCGCGTACTCGCAACCCCTGAATTACTTCAGAGCGCAATTTGGCTCGCTGCTACGGACTTCATTAACGCCGCGGCATGGATTCTTGTGGTTTTAGTGCTTGAGGTCGAGGTCCGCGCCGTGCTGGCCTCCCGAAGCGGTGGCACATCGGATGGTGGAGCGATCTTCTCGCTCAAGTTGCTGCTGTATTTTATCTTGTTCGCGGCGGCGGTGTACTGGGGTTTCAAAGGCGACTTTCTTGACTTCTGGGACGCCATCCTATGGTTATTCGCCTTCTTTGTTATCGAGCGAAACGTCGTTTCTTGGCGAGAGGAGACTGACTTAGTAGCAGATTAGTTGTCTGAGCTACTCAGTCAAAATTGAAATCATCATCACCTAGCTCCTCGCGTAAGCGTCTTCGCTCAAGCAAATCTTCGGCGCGCCGGCGCTTCTGTGCTAATCGAGCGGCATCAGAGAGTGTCGGTGTGCTTTTCTCTATCTCTTCGAGCGCTGCCTCGTCGAAGTCGCTGAGAATGGTGTCTGCAACATCATCCGTTAGTGGCATGTCGCTGTTGTCTTGGTCTCGGCCCTGCATGTTCACCCCTAGCTAGTTCCAAAGGTAAAAATCTCAACCGCTTTTTTGGACTGTCCTCCCTTTTATATGAACCCACAAGTGCTTTTGAATACTTTTTAAGTAACCGCGAGATCGACACTCTCGGAGGGTTAGACGCTCCCGCCCGTGCACACGTCCATGTGTGAGTGAAAGTCCAATTTAGCGGACGGGAGCACCAGAGGATGAGAAAGCGCTATGCCAATGTGTTACGGCAGGCTTGGAGTCATTATTTGTCGCGAATAGAGCAGTTGCCTGCTGCTGTTTTTAGGTTTGCGGACGCGTCCGTTTATACCTTCTTGCTGTCCAAAACGGTAGCGATGTGTCCGGAGATGGTCTCAGGCGGTTCACTGTCAACGTCGACAGTGATAGCTGCATAGTGCTCGTACAGCGGAACGCGTTCGTTGTAGACATCCTCGAGCGTATGACTGGCGGGCGAGGCGATACCACGATCAGGTGCAAGAGAAATTCGATACTCAACTGTGGCCAGCTGTGATCGCAGGTAGACCACCGACGAAGTATTCGATAAACGATTCATGATCGCCTTGCTATAGACCACGGATCCGCCGGTTGAAATGACCGAGGGTCCTATGCCCATGTCTAGCAGCACTTGCTCCTCGATAACGCGCAGCGCTTTGTGGCCTTTAGCCGCAATGATCTCGGCGAGCGTGGCTTGCTCCTGCTCTTGAATCAATAAATCGGTGTCTACAAAGGCTAGACCCAGGCGCTTCGCTAGCAAGACACCTACCGTACTTTTCCCGCTGCCTGGCATGCCAATTAAGCTCACTACTTGTGTCGGGTGACGTGCCATGTTGTTGTCCTTCATACTATGCTCTCCGGCCACTCAGATTGGCTATTAGGAAAGGCCGGTGAGATTAATCTGGAATGCACGCCTGCGTTATTGAGCGCACTGCTTTTTAACTTATACCTCTTACGCTTACACCTGACGGGAGGCTCAGTTGTTACTCGAAACGCCACTGACGGCACTTCATCAAACGCTCGAAGCAAAGCTTGTTCCCTTCGCTGGTTACAGCATGCCCATCAGTTATCCCGGCGGCATTATTGCAGAACACAATCACACGCGCTCGCAGGCTGGTCTTTTTGATGTCTCTCACATGGGGCAGGTAACCGTCAGCGGTGATTCTGTTGCGGAGCGGCTTGAGCGTGTTATGCCGAATGACTTTATTAGCCTCGCGCCGATGTCGAGCGTATATGGACTTTTGATGAACGAGACTGGTGGTGTCAGAGACGATCTAATCGCCACTAACCTTGGTGATGGGCGATTCAACTTGGTTGTTAACGCGGGTAATAAGCACGAGGACCTTGCCTATTTGAGAGCTGCGCTCCCCGAGCTGACGTTTGAGCTTCATGAGGACCGAGCGCTGATGGCACTCCAAGGGCCAGAGTCGCGTGCCGTGATGGCGCGCCTGGGAAAAACAGCCAGTAAACTTGGCTTTATGACGGCCGCTCATGATCAACTAAATGGGAGCGATGTTTGGATCACGTGTTCGGGTTATACCGGCGAGGACGGTTTTGAGATTTCGGTATCCGCATCAGAGGCGGACAGGCTCGCTCAGTGTTTGCTAGCTGAGCCCGAGGTCGAAGCGATTGGATTGGGCGCCAGAGACTCTCTCAGGCTAGAGGCAGGCCTTTGTTTACACGGACATGAGCTCTCTGCCGACATTACGCCAATCGAAGCAGGGCTGAATTGGGCGATTGCTAAAGAGCGACGCGAGATTGGCAGCCGTCCCGGCGGCTATCCGGGCGCAGCAATCATTCATAAGCAACTTTCAAAAGGTGCGGCGAGATTGCGAGTGGGTCTTCGCGTCGAGGGCCGGCGACCTGTTCGAGCGGGTGAAACTTTGCTTGATAATGCGGGTAACGAGGTTGGCGTGATTTGTTCGGATGCATTCGGGGCTTCAGTGGGTGGTCCCGTGGCGATGGCGTTTGTTCAATCTGCCTGCTATCAGGTGGGTTCGGACCTTCACGTGATGGTGCGTGGTAAGCGCGTCGATCTGACGGTCGTTAAACTTCCCATGGTGCCTAATCGATACTACAGAGGCTAAGTAAGCTACCGACTTGGTTGCGCTCTTTGGTGCCTTGGTTCACCAGCCCAGTTAATGGGCCCAGTCGCGATCAGCTCTAAACTGAGTCGACAGGTATTCCATTTGGTCGGCCAGCACCCGATCCTTCGCGAGAAAGTGCCATTCATAAGAATTGGGTTTGAAGGGAACGGCTAGTAGCGGCATGTTCGCTTCTTCCGGTGTCAGACAATCTTTAAGCCAGTTACAGCGCTTACAGGCAGCGACAACATTCTCCCATTTATCCGTGCCACCTCTCGAAGTCGGCACCACATGATCCCTCGTGAGTTCACTTCTCGGAAACTGGTTACCGCAGTACAGGCACCTGTGATCGTCACGCCTAAACAGGGTTCGGTTGCAAAGGGGCGGCGTGAAGGTATCGAACACTCTACCGTTGAGAGCAACGATGGGTTGCAGGATTAGCTTTGATCGCAAGCCAGTGAGTCGCTGTGTGCCACCAAACACTGGGGGAAGGGGGTCCCCGATGCCGTAGAGGACGTCGCCTCGAGCGTAGGCAGAAATTGCTTCATGGAGGCTAAGCCAGCCTCTGGGTTGCCCCGCTACATCCAGTTTGAGGATTGCTTGCATCAGTATCGCGCTCACGTTTTAGGAACGTTACTACTTAGGTATGCGAATTACAATCAAGGGGGTGTGTTCTTGTCGAAAATTCCTTTTCTCATGTCACTGGTAATAAAAACTTAACAAGTGAGTTGATTGATGATTTAATTTTGACTTTCGTCGTGTGCCTAAGGGCACGGGTCGGCGATAAAACAACGATTAATGCGACATACAAATAATAAGTAAGTGGAATATAATTATGAAACGACTCAAGAAAAACCGGTGTTCCACCGGTAACCGCTCGCTCATACTCGCGGTAACCGTTGCCGCTACTTCACTAATCAACCACGCCTGGGCCCAAGAGAGCGGTGCGCTAGAGGAGGTGCTGGTAACAGGATCACTAATCAAGGGAACGGCAACCGACGCGGAAACCAACGTGTCGGTTTACGATCGCTCGGCATTGGACATGCAAAATAGTCCATCACTTGTCGACTTCACTAAAAACTTGAGCTTCAGTTCTGGTGTTGACGGTGACTCTAACCAGTTTGAATCCAATGCGACTGAAGGTTTGGCAAATGTAAATTTGCGAGGCTTGGGTCCTGCCCGGACTCTCGTATTGATCAATGGACAACGACAAGCAGCCGTTCCTGTTAGGCTCGGTGCCGGGCGATTTGTTGACATTAACTCGATTCCTGGTGTTGCGATCGAGCGTATAGAAGTTCTTAAGGAGGGCGCTGCGGCGACTTACGGTTCAGACGCTGTCGGCGGCGTAGTGAACTTTATAACGCGATCCGATTTTCAAGGATTCGAATTGCAAGGTAATTACGCCAGTATTGCTGACTCGAATGGTGATTACTCCCTAAGCGCTATCTTCGGCACGGAAATTGGAGACTTAAACTGGGTCACCTCTGCCGGTTACCGAGAGCGCAGCCAGCTGAAGCAGCGAGATAGAGATTTTGGTACCCGGCTAGACGGTAGTTACCTCCCATTCGATGGGTTTTCTACCATTGGTAATCCGGGCACTCTTTATCCCTTCCTTGACACCAATCCAGACGGTCAGGGGTTGGGCTTCGATACAATTATTGGAGGAGGTCCTGATCCCGGCTGTGCTGACGCTGGAGGGCTGGTAGCTGGAGGCACTTGCGTGTTTCAGTACACGCAATTTGATAATTTCGTGGAAAATGAAGAGCACTTTGAGATTTTCTCCGAAATTAATGGGACCCTCGCCAACGGTGACGTGCTGCATCTAGAAGCCCTATATGCTGATACGAGCGTGCCTAACTGGGCAACCTCCCCATCTTATCCTCCGCAGCGGATCATTGATCCGGTACAGACGGTCTTTCCTGACAGCCCAGCCTGGCAAAGTCTCGAATCGACTTATCCCGAGTACTTTGCGTCCTTACCTGCATATCCGAGCTATATCATCGTACGTGGACGTGTAAATGGTGTGGGTGCATCAGGCCCCCGATTGGCGGCGCGGGAGTATCAAAATTATCGCTTCGCTGGCTCATTGAGCGGTGCTTTGACTGAGGATGTTGACTACACACTAAACATGGCCTACTCACGGTCTGAAGGTGGTTACTCCTCACGTGACGCGAGTATTGAAAAAACCAAATTGGCATATCTCGGTTATGGCGGTGAAGGCTGCGGCGCAACGCTGAATCCGGACGAAAGTGTCAGTCCCAATGGCGCAACCGCGGGGCAAGGTAACTGTAGCTATTTCAACCCCTTTTCAACAGCGATTGAGTCCGGCTATTTTGGGCAGTTTGTCAATCCAAACTACGACCCGAGTGTTGCTAATACACAAGCGATGCAAGACTGGATTGACGATGAATGGAAGGTAAGAGGAGAGAACGAGCTCTTCACTGCGGACATTGTCCTTCAGCAGTCATTAGGCAGTGCGGATATCGCCTATGGTTTTCAGTATCGCCAGAACGACGTGAGTCAAGGAGTTGAGGACACGGCGAATGTTAACATTAATCCTTGCCGCGTGACCGGCTATATGGATTGCGTAAGCCGGACAGGTCTTCACAGCTTCTTGGCCGCGGGATCACCTTACGAGCTTGACCAAACGGTTTATGCTGTATTTGCAGAGGCTTACATACCATTGAGTGAAAACTTGGATGCCAGTGTTGGTTTGCGATACGAAGACTACGGGTCTGGCAGTGATACTCTAGATCCTAAGGTCTCTCTGCTCTATCAGCTTTCTGAAAGTGTTTCGCTTAGGGCATCTGCGCAAACGACCTTTAGGGCACCCGACCCTAATCAGTTGGACCCCAGCGCTGCAACAGCACTTGCCTATGTGGCTCCCGCCGTTGCATTTAAAGCCATCGACACCACAGGTAATCCGAATCTTGAACCCGAATCGGTGTTTACTTACAACGTGGGCTTCGTTTACTCAGGCGATAACCTGAGTGCTACCCTCGATTACTGGTACTTTGACTTTGATAATCCGATCATCACCGAGGCTTACGGTCAGTTAGTAGCTGCCTATGCAGCCGGTGGCGCGGCTCAAGCCGCTGTGCAAGCGCAAATTACCTGTCAGTCGGGTGTGGCGGATGGATCGTGCGCCGCTAGTGGCATTGAGCGTATCAATACCTTCATTATAAATGGACCGCGTCTGGAGTCTGACGGTGTTGACTTCTTTTTGGGCTATCAATCCGATGCGGGAACGCCCTTTAGTCTAGGTTTGGAGGGGAGTTATACCTTAGGCAATAAGGTGGGTGACTATTACAAGGGTGACGTATTGATAGCCGCCGGTGAGGAAACTGCCGGTTACTACAACTTCAATAACACCGCGCGCCCCATTCCCGAGCTCCGCGCTAGAGCATTCGCAACCATGGGTGTGACGTCAGCGCTTAGCTTATCCGCATACGTAAATCACTCCGACAGCGTTAAAGATCGACGCACAAATCTACCTGAAGGAGTGGATAGTGTTGACGACTTTACCACGGTGGATATTCACGTGAATATTGATGTGGACGAGAGCCTTGCTGTCACGTTGTCCGCAATCAATGCAGGGGATGAGATGCCACCAGTCGCCTATGGTGACTTGATGTACGATGCATACAACCACAACCCGCTGGGTCGAATCATCAAAGCTGGCTTTAAGTACAACTTTTGATTGAGCGGTGATGTGTTATCGAAAGCGGGCCTCGGCCCGCTTTTTTGTGTTACCCGAGGCGGTGTAGGTGGTCGAAAAAATATTGCTTCACCACACATACTGTTTGCAGGCTTGAGTTGTGTGACGGCTTTTCCTTATTTCTTAATGTTAGATTTGATCAATGGCAAATTTTGGATCCGATAATGCGTCTGGCACTCATCCAAAGATCATTGAGTCCCTGGTTTCGGCCTCGTCTGGTAATACAGCTGCCTATGGGGATGATGATTTAACGCGATCGGTCTACAAAAGATTTGAATCGCTATTTGAATGCGACGTTAGCATTTTTTTGGTTGCCACCGGTACAGCAGCCAACTGTATCGGTCTGGCGGCGCTTGCCTCTCCAGTTTCCGGGATCTATGCGCACGCTGAAGCACATATCGTGAACGATGAGTCGACAGCGCCCGAGCTGTACACTGGCGGCGCTCGACAATTCACGGTCGGGGGAGACGATGCAAAACCTGACCTTAAGGAGTTGGCACAAAAAATTGACGTATCAGGTGCGAGGGGAGTGCACTCTGTCCAACCTGCGGTGATTGCAATTTCTAATTTGACCGAGTTGGGTGCTCGACTCTCCCCCGATGAAATTGTCGCTTATTCTGAGCTTGCAAAGTCTCGCGGTATGAAGCTATTCATGGATGGCGCCCGATTCGCTAATGCCGTCGCAGGTGGTAGTGAAAGCCCGGCCGATCTCACCTGGCGTGCCGGTGTCGATGCGCTCAGTTTCGGCGCAACGAAGAACGGCGCGATGGCAGCTGAGGCACTCGTATTTTTCAATTCAGATGAAGCGATGATGGCCGAATTCCATCGGAAACGGGGTGGCCACCTATGGTCGAAGCATCGATATCTCGCAGCACAGTTTGATGCTTACCTTGAAGGTGATCTGTGGCTTGAGCTAGCTAAAGTCTCAAACACAAACATGGCTAAGCTTCGGGACGGTATCTCCTCGTCAAACAATGCTTCAATTCTGGCCGGTGGTGACGGCAATGAGTTATTTGTCGCCATGGAGGAGGATGTCGCAGAGGGACTACTGCAACGCGGACATATGTTCTATGCGTGGCCATCGTTATCCAAGGCGTATCGCTTGGTAACGTCGTTTACCACCACACCTGCTGAAATCGATGAGTTTATCGAACACCTAAACCAGTACTGATGAGTACCGGCTACCGCTGTATTGTTTCTAAACTGCGCGCCATGACGCGCTAACTAGCTCGTCATTAGCGTTTAAAAGTCGCGCTTCAAAAAGCGCACCTCTCTCGACCGGACCGACCCCAGACGGTGTTCCGGTCATGACAATGTCGCTATCCTCGAGCGGTAAGAAAGAGTGGAGCTCTTCCAAGATTGTGTGTGGTTTATAGAGCATTTGTCTTGGGCCACCCCGCTGGCGTAGTTCACCATCAACGTAGAGCTCTAATTCGAGATCAGTCAGGGGCTCCCGTGTTTCGACGAAGTGGCTGAATACTGCCGAGCCCTCGAAGGCTTTAGATCGCTCCCAGGGGAGGCCAGCATCTTTAAGTCTTTTTTGTGTAGCTCTTTTGGTGAGATCTAGTCCGACACCCACCCCCGCCACAGCGCTCCCTCGAATGAGCAAACAAATTTCCGTTTCGAAATGAATTTGCTCCCCACGATGAGCTACTAGTTGATCGCTGATACAGGCGTTGGGCTTCATGAATACGGTCATTTGCTCAGACGGTACACTGCCCATTTCTTCGATGTGTGCCGCGTAGTTCTTACCAACACAAACGATTTTGTTGGGGATGACCTCTGTCTTCTTAAACGTCACGCTACGCATTTGGCCCTAACTCCCTTTCCCCACTGCCTCGTCCATGCCTTATAGTACTTTGAGTCTCACTCGAAGTACCAAACGAAGTAGAGAAATCTCTCTCTAGGAGTCGCCATCGAAGACGTGAGGCAGTAACCTACGGCGACTCTAACAATAAAGGGTAAAAACCCATGCGCGTTATATTCTTTCTGCTGAGCTTTGTATTTGCTGGCCAAGCATTGGCGCAAGACAAGCCCAATATGCTGATCATCTGGGGCGATGACATTGGCTTCTGGAATCTCTCTACCAACAATATGGGGATGATGGGTTACGACACGCCAAATATTGATCGGATTGCCGAAGAGGGTGCCAAGTTCACTGACTACTATGGTCAGCAAAGTTGTACCGCTGGTCGCTCCGCGTTCATCCTGGGCCAGTCACCGATTCGCACGGGACTGACGAAAGTTGGCTCACCAGGTGCTGACCTCGGTATTAGGCCCGAAGATGTCACCCTGGCGTCGCTTCTCAAGGATGAGGGCTATGTCACTGCGCAATTTGGTAAGAACCACCTGGGCGATAAGGACGAGTTTCTTCCTACAAACCACGGATTCGACGAGTTTTTCGGTAACCTGTACCACCTGAATGCAGAGGAAGAGCCGGAGGATCCTGACTACCCGCACGATAATGAATTACTCGTTAAGCTGTTTTCACCACGCGGTGTGATCCACAGTTTTGCCGACGGCGACATCGTTGATACTGGCGCTTTGACCCGCGAGCGCATGAAGACTGTGGACCGAGAGTTCAAGCTCGCGGCGCTTGATTTCATGACGCGTGCAGTCGATCAGGGCAAGCCCTTCTTTGTTTGGTACAACACAACTCGCATGCACTTCTTTACGCACACGGCCGATGATGAGCGTGGGCTCTCGGGCCAGGGCTTCTATAACGACGCCATGGTGGGTCACGACATGATGGTTGGCGAATTACTCGACCATCTCGATAAGCTGGGCGTTGCCGATAACACCATCGTCATGTACTCGACCGATAACGGTCCGCACTACAACACCTGGCCGGATGCCGCGATTACGCCGTTCCGAAGCGAGAAGAATACGAACTGGGAGGGCGGTTTTCGTGTTCCAGCGATGGTCCGATGGCCCGGCCGGATTAAGGAAGGACAGGTCATAAACGAGATCATGTCACACGAGGATTGGGTGCCAACCTTAATGGCTGCTGCTGGACGTCCCAATGTCGTCGCCGAGCTCAAAGCGGGCGTGACAGTTGATGGCAAGCCTTACAAAAATCACCTCGATGGTTACAACTTCCTTCCCTTGCTGGAGGGTGAAACGGATCTTGGTCCACGAAACTCGTTCTTTTACTGGAGCGACGACGGTGTCTTAACCGCGATTCGAACGGGAGACTGGAAGGTTGTTTTTGCTGAACAGCGTGCTCAAGGCTTTGCGGTATGGCGGGAGCAGTTTGATGAGCTCCGTATTCCGAAAGTCTTTCATTTACGACGTGACCCCTTCGAGCGAGCTGATGTACATGCCGATAACTACGAAGACTGGTGGGTACGCAAAGTACCGCCACGTATCGCTGTTGCACGCATTGAGCTTCAAAAGTTTCTGACCACGCTGGCCCAATTTCCACCGCGTCAGCGCCCGGCAACGTTTGGCGTTGATCAGATGATGGAGCCGCTCTACAACCAGCAGAAATCGCAGGGCCATTAAAACGAATCTCTACAGCGCTCCTTCATCACTGAAATAAAAAAAGCCCCTGCCATCTCGGCTGGGGCTTTTTTGTTTCTGTAGGTCTGAACTTTAGGGGCTGATGGTTTCGGCGGCTGAGCCGTACACAACGCCACCATCAACGGCAATCGTCTCGCCGACGACATAGTCTCCACTGCGAGCAGCCAGGTAGATGGCCACCGCGGCCATATCTTCATCACGGCCGATACGACCTGAAGGCACACCGTTACCGACGGCATCGCCAAAGTCGCGCGCTGCTTTATTCATCTCAGATGCGAAGGCGCCGGGTGCAATACCGGTGACGTTGATGCAGTCTTTAATGAGACGAGTTGCCATGCGCTTTGTAAGCTGTATCACGGCCGCTTTCGATGCCTGATAGCTGTAGGTTTCCCAGGGATTAACCCGAATGCCGTCGATAGACGCGATATTGATGACCTTGCCTGGCTGCTCTCTTGAAGCCGCCGCTTTGAGCGGTCCATGGAGTGCCTGCGTAAGGAAAAATAGTGACTTAACGTTCAGATCCATCACCTTATCCCAACCACTCTCGGGGAAGGTTTCGAAGGGCTCGCCCCATGCGGCGCCGGCATTGTTAACAAGAATATCGAGCGATTTTTCGTGCTGGAAGTACGCGTCGGCCAGCATATGGCAGCCTGATACGGTGCTTACGTCCTGCGGTAGAGAGATGCAGTTTGGACCAAGCTCTTTGGCAACAGCATCACAGACATCGGCTTTACGCGATGAAATGTAGACCTTTGCGCCTTGGGCAATAAAACCAGCGGCAATCATTTTACCAATGCCGCGCGATCCTCCGGTGACGAGTGCCGTTCTCCCCTCGAGCGAAAAAAGTGTTGATGTATCCATGTACTGAAACTCCCAGATTAATTATTTAAAGATGGTTTTTTGATCGATTGGATATCTAACCATGTATCGACGACTCAGGCATCTATTAGGCTCGGCCAGACTTCCGGTACTCAACATTTAAATGGGTGATAAGCATCAAGCCAGCGGTGGCTAAACTTAGTGAGCTCAAAAGCCATAGCACGGCACTTTGGCCCAGGTAAGGTAAAACCCAGCCGAGCAACCACGGGCCCAATGTTGCGCCGGTGATCGCACTCAGCAGAATTTTAGCGCCGGTGGTTGTACCGCCGCCGCCCTTGGTGAGCATCCATGCGTAAGCATTGGGAAATATCAAACCCATAAAAGCCCCAGTGAAACTGGTATCTGCCAGCGGAACAGTGCCGGCCATTACAAGGACCAGTGAACAGAAGATACCCACCAGGCCGAATACCGCGAAACCTAATGTCGAAATCCAGACTGCGAGTGCAGCCGCAGTGAGCCTAACGATGACAAACCAGAAAAAGAAACGCGCCATATAGGCCGCGGCCGCCTTACCATCACCTGCTGGATCGCTGAGAAGTGATGGCATCCAATAGGTGAGGCCGGCCTCGATGAAGAGAATGGCAAAGGCCGTAAGCAGTAACGGCAGGATCGGCACTACTTGCTCGTTCTCAGATGCAATGGCTGAGCGCGTGGGTATTCGGTCGTCAATATTCCAGGCGCCGAGGCAGACAACCATTGAGGCAAAAGCAATAGCGACAAAAAGCTCGCTACCCGTCAGAAGCCCCTGGCTAAGGAGCCATGGCGCAGCGACGGCGCCAAGGCCATAGGTAGCATTCAATACATTGAGTAGCCCTGCATTCTTCTGAGAAAAATGGGTCACGAATAGTGTGTTAAATGACATCGAGAGACCACCAAACCCGAGGCCAAGCAGCGGCGCCGCGATGAGTTTTAGAAGCCAGTAATCGCCTGTGACGACTAAGAAAGAACCGAGACACAGTGACAGGCTGGCGAGGGCTATGCGTTTACTATTTCGCTGCTCCATCCATCCAACAAGCGCTGATCCGGTAACGACAGCAGATCCAAGGCCATGGAGCGCAAAAAAGAGTCCCAAGTCCTCGGGTGACCTAGCGAGCTTCGTGCCGAGTTCAGCAACGAATAGGCCCAGTAGGCCCTGCTCCAGACCAATAAGAACAAAGGCGATGAAGCCAAATGTGAGGATGCGCTGTGTTGGGACGGTCAACATCGACAAAGAATCGTCTTAACTGTCATGAAGGGCGGGTACCCTAAAAGAATTCGGCCCAGAAGGATAGTTAGAAGAGTCGGGAGTAGGGTCGGTGGTAGGGCAAGACAACGGGCACCTAGAACAGAAAAGTCGTTGAAAGAGTAGCTTGAAAGAAGATGGAAAGGTGGGCGAAAGCGAGTACAGGCAGTTGGTGACAAAGCGAAGTAAGATGAGGATTTTGTCTGGGACGACCCTCCTCGAGGCTGCTGAACACGCCCGTTAAGTAGGGCACTGACTCGAGCCAACTTGGCCTCAGGCAAACTACAAGGTAAGACTGAACTGTTTGGCTCATTGGTGGCCACGAAGTTAGGGCAGGTTGGGAGTAAGTAGGTGGAAAAGCCGTTTAATCTATTGTTTATCTGTACTCACAATCGATGTAGAAGCGTGCTTGCCGAGGTAATCGCAAACAGTCAGTTTGAGGGCGTGTTTCACGCTTTCAGTGCTGGGAGTCGGCCCGCAGGAGAGATTCATCCTCTTACACTTAAGTTCCTCGCTGCTCGTGGCCTCCCGACCGAGGGCTTAAGCAGCCAGTCGTGGGATGACTTTTCCAATCAGGAGTTTGATTTGGTGGTCACGGTCTGCGATAGCGCCGCGAACGAGGCTTGCCCGCTCTGGATGAGCGATGCACCTCGCGCACATTGGGGTATGCCCGACCCATCTCGCGTAACGGGCGATGAAGCAGCGGTAGAGGCTGCTTTTTACACCGTCATGGACGCCCTCGAATCGCAGCTGGCGGCCTTACAACGAGAGCTACTTAAATAGGTTCGGAATTGCGCCCGATGAAGCGACATCGCCAACGAGCGGACTATTGGCCGCGCTCTCAAAACATTGATCGATCATCGCATAACGCTCGCGAACGCCGTCTCTAAACGATGGGTGCGTGAAAATATAGGTATCTCTCGCCTGCAATGACTCGATGACGCGAGCCGCAAGTAGATCAGGGTCAATCCCGTTCTTCACTTCATTGGATAAGCCTGTTGCCATTGTCTCCGGATCAAGGTCGTCGTCTGAAACAATAAGCTCTCGATGACTGTCATCATAATCGGAGGGTCTGACGCGATCAGAAAGATAGATTCTTGTCCGCACAAAGCCGGGGCAAAGCGCTGCCACATGGATGCCAAACGGGGCGAGCTCCATCGACCAGCCTTCGGATAAACCAGCGACGGCAAGTTTGGTGGCGTTGTAGGCGCCACCGTAGGGGAAGCCATTCATACCTGCCATGGACGCGACATTGACTATCCAACCACCGCCCGCGGCTTTGATGTGAGGCACAACAGATTTCATTCCGAAGACCACCCCCATCAGATTGACGTCGATCGTCCAGCGCCAGTCTTCCGCTGAGTGGTCCTCGATTGGTCCGGTGGAACCGCCCCCGCCAACACCCGCATTGTTCATCAACGCATGAATAGCACCGAATCGCCCGAGCGCAGCGTCTGCAACCCTATCCCAATCAGCTTCACTTCGTGCGTCCGCCGTTAGTGCCAAAACGGGAATGCCCTGCTCGTTCAGAGTCGCTTCAGCGATCGCCAACGTATCCGGGGAAATATCAGTGATGACCACGTTCATGCCTTCTCGCCCCACGGCCTGTGCGACTGCGAAGCCGATGCCCTCAGCGCCTCCTGAGACGATCACTGTTTTTCCTTTGAACAAGTCCACTCCGACCTCCAGACATACTTTTATTGTTAGATGACGATTATGATACGGAGCGACACCCCGTGACGCCACAGAGAACAGCGACTCGAGTTCGATTATTCGAGGTTGAAAAGCTCGGTATTGCCACCGAGGGCGGTCACATTATCGGTTACCGTGTGCTCGACGACTAACTGTCTCAGGTAGTTCGGGCCACCGGCCTTGGGTCCTGTTCCAGAGAGGCCATGACCCCCAAAAGGATTACTCCCAACCACTGCGCCTACAGTGTCTCGGTTAATGTACAAGTTGCCGACTAAGTGCTCTCTCGATAGTCGCTCATGTATACCCTTCAGTCGACTGTGTATGCCCATTGTCAGTGCGAACTTCGAGCTGCGGATGTCCTCGATGATCGTGTCCAGCTCCTCCGAGTGATATCTCACGATGTGCAGAATTGGGCCGAAGACCTCCTCGTGCAAGGCTGACAAGCTCGAAATCTCCCAGGCTTGCGGTTCCACGAAGTATCCATTCAGTTTGGGGTCGGCCGATGGACTTTTTGCGATAAAGGTAGCTGTCTCCTTTAGATGCATCAGGTGTGCTGAAATACGATCGTGGGCGGCCTGATCAATGACCGGACCCACATCGGTCGATAGCTTGTGAGGGTCGCCTACCACGAGCTCTTTCATTGCTCCTGCGAGTAGCTCGATGATCCCATCAGCTACGTCGCTCTGCACAAAAAGCACGCGAACCGCTGAGCATCGTTGACCTGCGGATCTGAAGGCAGAGGTAATAACGTCATCGACAACTTGCTCGGGCAAAGATGTCGAGTCGACGACCATACAATTGATTCCTCCCGTTTCAGCGATGAGGGGAATGATAGGACCGTCGCGCAAGGCGAGCTGCCGGTTAATGACCCGGGCGCTGGGGTGACTCCCTGTAAATGAGACCCCGGCAATGCGCTCATCGGGCAGTAGCCAGCCCCCAAGAGTGGGACCATCGCCATTGATGAGATTTATGACGCCCTCTGGAACACCAGCTTCCTTGAGCAAGTCACAGGCTAATCGCGCAACGAGAGGAGTTTGCTCAGCAGGCTTTGCTACTACCGTGTTGCCCACAGCGAGATTTGCCACAATTTGTCCCGTGAAAATGGCCAGTGGAAAGTTCCAGGGACTAATGCAGAGCCATGGACCGCGGGGCGCGTAAGAAAGTCGATTGGTCTCACCTGTGATACCTGGGAGCTCGAGCTCAGAGTACATGAGAGACGTTGCTTGGACAGCATAGTAGCGACAGAAATCGACTGCTTCTCGAACTTCGTCGAGCCCGTCGTTGAGGGTGCGCCCCGCCTCTTTGGCAATCAGGGACGTAAACTCAGCGGTCCGGGCTTCGAAGAGTTCGGCTGCCCTCTTAAGGATGGCAGCACGCTCGGTGACACACCGTGAGGACCAATCGGGTAGCGAGTTCCGCGCGCGTTCAATGGCGGCAATGACATCTGCTTGAGTCGCCTCCGAGTACTGTCCGACAACGCTCGAATCTGCCGGTGATGTTGACGAACGAAGGTCTCCGGTTGAGTTCTCAGTCATATCTGTCTTGCACTCTGGTCGCTGGCTGCTATCAGAGCTCAGCTCGGTCATCTGAAAGTTGGCTGTTTCGAACTTTATGCCCGTTGTTCGTTCATCGAGATCAAACCCTGCTGACGACAACCAGGGAATATCGCTGCCTTGGAAAATATTCCGGGGCAGGGGTATTTGTGAAAGGCTAGAAGTAGCGTCGCTATTCAAGGTGTTTAGTGGGTCTGATACTAATTCACTGACGGGAAGGTCTGCGTCGAGAAACCGATTTACGAAGGAGCTGTTGGCCCCATTTTCGAGAAGCCGTCTGACGAGGTAGGGGAGCAGGTCTTCGTGCTGCCCTACGGGTGCATAGGTTCTTACTCTGAGGCTGGGATCTTGCTCCTCAAGGAGCGCATAAAGTAAATCGCCCATGCCGTGAAGTTTTTGGAATTCAAAGGGTCGGCCACACTCGCCGGCGGCTTCACGGATTTGAGCAATTGTCAGGGCGTTATGCGTCGCAAACTGACAGTAGATATCCGGGCAGGCTAGTAGAGTGCGCATGCAGGCTTCATAGGACAAATCGGTATGAGACTTGCGGGTAAACACCGGGTAGTCAGTTAGCCCTCGCTGCTGGGCTATCTTAATTTCGGCGTCCCAGTACGCGCCTTTTACCAATCGCACCATAATTCCCGTCGGTCGGGATTGCGCGAGCGCGATTAACCATTCAGCCACTTCAAGCGCACGTTTTTGATACGCCTGCAGGACAAATCCTAGCCCTTGCCAGTCCTCAAGCTCAGGCAGCTCGCATAGCCACTCGAATACGTCCATCGTGAGCTCGAGTCGGGCGCATTCCTCAGCATCTAAGCTCATACCAATGTTGAAACGGCGCGCCTTCATGGCCAAGGCTAAAACCTTCTTCTTGAGCGCTGGAAGACAGGTCTCGCGATGACTTTCCCAAAACCGCGGATGAAGCGCCGATAGTTTTATTGAGACGTTGTGCCCATCGAATAGGTGAGAGGCAGTACTGGTATCCCCCACCGTTTCTATCGCTGCGAGATAATTATCAAAGTAGCGATCAGCATCTTTTTGCGTTCGCGCGCCTTCGCCCAGCATATCGAAGCTACAAAGGGTTCCGTTTCTTCCTGCGCGCTTGAGAGCAGAGCCGATGTCGCGGCCGAGAACAAATTGTCCACCAAGAATCTTCATCGCTTGGAGTGTTGCCAGCCTAACCGTGGGTTCACCAATACGGTGCGTTAGTTTTGCTAGCCAATTGGCCGGTGCCTGCTGAAAGAGATCGCCCGGTCCAACAAACTTTCCCGCGAGCATGAGACCCCAAATGGATGCATTTACTAGATTGGAATCGGATGCGTTCTGGTGCGCGCCCCAATTCCCCTCTCGGATTTTTTCCGAGATGAGTGCGTCCAATGTCGGCTCGTCAGGAACTCTCAGAAGCGCTTCAGCCAGGCACATCAGTGCAATTCCCTCAGGGTTTGAAAGACCAAATTCGCGCAAAAAGGCATCCAGCGTGCCAGAATCGCTGGCACGTGCTCTGCTGAACCTAACTAACTGGGAAGCATTTGTGGAGATCGATGTTCGGTTAGCGGCGAATGACGCGATGGTGGCACCTAGCGATCCCATCGCATCGCATTCGGGCGCGTAGTGCATAGAGCGGATTGAGTCTCGACTAAGTTCGACCATCCATTTTCCCCGATAATGTCATGGCGCCAACATTCTGCTTAAATATAGGGGCTGGATACACAGAACCAATAACACTAAGTAGGTAAGGAGCTGGTATGTCACTCACACTGGAATTTCAGGAAAACGTCGCTGTTCTTACGCACGATGATGGCAAGCGAAATGTGTTCTCGCCCGACGCGATTCGGGATTTTAACGAGGCGCTCGACGAGGTTGAGGCCAAGTCAGCGTCGCTGATGTGGTTAGGTCGGGAGGGGTGCTTCTCAGCGGGCTTTGATTTAAAGGTCATCTCGAACGGGGATGCAGACGCCGCGGCAGCCATGGTCAAAGCCGGTGGTGCATTGGCATTTAGGATTTTCACTTTCCCGCATCCCGTTGTTTGTGCGGTAACAGGCCACTGTTTGGCGCTCGGCTCTGTGATGTTGGTGTGTGCTGATAAACGCGTCGGTATCGAGGGTGATTACAAGTATGGCTTGAACGAAACGGCCATTGATATGGACTTACCGGCGTTTGGCTACGAGCCAGCGGTGTATCGACTTGCGGAGGCGCATCGGTTTGAGTCCATTGTGGCGGCTCAGATTCACTCTCCCGAGTCGGCGATGGCGGCTGGCTTTTTGGACGAAGTCGTGCCCTCGACGGCACTCGTCGACCGTGCGATGGAGCACGCGTCTCGTTTGGGCGCATTACCTCAGCGCGCATTTGCCGCGAATAAGTTATTGAGTCGGTCGATTCCAATCGAGCGGATTCGTGCTGCAATGGCTTGAACGGGACCGTGTAGATCACAAGAGTACGAATTATGCTTGCGAAGTTCTTAGAGTGGTTCTTAGGGGCGTTACCCTTTTTCTTTGGATTGGCTTTTTTGGCTCCACTCTCGGTTCAGGTTATGGCAGAGTTCGGAGTCGACACCATAGGTGGCGTTGACATGTGGACTGTGGCACTCATCATTTTTGGTGCCTGGGGAGGGGTAGCGTCGTGGACGGGACGATGGATTTAACAGCTAAGACAGAGCTCGAGCTCCGTGCAATGGAGCGCGAAATTGCGAAACAGCATCTCGATAAATTCCCCTATCTTTCCCTTTTCTGGGGTTTTGGTAATTTAGCGTGCTGGATTGCCGTATGGGTGTTATGCCTTAACGGTACGATGCCGCTCTGGCTGGGCTTTATCATTGCGACCATCAATGTCGCCGCTTCGTACCTGCCATCTCATGAAGCCCAGCACTCGATATTCGCAATGCCGGGTAAACCAAAACGTTGGCTTAACGAGTTGGTCGGCTGGGTAAGTCCCATTCCCTTAGTCACACCCTATTCCGTGTTGCGTGCAACGCATATGGAGCATCACAAGCACGCGAATAATCCAGAACTCGACCCCGATTACAGTGAGCATTACGCCACAGCAGCAAGTTTTTTTTGGGCTAGTGTGCAGTGGCGTCAACCCAAGCCTTACGGTGGGGAACATCCCTATGTCCGCTGTTTGAAGCGTATTGGTCGTGAAGACCTTATTCTTCACTCAGTAGCTTATGAGCTTGTTTTTATGGGTGTGATGTGCGGTATGGCACTCAACGGACTGGCGATAGAGGCAGCACTCCTGTGGTGGCTTCCGCGTATGGTCGCGCTGTTCTATATCCAGTTTTATCTGTCGTGGGCGCCGCATTATCCAGATTGCGGTACCGACCGGTATAACGATACCGAGAGTTTCAAGTCGCGCTTAGGCAATATATGGTCTTCCGGTATGCAATACCACGTAATCCACCATTTATACCCTCGCATCCCCCTGGTTCGAACGCCCGAGGCCTATCGGCAGATGAAGCCGATCCTGAAGGCTCAGGGCGCGCGGGTAGATGCAATTTGAAGTGATTTAGGGCCGCGTAGATGCGGCGGTGAGCTTGCCGGAGTCTGAAATCGAGTGGGGGCTTGATGATGTCTTCTCAAGAATTAAGCTTTACAGCCAACGTCGATCGGCAGTTTTTGCGGGCGGCAAGCTTGCTAGATCTGCCTCCAGGTCTGGCCCAGCAGATTCGAACTTGTACCGCGACCTACACGATACGCTTTCCTGTGCGGCTCCGCGATAGGATTCACGTTTTCACGGGCTATCGCTCTGTGCACTCCGATCATTTTGCACCGGTAAAAGGCGGTATCCGATACTCACTAGCCGTCAACCAGGATGAGGTCGAAGCACTTGCCGCGTTGATGAGCTATAAGTGTGCCGTGGTCGATGTTCCGTTTGGGGGCTCTAAAGGTGGGCTTTGCATTAACCCCGACGAATACGATGAGTACGAAATAGAGCAGATAACCCGCCGATTCGCCTACGAGCTCATCAAACGGGATTTGATCCATCCGAGCCAAAATGTTCCGGCGCCAGACATGGGAACCTCGGCTCGGGAGATGGCCTGGATTGCAGATGAGTATCAGCGACTGCACCCTACCGAGATGGATGCACTGGCCTGTGTCACGGGGAAGCCCGTCTACAAGTCGGGAATTGCCGGCCGAGTGGAAGCGACGGGGCGGGGAATTCAGTTTGCCTTGCGTGAGTTTTTCCGTGAACCACTGGATGTCAAACGTGCCTCACTTGAGGGTGGCCTGGATGGCCAGCGCGTGATTATTCAGGGCTTGGGTAACGTGGGTTTCCATGCGGCAACCTTCCTATCGCTTGAAGATGGTGTGAAGGTCGTTGGCATTATCGAGCGCGATGGCGCGCTTACGAACGACAGTGGACTCGATGTGGCTGCGGTCAAAGAGTGGATTAACACTACGGGCGGTGTTGAGGGCTTCCCCGATGCAACTTTTATCGCAGAGGGTAACTCGGTGCTGGAGTCCGAGTGTGACATCCTTATTCCGGCGGCTCTGGAGGGCGTTGTTCATGCCGACAACGCAGTCCGCATCAAAGCAAAGCTCTTAATCGAGGCGGCCAACGGGCCCGTCACTGCGGCGGCCGATGAGTTGCTCCGTGCTAATGGTGTGGTCGTCATTCCCGATCTCTATGCAAATGCGGGCGGTGTCACCGTCTCGTACTTTGAGTGGGTAAAAAATCTCTCGCATATTCGCTTCGGTCGAATGGAGCGGCGTGCACAGGAGGCAACACAGGCGCTTGTTCTCACTGAGCTGGAGCGACTTAGCACATTAGTGGGCTCAGATAAGTGGGCGCCCACCGATAATTTCCGAACGAGTTACGCAAAGGGCGCCGATGAGTTGGAGCTAGTCCGGTCAGGCCTCGATGACACCATGCGCGACGCACTCCAGGCCATGCGCGTGCTGTGGCATGAGGACGAGAAAGTCGATGATCTTCGGTTATCGGCCTATATGATTGCGATTCAGAAAATTGCACTCAGTTATCAGTCAAAATCCTTGGGATAACTGAGGGCTCTGATTGTCAGACCCGTGCTCAGGCTCTGCGTTTTCAGCGTATGCTGAAACAGACGAGGTCACTCGAGATTC
>PKCZ01000011.1 GCA_002862405.1 Pseudomonadota bacterium
CTTCTCGAGCTCCGGAATCACGCCGTACTGAATTTCAGACATGCGCGCGAGATCGCCCGCGCGATGCGCCGCTTCCAAGTCGAGTTTGGCTTGCTCAATCTCACTCTTAATCTGAGCAGATCCTTGCACGACAGCCTTTTCAGCCGTCCAAACCTCTTCAAGATCAGCAAACTCCTTTTGCACGGCATCAATCTGTTCGTCTAGGAGCTCAACTTGCTTAATCGCCGCATCAGTCGTGTCTTTCTTGACCGCCTCGCGCTCGATCTTGAGCTGAATAATTCGGCGTTCGAGTCGATCCATCGACTCTGGCTTGGAGTCAATCTCCATGCGAATGCGACTCGCGGCTTCGTCGATGAGGTCAATCGCCTTGTCAGGCAGCTGACGATCAGTGATATAACGCTGACTTAAACGCGCAGCAGCAATGATGGCGCTGTCCGTAATGGCCACGGAGTGGTGTACCTCATAGCGTTCCTTGAGGCCACGCAGAATAGCGATCGTATCTTCCTCGTTGGGCTCATCGACTAGGACGCGCTGAAAGCGCCGCTCAAGGGCCGCATCCTTCTCCACATATTGTCGATATTCATTGAGTGTAGTAGCACCCACACAATGAAGCTCCCCACGCGCAAGCGCAGGTTTGAGCATGTTACCGGCATCCATCGATCCCTCGGCCTTACCTGCACCCACCATGGTGTGAAGCTCGTCGATGAAGAGAATGACCCGACCGTCCTCTTTACCTAGCTCGTTAAGAACCGCCTTGAGACGCTCCTCGAAGTCACCTCGGAACTTGGCACCGGCTAACAATGAGCCCAGATCGAGCGCCAATATACGCTTCCCTTTGAGTCCATCAGGCACTTCGAAATTAACCACGCGCTGAGCCAGTCCCTCAATAATTGCGGTTTTACCCACACCGGGCTCGCCGATTAGAACGGGATTGTTCTTCGTTCGACGCTGCAGCACCTGTATCGTGCGCCGAATTTCATCATCGCGGCCAATTACCGGGTCGAGTTCGCCCGCTTCAGCTCGTGCCGTAAGATCAACGGTATATTTTTCGAGCGCCCGACGTTGCTCTTCCGCGTCGGCTGACTGCACACCATCACCGCCCCGAACATCATCAATTGCCTTCCTAAGCATCGGCTCGCTCAAGCCTGCTTCAGACATCAAAGGCGCCATCGGTGAGCTTTTCTCCATCATAGCAAGCAAGACAACATCACTTGAGATGTAGGCATCGGTGCGCTCTTGTGCCAGTTTGTCGGCCCGATTGAGCAGCCGGCCCAACGCTTGGGACCCCTGCACGTCGCCTGTGCTATCGGCCAGGGTAGGCACCTTGGTCAATGCATGCTCAACACCCGATTTCAGGGTTGCTAAATTTGCACCCGCTTTTTGCAGTAACGGGGTAATCGCACCACCCGACTGATTCAAAAACGCACTCAACAAGTGAGCGGGTTCGATCATCGAATGATCACGACCCACCGCCAGCGACTGCGCATCACCGAGCGCCTGCTGCAGCGGATTGGTCAGTTTGTCCATTCGCATATCTATCTCCTGTAAAACACCGCCTCAGGTTTTTTTACTCTTTAGGTACCAATAGACATGGGATTTGTAAGGGTATTTTTCAAGTCTCTAGCGCATGCAAGCCAAAGACACACGAAAAAATCCTATTTTATGAGAATAAGCGTGACCATTCGACCGGTTTCGCCGTCGCGTCGATACGAGTAAAAGCGTTGCGGATCACTGTAGGTACAGGTGTCCCCACCGGAGATTTGACCGGGATCAAGACCCAATGTCAGCAGCTGTCGCCCTGCGAGGATGTTGAGGTCGAGAAAATATTTGTTGTCAGTTTCCGGGATGGGATGGACCGCAAGGTCATCTTCAGAAAGACAGAAAGCCGCTAGCACGTCACCACCCACCTCAAATGCACTGGGGCCAATCGCTGGACCCAGCCATGCCACAAGGCGTCTGGGGTCCACCGGCATTGCCTCAATCGTGCGTTTCAAGATACCGCCTGTAAGACCGCGCCACCCGCAGTGCGCTGCCGCAACACACCGACCCTCAACATCGGCCAGTATGACTGGCAAGCAATCGGCCGTCATAACGGCGCAGGCAAATCCGGACTCATCGCTCCAGACCGCGTCTGCCTCCACGCTTTTCGAATACTCTGACGGCGCATGAATCACACGAGTGCCGTGGACCTGATTCAACCAAGTAATCGTGCTTGCCAGTGCGAGTTGCCCGTAAAGCAACTGGCGGTTTGCTTGCACGATCTCATCGCTGTCACCCACATGACCACCCACGTTGAAACCTGCGAAATTCCCGGTGCTGGCACCGCCAGCGCGGGTGGTACTGATCACCTGAATACCACGAGCACCAATGTCGGGTCGCAGCCAGTCATTGGAAGCATCAGCTGCCAAACCGGTCCTCACGCTCGAGCACCTCTAACAGGTTCACAAGATCATCGGGGAGATCAGTCTCAAACTCCATCCAGTCTCCACTGGCTGGATGCTCAAATTCGAGTGCTTGGGCATGAAGTGCCTGACGAGGAAAACCTCGTAGTGTCGAAATCAGAAGGTCCGATGCCCCAGCAGGCACCCGTTGACGACCGCCGTAAACGGGGTCGCCAATTAACGGCCATTTCCGGTGCGCCATATGAACCCGTATCTGATGCGTTCGCCCTGTCTCCAAATTGACCTGTAGCTGGGTGTAGTGCTTGAAACGGTGCGCAATGCGGTAGTGCGTCACTGCCGGTTTGCCATCGGCCACCACCGCCATTTTGGTTCTGGCCATGGGATGACGGTCAATCGGCGCGTCAATTTTTCCACCACCCGTGAGTGCGCCAGTGCAGACAGCGCAGTAAGTGCGTGACACAGTTCGCTCCGACAATTGCGCTACGAGCGACTTGTGAGCCAGTGACGTGCGAGCCACAAACATGATGCCCGAGGTCTCTTTGTCGAGCCGATGAACGATGCCACCTCGGGGTAATGCATCAAGCTCGGGCGCGTGGGCCAGTAGCGCGTTGACGAGAGTGCTATCGGCGTGACCTGCCGCCGGATGGACAACAACGCCAACAGGCTTATTCACCACCAGGATGTGCTCATCCTCAAAAATAATATCAAGCGGCAAACGCTGTGGCTGCCAATCGATGACCGGCTCATGCGTCACCATGAGTGTCACCTGTGCACTCGCTGTCGCCTTGTCCCGCGGCTTTACCGTTCGACCGTCAACCATCAATCGTCCCTCTTTAATCCAGGTCGCGAGGCGATTTCTGGAGTAATCGGGGAACAACTCAGCTGCAACCTGGTCCAAACGCATGCCATGGCACTGGATGGGCACTAGCGCCTCTAGGTAATCCTCTTTCGGTGCGTCAGTGGCCATGTTGACAACCAAATGGAATGAGAAGTGTGATCAAAGTGCAACCGCAGGTTAGAATGTCAATTTACGATGCTATCAGATGGAAGCACCCGCAGTGACAAAGCCCGTATTTTTTAAGTTGAAGTGGAGCGTAGTGCTCTTGGTTGTCCTTCTCGGCTTGTCCGGGTGTTCGCTGTTTGGCGATGACGACGAGCTCCAAGTTGACGCCAACTCTGGTGAGCAGCAAATGTATCGCCAGGCGCAACGTTATATCGATAGCTCAAACTTCGATCTGGCGATTAGGGCTTTGCAGCAACTCGAGAGCCGCTACCCCTTTGGGAAGTACGCAGAGCAGGCGCAACTCGAGTTAATTTATGCCCACCACGGCGCTTCCCAGAATGAAGCCGCAATTGAAGCCGCTGATCGTTTTATTCGCCTACATCCCCAGCACCCCAGTGTCGACTACGCGTTCTACATGAAGGGCGTCGCAGCTTACGACCTCAACAAGAGCTTTTTCTCATCGCTGATTCCACGGGATGACTCAAAGCGCGACGTCTCAGGTGTGCGGGAAGCGTTTGGCGAATTTTCCACCTTACTGAACCGCTATCCCAACAGTCGTTACGCGCAAGACGCGCGAGCCCGCATGGTCTATATCCGCAACATGCTGGCGCGGCATGAAGTCCATGTCGCCAACTACTACTTCAAGCGGGGCGCCTATATGGCGGCCCTAAAGCGCGGTCAAAATGTTGTAGAAACCATGCAGGAAACAACGGCAGTCGCAGACGGCCTTGCCGTAATGGCGCAAGCTTACATTCTGTTGGAAATGAATGATCTCGCTGAAGACACTATCCGGGTACTCTGCGTTAACTACCCCGCGCACCCCAACCTAGATGGCGATTGCAACTTTGATGGTGGCTACGACATCGATGGGCTGGAGCGCTCATGGTTAAACCAAGTGTCGTTTGGTTTGCTCGACCCCCCCGAAGCACCGCAGTTCGATTACCGTCCGGGCTTCGAGTCTTAACAGGCGCAGGGGCTTTATGAGCTTCGACGTCTGAGTCAGGCCTGGCTTTTCCGCCAAGCCCATGAGATGGGGTAACGCCGGTCTCGACCAAAACCACGTGTTGTGATGCGAACGCCAACCGGTGCCTGCCTACGCTTGTACTCGTTCAAGTCGATTAACCGAACAACTCGCTTAACATCGGACTCCGCAAAACCCGCCCCGACAATTTGCTCGGGGCTTTGATCTTCTTCCACGTATCGCTCAATGATCTCGTCGAGCTCCTCATACGGCGGAAGGTTATCCTGATCCGTCTGATCGGGAGCCAATTCAGCCGACGGTGGGCGATCGATAACCCGCTGGGGAATGCAGTACCCCAAGGTATTACGGTAGCTAGCTAGCGCATACACCAGAAGCTTCGGACAATCCTTGAGCGCATCGAAACCACCGGCCATGTCACCGTAAAGAGTGGAGTAACCCACGGCCAGCTCGCTCTTGTTCCCCGTTGTTAACACGAGACGGTGTTTTTTATTCGATATCGACATCAAAAGAACTCCCCGGCAACGCGCCTGAAGATTCTCCTCCGTGGTATCGACCGACAATCCATGAAACTGATCGTTGAGCCCCGCCATAAAGGCCTCGTAAATGGGCTCAATGGAGATGACATCGTACTCAACCCCCATAATGGATGCCTGCTCCTCCGCATCCTCGACACTCATATCCGCCGTGTACTTAAAGGGCATCATCACAGCCTGCACGCGGTCCGCACCCAACGCATCAACGGCTACCGCTAGTGTCACCGCTGAATCGATGCCGCCCGATAGTCCCAAGACAACGCCGGGAAATCCGTTCTTCTCGACGTAATCACGAACGCCAAGCACTAATGCCTGCCAGACGGCAGCAACGTCAGACAGTGCCGTTGCGGCGACCCCTTGCGCGATTTCAACACCACGGACTGTGCGTTCCACCGAGAGGTCAAAACAGCCCTCCTCGAAATCCGGTGCGACCATTGCGAGCTCACCGTCGGCGTTCACAGCGAATGAACCACCATCGAATACCAGCTCGTCCTGACCGCCCACCTGATTCACATAAATCATCGGAATAGACTGCTCCGTGGCTCTGTCGGCCAATACCTGCCAGCGCTCTTTATGCTTGCCGCGATGGAATGGGCTCGCATTGAGGTTAATCAGTAGCTCGGCACCCACGCGTCTCGCCGCATCTGCAGGCTCTTCGTGCCAGATATCCTCACAAATCGTGATACCGACTTTTATCCCCGCCACATCGACAACGCAGGGGGTGTTACCCTCACTGAAATAGCGCTTCTCATCGAAAACTTGGTAGTTGGGCAGCCGCTGCTTGAAGTACTCGCCAACCATCTGACCGCCATGCAAAACACCAGCTGCGTTGAACAGTCTGCCGTCACATCGCTTGGGGTATCCGACCACCACGTAGAGGTGAGAGGGAATCTCGCTCGCAAGTCGGGTCAGCGCATCTTCGATCTGCGCCTGCAAACTGTCGCGCATTAGAAGGTCTTCAGGGGGATAACCGGTCAGAGTCAGCTCAGGGAATACGATAAGGGTGTCCTGACCTGCGGTGTCAGTTTCGCGCGACACCTGAATTACTTTCTCAGTATTACCCTTGATGTCACCAACAAAGGTATTGAGCTGCCCCATGACAACTTTCATGCACTTACTCTCCTAACTCAGAGTCTCTTGCTCGATGATTAGTGACTGATATAGTGCATGAATCAGCCGCAAATCTGTGTATAAACGATGTCTGAAGACACGTCCGTGAGTGCTAAGGATAACATTGACCGCTCACGGGTCTTTGCTGTTCACTACGTTTACCGACTCGTAATTGGCTCATTTTTCTTTGCCTTGACGCTTTCCTCCACAGGATCTGCACTGGTGGCAGATGAAATGCCCGTGCAAATGATCGTGGCGGGCATCTTGATCGTCAGCAGCCTTATTATCGCGACCTTGGGTCCACGTTCCAACCTCACCTCAGAAAGTGGCATTTTTAGTGCATCATGAAAGTACAGCACGAACCCGAAAATTAGGGACTGATTAAAAGGCGTAAAAATGAGCATACAAAACGTTCTAGAGAATATGTGGCGAGACTATTTGCTGTTGAACCCTGAAGCTCAACGAGTCGTTGATACGTTACTTGCTGAAGGGGAGAGAATCGTCAACGATCACATTGCGCTCAGAACGTTTAATGTCGGAGTGGTCGCTCTGGAAGAGTGTGCGAAACCTTTTCTCGCTTTGGGTTATGAGGAAAAGGACGAGTATTTTTTTGAGGCTAAAAAGCTTCGTGCTAAACACTATGAATACACGGCGGACCCCAACACGCCGAAAATCTTTATCAGTGAGTTATTGGTCAATGAATTCTCGATTGACTTTCAAGCCGTTGTGAACTCTCTTGTGTCCTACATCTCAGACGATCAAGTTCAACAAACCGATTTCTTTCACTCCGGCCGCCCCTGGAATGTGAGCTTATCGCAACACGAAACATTGCTTGGAGAGAGTGACTACGGTGCTTGGATGGCAGCGATCGGATATCGCCCTAATCACTTCACTGTCTCTATTAACAACCTAAAAAAGTACTCGGACATCCACACGCTGAATGACTTTTTAAAATCCAAAGGTTTTAAACTTAATTCGAGCGGCGGAGAGGTTAAAGGAGCCCCGCACGTGTTTCTGGAGCAGTCTTCCACCGTCGCAAACAAAGTAGGGGTTGAATTTACTGACGGTAAGAAGGAAATTCCGAGTTGCTACTTCGAATTCGCCAAACGCTATCCTTTAGATTCGGGTGAGCTGTACCAGGGCTTTATTGCCAAATCTGCTGACAAAATTTTTGAATCGACGAATACCTACCGCGCCTCTCAATAACCAGGCGTGAAGGTCTGGCAACCGCATCACTAGGCAAACTGGGGCTGCGGCCTTAATTCACTTCCACTGTTGGAATGCGGAGCTCTTTGGGTAATGAGAATGTGATGTTCTCAGGCCGTCCATCTAAAGATTCGACATTCGCATGACCCTGACTTTGCAGCCACTGAACAACACCTTCCACCAAATGCTCGGGCGCCGATGCCCCGGCAGTAACGCCAACGGTGTCGCCCTCACCCACCCAGCTGGGATCGATCATGTCAGCCGAGTCGATCAGGTATGCGCTAGAGCCGCAGCGCTCCGCCAATTCTTTTAGGCGGTTTGAATTTGAGCTGTTGGGAGAGCCCACAACCAGCACAACATTCGCTTTTTCAGCCAAAGCCCTCACCGCATCCTGACGATTTTGAGTCGCGTAACAGATATCGTCTTTACGAGGACCCTGGATATTAGGGAACCGCGCGCGTAAGGCCTCTATGACCCTCGCTGTATCGTCGACGGATAGGGTCGTCTGCGTCACATACGCGAGATTGTCTGGATCCTGAACCTCCAGAGTAGCGGCCTGCTCCTCGTCTTCTACTAGATACATCACGCCACCGTTGGACGTGTCGTACTGGCCCATCGTGCCCTCGACCTCAGGGTGTCCCTCGTGACCAATCAGAATACATTCACGTCCCGACCGACTAAACGCCGTTACCTCAACGTGTACTTTGGTCACTAGTGGGCAGGTCGCATCAAAGACCTGAAGACCACGATTGGCCGCTTCATCCTGAACCGCCTTTGAGACGCCGTGGGCACTGAAAATAACAATCGCATCATCAGGAACTTCATGGAGCTCCTCGACAAAGACAGCTCCGCGGTCTCTTAGGTCATCCACCACAGTTTTGTTGTGGACAACCTCGTGGCGAACGTAAATGGGACGTCCGAAGACTTCGATTGCGCGGTTGACGATATCGATCGCGCGATCAACACCGGCACAAAACCCGCGCGGGTTGGCAAGCATCACTGTCATCAGTGCAACTCCGCTGGTTCCACGCGGTCGATTTTCACCTCAAACCTGAGGGTGCGTCCCGCGAGTGGGTGATTGAAGTTAACACGGACTGTGTCCTCATCAAAAGCATCAACCACGCCCGGCAGCTCTCCCCCGGCCGCATCGGCAAACGAAAACACCATGCCAATCGCTAATTCAGCGTCGCTACTAAAAGTATGTCTCGGAATATCTTGAAAGTTCGCTTCCTGCGGTTCGCCAAATCCATCTTCAGGCGAAATAGTGAAGGCTGCCTCATCGCCAGACTTTAGACCCAGCAAACAGGCCTCGAAGCCCGGGAGCAAGGACCCATCACCCATGACAAAGCTGACCGGCGCGCGATCAAAATTTGAATCAACCACCTCGCCCGTCTCGAGCGTAATTGAAAAGTTGAGGCTGACTTTTGTGTTCGGCGTGATGTTGAGCTCGTTACTCATACAGACTTCCCCGACTCGCTGGAAAAGCTATCCCAAAGCAGCAAGATTGCTCCGCAGAAAATAGCCGAGTCAGCAATGTTAAAGGCTGGCCAATACCAGTTTTGGTAATGCCAGGAGATGAAATCAACGACGTAACCCAAGGTCACTCGATCGATAAGGTTGCCAAGACCACCGCCCAATATGAGCCCTAGGGATACGCCCAATATCCGTTGCTGCGGCTCTAGACGTGTCAGCCATACAGCCACAAACACACTGACCAGAATTGCCACTACCGCGAGAAACCAACGCTGCCAGCCACCAGCACTTGCCAGAAAACTAAAGGCCGCGCCTGTGTTATGAGCAAGCATCAAATCAAACCAGGAGGTAATTTCGACAGGAACCCGATAGACCAGCTCATTGCTGGCCCACATTTTCGTGTATTGATCTAGGACGATCACCACCAGCGCCAGAACGAAACCCGCCCTGGGGTTACCCAGCGCTCTTGAGGCCATGGATACTGCCGGGGCCGACTTGTTATCAGGCATAGTGCCTGACCTCACCCTCACCCGAGACATTCGTTACGCAGCGACCGCACAACGTCGGATGCTCCGCAAACGAGCCGATATCATCACGACGATGCCAGCATCGCTCGCATTTCTCCGCGTCACTGGCGCTTACCAAGACTTTCAGACCCTCGACGTCACCCACCAGAGCTTCAGCAGGCGCGTCTGCGAGATCAGCAAGCTCAGCGCCTGACGTAATCAGCACAAAACGAAGCTCATCGCCCAGCGTCTCCAGCATCTGACGTAGCTCGGATGTGGCATACAAGACAACATTTGCGTCTAGTGAACCGCGGATATTTCCCTGGGCGCGCTCGGCTTCCATAGCTTTGTTAACGTCTTGTCGTACTGCCAGGCAGCAAGACCAAAAGGTGTCTCCCATGGCATCGGAAGCGTCGGAAGCAGGCAACTCGTACCACTCCGACAGGAACACAGACGCCGCACGCTCGCCCGGAAGGTTCTCCCAGATTTCTTCAGCGGTGAAACTCAAGATAGGAGCAATCCAGCGGCTTAACGCTTCCGCCATATAATAGAGCGCTGTTTGACAGGAACGACGCGCTATTGAATTGGTTTGCGTGGTGTACTGACGGTCTTTGATGACATCGAGGTAAAAGCCGCCCAGCTCGCCGCTACAGAAGTTATGCACCTTGTGATAAATGTGATGGAACTGATAGGTCTCATAGGCCTCAACCAGCTCCGATTGAAGTTCCTGCGCCTTGGACACAATCCAACGATCTAGAGGCAGCATATCGTCACCCGACACGGCATCTCGTGTCGGTTCGAAGCCAGCGAGATTAGCTAATAAGAATCGTGCCGTGTTGCGGATACGTCGGTAGGTATCGGAGGTTCGCTTAAAGATTTCATCACTGGCCGCGATTTCATTGCGGTAGTCGGCAGACGCAACCCACAGGCGCAAAATATCCGCGCCCATATCATTCATCGCCTTTTTCGCAGGGATGATATTGCCGATCGACTTGGACATCTTTCGGCCTTCGCCATCGACGGTGAAGCCGTGGGTTAAAACCTGTCGATAGGGAGACTCATCGTAAGCGCCAATACCCGTCAACAAGGAAGACTGGAACCAGCCGCGATGCTGATCAGACCCTTCAAGGTAAAGGTCAGCAGGCGCCGACAGACCATTTCGCTCGCGTAACACGCAGGCATGGGTCACACCGGAGTCGAACCAAACATCCAGCGTATCCGTCACTTTCTCGTAAGCATCGGCTTCATCACCCAGGACGTCCGCAACATCAAGATCAAACCAGGCATCAATACCCTTCTCTTCGATACGCTGGGCTACCTGCTCGATAAGGTCAACCGTTTTAGGATGTAATGATCCATCAACCTTGTTCACAAACAGTGTAATTGGGGCTCCCCAGGTTCGCTGACGGGAGATACACCAATCCGGACGAATCTCAAGCATGGCGTCAATCCGCGCGCGTCCCCAATCTGGCACCCAGGAAACGGTGTCAACGGCCGACTGAGCCTGAGTTAATAGGCCTTGCTTGTCCATAGAGACAAACCACTGGGGCGTGGCCCGATAAATAATCGGTGTCTTATGGCGCCAACAGTGTGGGTAAGAGTGGGTAAAGGGACGATGACACAGTAACCGGTTGCGAGCCCCCAATTCCTCGATGATCTCGTCGTTCGCTTTGAAGATGTGCTTGCCTTCGAACACTGGCGTCCCTTGCAGGTAGACGCCGTTACCACCAACAGGATTATAGACCTCAAGATCGTAAATCTTACCAATCTGGAAATCTTCCAGACCGTGCGCAGGCGCTGTGTGAACACAGCCTGTTCCCGCATCAGTGGTCACGTGATCACCAAGCATCAGCGGCACTGACTCATCAGAGAACGGTGGGACTACTCGGACTCGATCAAGTGCCAAGCCTTTAACACGAGCAAGAGTCTCGGGCGAATCAACCCCAAAGCGGCCCGCACACTCCTCGAGCAACGCCTCAGCGACCAAGACAGCTCGCTCGCCAACACGCATCAGAACATAATCTAAATCTGCAGCCACGCTGACGCCGCGGTTCGCAGCGAGTGTCCACGGTGTCGTCGTCCAAATGGCGACGGATAACTCACCAACACCATTCACGCCCAAAAGCGCCTCGGCGGCCTGCTGGTCAGCGAATGGGAAGGCCACATCAATCGCGGACGATACCTTGTCTTGGTATTCCACCTCGGCTTCCGCAAGGGCTGAGCCACAGTCGAGACACCAGTGGACAGGTTTGAATCCCTGTTGAAGGTGTCCGTTATCGATAATCTTGCCGAGAGTGCGAACAATATTCGCCTCGAACGAGAAATTCATCGTCAGATAAGGGTCATCCCAGTCACCGACAACACCCATGCGTTTGAAGTCGTCGCACTGGTTATTTACTTGTTTTGCCGCATATTCCCGACATTTCTGCCGAAACTCGCTGGCGGTCACTTTGTAACCGGGCTTTCCAACCTTCTTCTCGACGTTTAGCTCAATGGGGAGCCCATGGCAGTCCCAACCGGGGACATAAGGCGAGTCGAAACCAGAGAGCGTTTTCGACTTGATGATAATGTCTTTGAGGATCTTGTTAACCGCGTGCCCAACGTGCAACTCACCATTCGCGTAGGGGGGTCCATCATGCAGGATGAAGGTAGGCTTACCCTCGCCCGCTTCACGCATCTTTTGGTAAAGGCCCATCTCCTCCCACTGCTTGAGCCGCTGAGGCTCCCGCTGGGTGAGATTCGCTTTCATCGGAAAACCCGTCTCGGGCAGGTTCAAGGTGTTCTTATAATCGCTCATCGTACGTCTGAATTCTCACACTACTAAGCTGGATTTACTGCATGCCATTCGCGCGCTGATGCTTGATCGCGCGCGATCGCTGCCTTGAGCGAATCCAATGAATCGAATTTCTTTTCATCTCGGAGCTTGGTCATGAACTCCACTTCCAAGCGCTCGCCATAAATATCCCGGGTGAAGTCAAACAAATGCACCTCAAGATTTGCGAGTGTTCCGTCATTCACCGTTGGTCTAACCCCAACGTTGGCAACACCGGGGGCATCCATCATTCCCGCACCCTTCACTCGCACAGCGTATACACCGTGAAGGGGCGACTTTACACGCTTCAGCGCAATATTGGCGGTGGGAGAGCCTATTTGACGGCCCAATTGCTTACCTTTGAGGACTTTTCCCGAAAGTTTAAAGGGCCTTCCAAGAAGATCGGTGACCGCATCGAAGTCACCCCCGAGTAAAACGGAGCGAATACGCGTGCTACTCACGCGCTCGCCTGCAACATCATAAGTCGATGTGGGCACCACCTCGTAGCCAAACTCACCAGCAAGCGATTCTGTAAAAGTGAGGTCGCCCGCGCGCTCCTTGCCAAAGCGAAAATCATCACCAAATGCGATGTACCGCGCGTTTAATCCGCCGACAAAAATGCGCTCTACAAAGGCTCTGGGCGACATAGTCCTCAGCTTGTTATTAAAACGTAGGCACAACAGATGATCGATGCCCAGTCCCTCCAATGCGCGGAATTTTTCCCGGAATGTCATTAACCGGGGTGGTGCCTTCTCTGGAAACAGGAACTCGCCGGGCAAAGGTTCAAAGGTAATCACTGTTGTCGAGAGCCCGCGCGCCTCAGCTTCCCGCTTTAAGTGACTCAGCACCTCCTGATGACCTCGATGCACCCCATCGAAGGCACCGATGGTCACAGCGCTGCCGCCTGTATCTAAGCTCTTAGAAAAACTCGATAAATTGTGCTGTCCGCGGATAAGTCTCATGGTGCCTTGCAAGCTCATATGACGCACCAAAGTATACAGGAGCCGTAGGCGACAATCGCCTGTTTAAGGTGAGAGTGCAGTGATAAAAGCGAATTGAGCGCCATGGATGTCGAGCGAAACAAAGAGCCTTATCAAAGGAGGGATGTTAGACCTGCCTCACGGGTGATGACGAGCCGCACTCAGATCCCGACTACGATGAAGAAACGCTCGGCCCTCTCACCTCTTTAAGCCTGAAACCGAGTACCGCCATCATGACAGCAAAACTGGCAAGTCCAACTACCACCAAGAGCATCATTTGGCTTACGCGCCAGCTGAGATCAGCAGCGAGCCAGAGCGGTACCTCAGGCGCCAGGTTGGATACGGCAACACCCATGACCGATACGGCAACAACAAGCCTCAGAACGAACTTCGGTACAAAAATGCCGGCAAGAGAGATACCACCCCGGCGAAGTCCCAAATACAAAAGACCAGCGTTAATCCACGCCGACGCGCTGGTGGCGAGCGCAAGACCCAAATGACCAATTTCGTAATACCACATCAAAGGGAATACAAAGATGACGTTCAGCACCATGTTGCTGACCATTGCGATAATACCGATTTTCACCGGTGTCTTCATATCTTGGCGCGCGTAATACCCGGGAGCGAGTACTTTTATGAGCATGAATCCGCCGAGACCCAGGGTGTAGGCACGCAGGCTGGCCGCCGCCATCGTGACATCGCGATCGGTAAAGGCACCGTATTGGAATAAGGTCGCCAAGATAGGTTCCGCCAGCAACCACAAGGCGACCGTCGCAGGTACCGCGATCAACAGAACATTCCGCGCGGCCCAGGCGAGCGTTTCAGAAAACTCTTCAGACTCAGCGCGTGTGCTCAGCGCTGACAAGGTGGGCAAGATAACGGTCGCAATGGCTATAGCAAATACGCCGAGCGGAAGCTCAGTCAATCGATCTGAGTAATACAGCCAGGCCACGCTACCGTCGGGCAACAAACTCGCGAGCACGGTGTCAAACAAGAGATTGATCTGACTTACGGAGACGCCAAAGAGCGCTGGCACCATGAGTATCAGTATCTTTCTGACACCCTCGTCTTTGGTATCCCAAACCGGCCGCGGTGTCAGCTTTAAGGCCTGCAGCGAGGGTAGCTGAAACAGCAGCTGCACAACCCCTGCCAACATCACTCCCATGGCCAAACCCAATGCAGGCTCCGGCATAGTCGGCGCCCAGACGACGGCGGCGCTGATCAGTGAAAGGTTCAGCAGCACAGGCGTGTAGGCAGGCACCACAAAGCGCCCGTAACTATTAAGAATGGCGCCACAGAATCCCGTGAGGCTGATTAGTAGCAAATAGGGAAAGGTCCATATAATCAGATCGGCGGTCAGTGCTAGCTTGGCGGCATCCCGACTAAACCCGGGAGCAAAGATCAGCGCCACCCAAGGAGCCATAACCATCGCCAGTGCTGTCAGTACGAACAACGAGCCGCCCAGGACACCCGCCACACGGTCCACCAAGTGACGGACCGCCTCATGCGAACCGCGCTCCCTCGTCTCTGTGAGCACCGGTACGAACGCCTGTGAGAACGCGCCCTCGGCAAAAAGGCGCCGCAAAAAGTTCGGAATTTTGAAGGCAACAAAGAACGCGTCGGCGTTCGGCGCCGCGCCCAGCAAGTTGGCCAACACAACATCACGCACCAAGCCCAGCACTCGAGAGAGCATGGTGCCCATGCTGACAATAAAACTCGACCCCAGCAGTCCCCGCTTGGGTTGTGACACTGATTGGGGACGGTCAGCAGACGGCTGCTGGGAGGACTCTGTGTTATCTGTCTCGTTATCTGTCATCGGTCGAGCCACTCCGCTCTCAGCCTGTCGCCGTGCCGAGCGAGCCAATGAAGCGCGATGATGGTTAAACCGTTGTTGATTTTCCCCGCATCGAGTAATGCTATTGCGTCATTACGAGAAACAGAATGCACCAGAATGTCCTCGTGCTCAGTATCAACACCCTTAACCTCACCGACAGCCGCTGATACCACGCGTCCCACAAACAAACGGATTTGCTCAGAGCAGGCACCGGGACTGGGGTAATACGAAGTGACGGGAAGCAGCGCATCCATGGTACAACCGGCTTCCTCTAAGGCTTCGCGATGCGCGACTTCGCTGTCGCTCTCGCCCGGCTCAACCACACCGGCAACCGCCTCAAGCATCCAGGGCGAGTCGTCACCGCGAATAGCCCCGGGTCTGAATTGCTCGATCAAAATGACGGTGTCAGATTCCACGTGCCAGGGCAGAACAGCTACCGCATCGCCACGTTCAAAAATCTCCCTGCGAATGCCCTCGGTCCAGCTACCATCGAATCGCCGATGACGCAGGGTCAGCGCATCCATCTGAAAGTAGCCTTTGAATAAGGTCTCGCGCTTGTCGACCTCTACATCACCTGAGCCGTAGCTGAGTGAGAGTTCACTCAAAATCGACGCTCCGTGCTCCAATTCACCGGCTTTGAGTAATCGTCCACCTGATCCGCAACATCAAGAATCAGGGCGAAGAGTGCCATTCGAACAAGCACGCCGTTGTCGGATTGGCGGAAAATGGCGAGGTTCGGATCGTCGTTTAAGTCGTCGTCTAGCTCCTGCGCCCCCTCCCGCGAGTCGCGAGGCAAAGGGTGCATGATGACGGTATTGGGCTCGCAGAGCGCGGTATAAATGCTTTGATTGAGCCTAAACCGGCCCCGATAGAGATCTGCATCGGCCTGAGATTCAAAGCGCTCTTCCTGAATCCGCGTTGAGTACACAATGTCGACGTTGGCAATGCCCAACTCCAATTGATCCGTTTCAACCACATCGATGCCGCTTTGACGCATTTCCTCAACCAGCTCGCCAGGCATTTTGAGCTCGGCAGGCGAGACTAGGCTCACGCAGACATTCTTGAAACGCGTGAGTAAGCGCGATAATGAGTGAACCGTTCGTCCGAAGCGGAGGTCTCCAACCATGGCAATTCGCAATCCATCAATGCCACGCTGTCTGCCCGCCAGCTCGCTTCGAATGGTATAGAGGTCGAGCAGTGCCTGACTGGGGTGCTCATTGGCCCCGTCGCCGCCGTTAATGACGGGTACCCGACTGGCAGAGGCAAATTCACTCACGGACCCGGCTGTTGGATGGCGCATGACAATGGCGTCTGAGTAGCCACTCAATACGCGCGCTGTGTCGTAGAGCGACTCGCCCTTGGCAATAGCGGTGCTCTCAAATCCGGTGGTCTCTCGAACATGTCCGCCGAGCAAATTAAAGGCACTGCCAAAGCTAATACGTGTTCGTGTCGACGGCTCGAAGAACATTGAGCCTAAGATGGCTCCCTCGAGTACCGTCGTTTTTCGATCTCGTTGTGCGTAGGGGCGCATACGGTCGGCAACATCGAAAATACGGTCGACATCGCCCCGGTCGAACTGGCTGATTCCCAAGATGTGGTGGCCGGCAAATTTCACAGCGCTTCTTTCTCCTCGCGCATCGAGCTGCGCGCTTGGGCCCCTATTCTAAACCTAAGCACCGCTGACACCTAAAACTTTGGCATTTTCCGAAACCCAACGCTCAAGATCGGCGAGCGCCGTGCGCTGTTTATCGCCTAAGTTGGGGTTTGACTGCTCTTTCGCCAAGGCGAGATGAAAACCCTCGAGATTCAGATGATCACTACTCTGCCACTGCTCTCGACAGTGTTCTTGCCAGGTAGCGCGCTCTGCATTGGTCAAAATATCGGGCCAATTTCGGGCGCGGTAGCGAAACAGGAGCTCAGGCAAGCGTCCGTCGGTGAAGGCAAACCGGCGATCGCGCAGTTCGGCCGGTGAACTCTCCTGAACTTCTTGAATCAGCCGTCGATCCGAATTGGGTACGAAGGCACCGTACAGCGACGTATCAGGGTTCGAGTCTGTGGCCTTTGGCCCACCCTGGTAGACAGACTGCAGATACTGGATGAATTCGGATCCACGATCATCTCGCGCCTGTCTGAGTTTCGCCAGATTTCCGCGCAAACGATCGCCATCAAGACCCAGTCGCGCCGCTATATCAGGGGAAACGTACTGCATTGGCAGTAACACCGGCGCTTTATTGACCTTGATGGTCATGAGTCCAGGCCGATCACTGGGTGACGCAAGTTCGTCGCCCTTGGCGAATAGGCGCGCTTGAATTTGCTCGGGCGTCATCGAAAGAAAGTCGGGCTCGCGCGACAAGTCAGCACAAATAATGTCTGACTTGTACTCAGGGTGAACTGCAAGCGGGGCAATGACACCAAGACAGGCGCGTTCGGTACCCATAAGCCCGGACACATAAACAAGCGGCGTCATGGCATTGATATCTACCAATGCCTCCACGCGCGCCTTGAATCGCATTGCCAACAGCTCATCGAAAAGCGCCCTATCAGCTGAGCGCAGTGCTCTTGCCAACGCCAACGTTGCGGTGACATCTGACATCGCATCGTGAGCAGCGCCGTGCTCTAACCCATTAGCCGCCGTCAGATCCTCGAGTTTGAAACTTGGGGCACCGTCTGGGCGCGTCGGCCAGTTGAGACTGTCGGGACGCAGGGCGTAAAAGCAGCGCACAACATCAATCAAATCCCAGCGACTGTTGCCTCGGCTGTATTCGCGAGCGTATGGGTCATAGAAATTACGCCATAGCGTAAATCGAGTGACCTCGTCATCAAATCGTAGCGAGTTATAGCCAACACCGCAGGTGCAAGGCTGTGCAAGCTCATCATGAATGCGCGCGATGAAACCCTGCTCTGAGAGTCCTTTTTCTGTAGCTTCAAAGGGGGAAATACCGGTCACTCTAACCGCCGCGGGGTGCGGCAATACATCGAGTGGTGGCTTAGCGTAGACGGTCAGTGGGTCGCCGATAATTTCAAGGTCAGTTGTTGTGCGAAGGCCTGCAAATTGCCAGGGCCGATCGCTCGCAGGTGAGGCGCCGGAGGTCTCATAGTCATGCCAGTAAAGCGTTTCTACGGACACGAGCCCTCCTTAAACCAATGACTGCCAAATCTACCCAATGGCTCAACATCAACGGTTAAAACAGCTCAATGGCTTGCTCTTCGATGTTGGCCTGCCACAGTTTTGGCCCCGTAATGTGCACGGATGTGCCCTGAGCATCGACAGCGACACTAACGGGCATATCTTTCACGGTGAACGCGTAAATGGCTTCCATACCCAAGTCGTCGAAGGCCACCACTTTGGCATCTGTAATTGCCTTGGACACGAGGTAAGCCGCACCACCCACAGCCATAAGATAAGCCGCCTTGTGCTTACGAATGGCATCGATGGCCACAGGACCACGCTCCGCCTTACCAATCATCCCAAGTAGGCCCGTATGCTCAAGAATATTATCGGTGAATTTATCCATACGCGTAGACGTCGTTGGGCCCGCGGGTCCCACCACTTCGTCTCTCACAGGATCAACCGGGCCAACGTAGTAAATGAACTTCCCCTTCAAGTCGACGGGCAGCTCCTCACCATCTGCAATCATCTGTGTCATGCGCTTATGCGCCGCGTCCCGGCCCGTGTACATCGTCCCCGACAAGAGCAACGTGTCGCCCGGCTGCCAGGTGAGGGTCTCTTCCTGAGTCACGGTATCAAGATCAACTCGACGCACCGAGTCTCCCGGCTCCCAAGTCACCTCGGGCCACGCATCGAGACTAGGCGCCTCCTGGAATACTGGACCATTGCCGGTTAGTTCAAAGTGCGCGTGCCGCGTGGCCGCGCAATTGGGAATCATTGCCACAGGTAGCGAAGCGGCATGCGTGGGGTAATCCATAATTTTCACGTCCAGTACGGTCGTGAGTCCACCTAGGCCTTGTGCGCCAATGCCGAGTTTGTTCACAGCCTCCATGATTTCAAGCCGCAACTCTTCGGCTCGTGTCGAGGGGCCGCGTTCGCGGAGCTCATGGATATCGACCGGGTCCATGAGTGATTCTTTGGCCATCACCATGGCCTTCTCTGCAGTACCACCAATACCAATGCCCAGCATGCCGGGCGGGCACCACCCCGCGCCCATAGTAGGGACAGTCTTAACGACCCAGTCCACGATGCTGTCCGATGGATTCAACATGGCGAGCTTTGATTTGTTCTCCGAGCCACCGCCCTTAGCCGCAACACGAAAATCGACCGTATTGCCCTTGACCATTCGTGTATGAATAACCGCCGGTGTGTTGTCCTTGGTGTTCTTTCGAGCCCCGGCTGGATCTTCGAGGATCGACGCCCTCAACTTATTGTCCGGATGCAAATAAGCCAAGGAAACGCCCTCATTAATGAGGTCTTCCAGTGGCTTTGATGTATCCCAGCGAACCTCCATTCCAATATCGACGAACACAGTGACAATACCTGTGTCTTGGCAAATAGGTCGCTTGCCCATGGCGCACATGCGACTGTTGATGAGGATCTGAGCAAGGGCGTCTCTAGCAGCCTGACTTTGCTCCATTTCATAAGCACGGTGAACGGCCTGCACGAAGTCGGTCGGGTGGTAATAGGAAATGAACTGGAGTGCATCTGCGACGCTTTCGACAACATCGCGGTCTGTAATTACGGTCATGAGCGTTCCCTATTGTCTCACTTTGTATTTACCCGCTTACGGAGCGGGCACCGGTGCGGGCGCTGGCGCCGAATCAACAGCTAAAGCATCAACTTTTGCTGACAACTGGCGGATATCAGCCCGTAGCTGATTCACGTTGGTATTGACCTGCTTCCTGAATCCATTGATTGAAGCAACCCATTCTTCATTTGCGGTAACTCGGTTACCCAAAGAAGCGCGCTCCAAGTTGGCGCGATTCACGTCATCCGCCAATCGCTCTACATCGCTTTGAATCTGACGCGCTGACCCCGCCAGACGCTCGATATCTGCCGACAAGGTCTGCAGCTCCCTTAGATCCGCAGTCAATGCATCCAATGTTTTCTTTTGACGGAAGCCGTTGTCCTTTAGCGTCTGAAGGGTCGCTTCCGTGGACTTATCTGTCTTCTCCAGATTCGATACTTTGCGGTTGGCAACCTTGCGGGCATCCCAAAGCTTCCTCACTTCGCTGTCCAGCAAATTCAATTGCGCACCCATCGCCGCCGCCGATTTGGTGACCGTTTCATCGGTATCGGTTAACAGATTCTCGAGGCTCTGTACCTGTTTACCAGTCCTAGACTGATCTGCCGTCAGTTCGCCGATTAACTGATAGCTATACCACGCGTAGGCGGATAAGGCGCAAACAGCGATAAATGATAGCGTCAGAAAAAATTGACCTGCCCCGCTGAGCCCAGCGGACTCGCGGCTTCGGCTCGGTATCGCATTGCGAGGTGCGCTATCGACGGCCTCATCGCGCCGAGCAGCGAATGATGGAATTTCGGTTAAGTCATCCCGGGACATAAAGTTCCTCCCCCTTTAGCCTCACAGTATACCTTGCTCTGCGGCCCGGAGTGGCCGTGTATTAGCCACAAAAAAGGCGGCCAAGGCCGCCTTTTTTCATGTATCTCTTGCTTACATGTAATACAGCAATGCCCAGATGACGAGCGTTAGCAGTGCAGACATATGGATGACGCCTTTAACCGATGCCATTGGACCTTGCTTACCGAACAGTGCATTGATCTCAAGAAGAACAATCAAGCCCAACGCGAGATAGAGACCTGTCGACGCACCACCGAGCGGTAATGCAAGATGCTTCGAACCCAGCATGCCAAGCAGCATCGGCCCAGAAAATAAGGTATTGGTTCGACTAGCGAGACCTGCCTTCGCCGCACTTGAAGGGCCATCGCCCGCCTTCATGCCCAAAACAACCTGCTGGTTTGGCCAAATAATGAGCCAAACGTTAAGGAACATGAATGTTCCCGCAAGCGCACCCATCCAAATGGGCGCGAGATCAAAGTTAGTGAATGCACCTAACTTGTGGAACAAGTAAAGACCCGTGATGAATGTCACCATCGCGCCCCAACGGAACCACCAAAGTGCACGGGGAGCGAGCTTGGCCATCGCATCTTTCTTCGCCTCAGCCTCGGCTTCTTTAAAATATTCCGTCTGAACGAAATTGAAGTAATACAACATGCCGATCCAAGTGATACCGGCTAATACGTGAAAGTAACGAAAAATAAAACCGATCGCGTTTTCCATTTATTGTTTCCTCTTATGAATAACAGCGTCGTCGACGCCCTGCCCAGCTGCAAGTATATCCTCGTACCAAAAAAAAAGAACCCGGCATAAAGCCGGGTTCCTAGTTTTATGAGCAGAGCTGCTTACATCATGCCGCCCATGCCACCCATGCCGCCCATGTCAGGCATTGCAGGTGCTGCTTCTTCTTTCGGTGCTTCAGCAATCATCACTTCCGTGGTGATCATCAAGCCCGCAACCGATCCCGCTGCCTGAAGCGCAGTACGAGTTACTTTTGCTGGATCAAGAATACCCATCGCAATCATGTCGCCGTACTCGCCAGTGGCCGCGTTGTAACCGAAGTTACCTTCGCCCTGACGCACTTTATCGAGAACAACAGACGCCTCGTCACCTGCGTTAGATACGATCTGACGAAGCGGACCTTCCATGGCACGTAGCGCAGCTGCGATACCTGTGTTCTGGTCCTCGTTGTCACCTGTCAGTCCTTCGACCGATGCGATAGCGCGAACCAGTGCCACCCCACCACCGGCAACGACGCCCTCTTCAACTGCAGCGCGAGTCGCATGGAGCGCGTCTTCAACACGTGCCTTCTTCTCTTTCATCTCGATTTCGGTGGCAGCGCCTACCTTGATAACCGCTACACCACCGGCAAGCTTCGCGACACGCTCTTGAAGCTTCTCGCGATCATAGTCAGAAGACGTGTTCTCAATCTGAACACGAATTTCGCTAACGCGACCTTGGATAGCTTCCGCATCACCAGCACCATCAACGATCGTGGTGTTGTCCTTGTCCATGGTGATGCGCTTGGCATTACCGAGGTGCTCAAGGCTAGTGCTCTCGAGATCAAGACCGACTTCCTCGGAGATAACCGTACCGCCTGTCAGAATCGCGATGTCCTGCAGCATGGCCTTTCGACGATCGCCGAAACCGGGTGCTTTACATGCCGCAACCTTAACAATACCGCGCATGTTGTTGACCACGAGAGTCGCAAGCGCCTCGCCTTCAACATCTTCAGCAATGATAACGAGTGGGCGAGAAGCCTTAGCTACCTGCTCAAGCACAGGAAGCAGTTCACGGATGTTTGAGATCTTCTTGTCAACGAGAAGTAAGAAGGGGTCTTCCACTTCAGCAGACATGTTGTCTTGGTTGTTGATGAAGTAGGGCGAGAGGTAACCGCGATCGAACTGCATACCTTCAACAACGTCGAGCTCGTTCTCGAGGCCTGAGCCCTCTTCAACGGTGATGACACCCTCTTTACCAACCTTCTCCATCGCTTCAGCAATGATTTCGCCGACAGACGCATCGCTGTTTGCAGAAATCGTACCTACCTGGGCAATCGCCGTATTGTCTTCACACGGTGATGCCATGCCACCGACAGCGTCAACAGCTGCGGCGACCGCTTTATCGATGCCACGTTTGAGATCCATTGGATTCATGCCTGCAGCAACTGCCTTGAGACCTTCGTTCACGATTGATTGTGCGAGAACGGTTGCCGTAGTGGTGCCGTCACCTGCAACGTCGGATGCTTGTGAAGCAACTTCCTTCACCATCTGCGCGCCCATGTTCTCGAAGCGATCCGCCAGTTCGATTTCTTTCGCTACTGAAACACCATCTTTGGTTACAGTCGGCGAACCGAATGACTTCTCGAGGATTACGTTACGGCCCTTTGGACCCAATGTTGCTTTAACGGCATCTGCCAGTGTGTTCACACCAACCAGCATGCGCTGACGAGCGGAATCACCAAAAAATACGTCTTTAGCTGCCATGTCTAAAATTCCTTTACTAACGTTGGACTGAAGTAATTAGTCGATAACGGCGTAGATTTCGCCTTCGCTCATGAGGATCAGCTCTTCACCATCGACTTCTATGGTGTTGCTGCCTGCGTACTGACCGAAAACGATCTTGTCGCCAACCTGAACTGTCAGAGGACGCTGCTCACCGTTGTCCAGCACTTTGCCGGCACCAACCGCAACCACTTCACCCTGATTAGGTTTTTCTTTTGCTGAACCTGGGAGGACGATGCCGCCAGCCGAGGTCTCTTCTTCTTCCTTACGACGAACGACAACTCGGTCGTACAACGGACGAATATTCATTGGTTTCAATCTCCAAAATGACGATTATATTGTTCTTCCCCCAAGGGGATGAGGAAATAATGGGGACTCAAAAAACAATTTCAAGCCTTTTTTAGCACTCAGCGGCCGAGAGTGCTAAATCTGATAAAAAAAACCGCTTTTGACCTGAATTTAGTCGTCATCAACCCGCGAAAAGTCACCCTCAAGCGTCACTGGACCTCGATCGCCTTGACCCGAATTAGATCGGTGAGGGATGTCTCGCTCTTCATGATCTTGAGTTTGAGTTCGCCGTGATCCACTCGAGACGACACCACCCAACACAGTACGCAGCGTGGCGCGGAGGAAAACATAGAGCGCAATCACATCTGAGATGAGCCCAGGAATCATCAACAAAATGGCACCAAAGGCGACGCTGATTTCGCCGGCAAATAGCTGACCACGTAGCGCGGCTGCCGATGGGAAGCGACCTGCCGTCAGCAAAGCGGAGCGACCTGCAAGCTGCAACAACCAGTAGCCAACAATGATCATGACAAGGATATAGGTGATGGTCGCCAGGGCACTGGTGCGAGCACTGAACTCGAGCAGCGACCAAAACTCAAGAAACGGGTATGCAACTAGCAATAACGGCATAGGGTTTTCCTCGCCCACGCATCCGTACCCAGTGTACGTCGTTCCGGTGCGCCGCGATACGTTAGTTAATGCGGGTCACACATCATCAGTTCAAAGGAGACAACCGATGCAGGCCGTGAGCGCTTCCGTCAGGATTGAGAGACAGGATCCGCCCATCGTCCAGCAGCCACACCTCTGCACATGACCAGTCTGGCTGAGTTCCCCGGTTAAATGTAACGCATCGGAGATCGTTCTCGGCACGCCACCGGCCCGTGACTTCCCGTTTTACTGCACCTTTATCACTTGCATAACTTGCATCAGTTGCAGGATTTCCTTCTGTCCACCATCGATTCACAAAGGTTCCGTCCGCATGCCAGTGAGTCTCTGCTGTTATACCACGCAGATTCTGAACCTCACCGCGATCAAGGACATCAGAAAATAGACGGGTAATCTCTGCACCTGTCAGTCTTGTCTTGCCAACGGGACCATTCGTTAGTCCCTCTTCTCTGATCGGCTCTGCCGCCGCATCGAGCGCTAAAGTCACACCGAAAAATACGAAGCCGACATATATCGAAGTCAGTAGAGACGATCCGGAAATATGCCGTGTGTTGAAGAGAGCGTCTTTCTTGTCTGCTTGCTTCTCAATCCTCATCCCGTCCGTAAATTCGAACGTTGTATTGACGTCAGAACGTTGAGGGCCGCTCTCGGCTGTGTCGATCAAACTCAAGCCCCGGTCTCTTTCACATAGCGGTCAACCGCCCAAATCAGCAAGAGGACTGGTAAGCCCATCATGGATGAGATCAGAAAGAAGCTCTCATAACCCAAGGAATCGACAATGGAGCCCGAGTAACCACCCAGTAGCTTGGGAAATAAGGTCATCAGAGAGCTAAACATGGCGTATTGCATCGCCGTAAAAGAGAGATTGGTCAGACTCGACAAATAAGCAATGAAGGCAGCTGCCGCTAAGCCGGCGGTGATGTTGTCTGCGCCGATCACGACATAAAGAAGCGATAGATTGCCTGAGTTTTGGGCGACGAGTATAAACAATAGATTCGTGATGACTGTCATCACCGCGCCCAACATCAAGACCTTAAGCACACCGAATCGGATAGTGAGAAATCCCCCGACGAAACCACCCAAAATAGTCATCCAAATACCAAACACTTTGGTAACCGTAGCGATTTCATTTTTGCTGAATCCCATGTCCAGATAAAACACATTGGAAATGACGCCCAACACAATGTCGGAAACGCGATAGAAGCCAATGAGTAACAACACCAAAATCGCCATCCTGCCGTAGCGGCCAAAGAACTCAGCGATCGGATCGACATAGGTTTCTCGCAATGCTCGCCTATCAGCAATGTTAAGCATCACCAAGACCCAGCTAGTCAAGCCAGCAAAGCCAACAGCGGCCAGTAGTCGAATAGCCTCAGTCGAAAATGAGGCTAATGATCCACCCACGCCAAGGCCCTCAAGCCCGATCCGAATTTCAGAAATACTGTCGGCAAGCCAGATGTAGGCAAACACTAGTCCGGACACGAAGCAGGCAAACAAGAGTAAGAATCGGAGGTAGTCACTGGTTGACTTCAGAAAATTCGATTTATTGTGACCGTGGGGTTCCTCGATCACCAATGTGGTGATGACACCAACGAGCATGGTACCCGCCATAGCCACGTAAGTGAGTTGCCATGACGAATACACGTAGGCTTCCTCTGTCGTGCCCAGCCCCGATGCGAGATAAAGTGCGCCAGCACCCGCCACAAACCATCCGATCCGGTAGCCTGCCACGTACGAAGCTGACATCAAGGCCTGCAGCGTCTCCTCCACCGCTTCAATGCGGTAAGCGTCGATGACGATGTCCTGTGTCGCAGACGAAAAGCCGAGAAAGACCGCTGCATAGACCATGTACCGAAGGCCCTCGGTACTTGCCGGATCGCTCATAGCCATCCACAGCATGGCTGAAATCACCATTAACTGTGATAGCAGTAGCCAGCTTCGTCGCTTACCCAAAAACTGTTCCAGAAGTGGTAAAGGCAATTTATCAACGAGCGGTGCCCAAACATACTTGAATGAATAACCAAGCGCTGCCCAACTGAAATAGGTCACAGCGCTGCGTTCTACGCCCGCCTCGCGAAGCCAAACAGAGAGCGTTCCGAAAATGAGTAGGAACGGAAGGCCTGCCGAGAACCCAAGAAACAGCATGACAAGCACGCGTGGGTGCGCATACGCGGACATTGAGTCAAGAGAACCTTGCATCTGAACTATCCCGCTTGATCTGTTATCCCCGGAAAGAAGCCTCTCTCGAGTTGCACACATGGAGTCAGAGTACTGAGCTTCAGGCGATGCACCTCGTCATAACAACGACTGTACCGACAAATAGGCCCGAACAAAAAGCCCCGCTGGAGCGGGGCCTTTTTACATGTGGTTTGCCTAGGCGGGAAACTGATAATCCTCGAAAATCTCTCTGAGTTTCATCTTCTGGATTTTGCCCGTCGCGGTATGTGGCATTTCCTCGATGTACTGCACATCGTCTGGAATCCACCACTTAGCGATTTTCCCATCGAGGAAGGTCTTTAGCTCATCCGGCGTGACATCACCTTGACCATTCTTTACGACAATCAACAGCGGTCGCTCGCCCCACTTCGGATGAATGCGGCCAATAACCGCAGCCTCGGCGACCATTGGGTGCCCCGTTGCACAATTTTCCACCTCGATTGATGAAATCCATTCACCACCCGACTTGATCACATCCTTCGTACGGTCAGTAATTGACACATTACCTCGAGCGTCGATGGTCGCGACATCACCGGTCTCGAACCAGCCCTCTTCCGCATGCGCTGAGCTACCGTCCAGTTTGAAGTAGCTGGAACAAATCCACGGACCACGAACTTTCAGTGCGCCAAAGGCAACGCCGTCCCAGGGAAGCTCATTGTTGTCATCATCGGTGATCTTCACCTCGACCCCAAAGATCGGCTGACCCACATTAGTCCTCGTGGCAGCAAACGAATCGGCATCGTACTGATGGCGACGCGCACCAGATGAATTTGAGGTGCCCAGCGGGCTCATCTCTGTCATACCCCAGGCGTGGCGCGTATCAACACCGTAGGTATCGAACTCTTCCATAACCGACAGTGGGCAGGCGGAACCGCCCACCACCACTCGCTGGAGGGTCTCCACTCGTTCGCCGCTCGAGCGCAGATGTGCCAGAAGGTTCAACCAGACGGTGGGTACACCGGCCGACATCGTGACGCCTTCGTCATTGATTAACGTGGCCAACGTCGGACCATCCCCCATTTTGTTGCCCGGCATAACCATCTTCGCGCCCGCTACAGGACAGGCATAGGGGTTGCCCCAGGCATTGACATGGAACATGGGGACAATCGGCAAGACAACATCAGCCGACGAGATGTTCATGGAGTCGGGCATCATTGTGGCGTAGGTATGCAGCACTGTTGAACGGTGACTGTACATGACGCCTTTTGGATTACCCGTCGTGCCCGACGTATAACACAGAGCACACGCATCATTCTCATCGAGTGCAGGCCACGCATAGGTATCGGCCTGACCTTCAAGCAGCTGTTCGTAACAATGAACGTTGGTAACGCTGGTGTCAGGCATGTGCTCAGGCGTTGTCATGACAATCCAACCCTTTACCTCGGTACATTGAGGCGCAACCTGCTCGATCAGTGGCCAGAAATCCGGGTCCAGGAAAACGTATTGGTCTTCCGCGTGGTTAATGATGTAAACGATTTGCTCAGGGAATAAGCGCGGGTTAATGGTGTGACATACGTACCCCGAACAGGCAGATGCGTAATAGGTTTCAAAATGACGATAGTCGTTCCATGCGAGCGTCGCAATGCGATCGCTCTGGTTCAGTCCCCATCCGTCCATCGCATTCGCCAATTGACGAACACGAGCGAAAGAGTCCGCGTAGGTGTAGCGGTGGCGGGGGTTATCCCGCGTAACAGATACGATCTCCTGTGCACCATGAACCCGCTCGGCGTGTTCCATAATCGACGTAATCGTCAGTGGGAAATCCATCATCAAGCCTTGCATGATCTACCTCTCTATTTGGATGTGTGTTGTCGTTATTTAAAGGCTGAGGGGCAAGTAGCCTACAGCCATGATTACTTATTTCAACAGGGGCGAAATGCGCCCAAACTTCTAAATTACGGTCATCGCCGATCACGATTTCGCTCAAGGTGCCCGTTCAGTAGAGACAACAGTTCTTCCATCTTCATACCGTACGTATCGGGTAAGCAAGCTTCTCGACCTGATAGCGTCTTAGACGTCAATCTGCCAAATTTGGAGACGTCGACACCTTGTTTGTAGTTCCATCCAACTAATCGCGTTGGGGGGACATAGTACCTGGACAGATTTCTCACAACAGCGACCCTAAAACTGTCCACATCATCCCATTTAACGCATTGTTTTCTTCCAAATCCAAAAACGAACTCAAATTCGTCGTCTCTTAATTTTAAGTAGCCTCCACCAGTTGTTAGTTGGACCATATACGCGACAGAACATAAACCGAAGAACGCGTAGGCCGCATGTCCCATTAGCTCACCATCTTTAGCCAGAAAAACACCTGCTGCAGTAAATAGTACGGAGGCCAGCAGCAGGAGCAGGCTTTTGGCTTTACTCGTATGGAGTGTGAGTTCCGACATTTAGTATTGGATGCCTCCATCACAGCTAGAATGTGAAGTATAGGACAATCCTAACCAGCCAAACTGTTTAATGACCTCAAGTCGCCGAGGCAAGCGAGCATCGTACACGTTCTCACTTTGCTTCCCCGTTTCGAAACTCAGCACATGGCCCATTGACCATTAATCTGCTCAGCTCGGCCTTCAACCTCTAGTTTGAGTAGATGCGCTAGCAATGACAGCTGCGCCCATCGATGCATTGCTTCAGGGACGTCATCGTATACGGATACCACGAGCGTTTCGACCGACACGGGACCGTCCCGCTCGAGATTCGCGACGACCTTAGCCTCACGCATCAGTCGGTGACGCACTAGCTTTTCAACCTCATCGCGACAACCGGGAATGACCTCGCCGTGACCCGGCGCAATCGCTGTCACGTCGTAGTTCAACAGACGCTGCAGCGATTCAATATACGCTTTCATGTTGCCACCGGGCGGCACGATGACGACGGTCGATCCATTCATGATGTGATCACCCGCGAAAACCATCCCCTCTTCCTCTAGTAAAAAGCAGTAATGGTTATCGACATGTCCTGGGGTATGAATGGCACGAACCGTCCAGTCGTTGCCAGTAAATACAGCGTCTTGTGTGAGATGCACATCAGGCTTAAAGGTCAAATCCTGATGCTGATCATCGGCCGTCACCGCGCCAATCATTGGCACATTCAACTCACGCGCTAAATGCGCCGCCGCCGGCGAGTGATCAGGGTGCGTGTGCGTACACAAGATGCGGCTTATTCGACCATCGCCCACGCGCAAAATGTGCTCAATATGCTCATCAATCGCGGGGCCGGGGTCGATCACTGCCACATCGTCTGTACCAATGAGATAGGTATTGGTCCCAGGGCCAGTCATTACACTCGGATTTGGCGCGACCAACCGTCGAATGCGTGGCGATACCTGCACTGCCTCATCGTAGCCTTGCATATCAGCTCACCAGCTGCGCGATGGTAACTGCAGGATCGACGTCAGCGTCGTAATCGACACCGTCAACTTCAAATCCGAACAACTGTAAAAACTCTTGTCGGTAACCCGTAAAATCAGACAGGTCTCTCAAATTGTCAGTGTCTATTTGATCCCATAGCCCAGCGACTTCTGTCTGAACCTCTGGCAGGAGCTCATGGTCATCCACGCGACAGCGGCCCTCATCGTCTAGCGGCTTATCGCCATAGAGTGCCTCTCGGAATAGCCTGTCGATCTGCTCAATACACCCCTCGTGAGTGCCTTTTGCTTTCATCACTTTAAACAGAATCGCGAGGTAGATTGGCATAGCGGGGATAGCGGCCGAGGCCTGGGTAACAACCGCCTTTAACACCGACACTCGCGCATCACCACCCTTTGCTGCCAGGCGATCTCGGATGGCGACGACTCGCTTATCAAGGTCTTTCTTTGCGGCGCCAATGGTCCCATGCCAGTAAATATCCCAGGTAATCTTCTCGCCAATGTAGGTATAGGCCGTTGTCTTTACACCTTCGGCCAAAACGCCCGCGTCATCGAGCGCTTCGATCCACATCTGCCAGTCCTCACCGCCCATGACGGCTACCGTGTTGTCGATTTCCTCTTGAGAGGCGGGTTCGAGGTGAAACTCCTGAATGGTTCCCTTATCGGTATTGATCCCCTTTTGCACCGCTGCGGATCCAATGGGCTTCAAAGTTGATACATGAACGGCGCCTGTCACAGGATGCGTACGGCGCGGTGCAGCAAGACTGTAAACAACAAGATCAACCTGCCCTAAATCCTGTTTGATCAGATTGATAACGTTGTCTTTGAGCTCCCCCGAAAACGCATCGCCATTAATGCTCCTGGCATACAGTCCGGCGTCTTCGGCATAGCGATGAAAAGCGGCGGAATTATACCAACCGGCCGTTCCCGGCTTCTTCTCGTTCCCCTCTTTTTCAAAAAAGACGCCAATGGTGGATGCGCCAGAACCAAAAGCCGCCGTAATCCGAGACGCCAGTCCATAGCCCGTTGACGCCCCAAGCACCAGTACCCGCTTGGGTCCACCGACTAGATCGCCTTTCAATTTCACATGTTCAATCTGACGACGGACATTCTTATCACACCCAAGAGGGTGGGTCGTGGTACACAGAAATCCGCGAACTTTAGGCTTAATAACCATGGACTTAACTCTCAATCAAAATATCCGTGCGGAAGTCTAGCATGCAAGCAGTGTTTCGTTAGAGACTAGTGATGCGGTTTGGGCCGCACCTCGAATAACGATAACGGAGATCAACCATGCAAGAATTCAACCCAATTTTGGGACCTGCGGCGCTACTCGCCACCTGGTCAGTCGTAATGTTTTTTATCTACGTCATCCGAGTCATGGGCTCAGGTGCAAAACTGGGCGAGCTGCCTCCCGGGTTTAGAGGCCCCGACGGCGAAGCTGACGCTCCCGACAAAATGAAGTGGACGCGCCACAACTACGAGCACCTGATGGAACAACCTACGGCCTTCTATGCACTGGTCATCATTCTCGCGATGGTCGGTGACACGTCGACACCATCACTCTATGCGGCTTGGACGTATGCCATAGCTCGTATTCTTCACAGCTTCTGGCAAATGCAAGTGAACACCATTCCTGTTCGCTTTCTACTCTTTTCGATCGCGACCTTGGCACTGGCCATGCTCGGTATCCACGCGGTCATGTTTACGCTGCTTTAATAGCGTAGATGCTCTGGCATGCCCTGCCTAGGCACACGCTAATGCCGGCTCGATTCAGAGCCGGCTTATTTTTGACCCCCCAACGCTGGATGACGCTTCCTCTCGAGAAACCCTCCCCAATGACTAGTAAACCTTTATTAGCAGCTATCGAGGCTGGCGGCACCAAATGCATCGTTTCGGTGGGTAGAGATCCAAACAAAGCAAAACGACACCGAGTTGAAACCGCCTCTCCCAGCGAAACTACATCATCGATTGAGCGAATTATTCGCAAGGAAATCGGTCGCAACGGCCTAGACGCAATCGGTATCGCAAGTTTTGGCCCGCTTAACGTAGACCCCGAAAGCGCCGATTACGGGCAAATTGGGCCAACGCCGAAACCTCACTGGGAGGCCTTCAATCTTAGAGCGCATCTGCAGGAAGAATTTGATTGCCCTGTCATGTCGGAGTCGGACGTCAATGGTGCTGCGCTTGCTGAGGCACACTGGCAAGTCGACCGTCCTATTCAGCACTTAGCCTATGTCACGGTGGGTACGGGCATTGGTGTAGGCGTTGTGCAAAACGGCAGCATCGTTAATGGACGGTCACACCCAGAAATTGGCCACATTCGTGTCGAGCGACACCCAACTGATCGGACATTCTCGGGCACCTGCCCCTTTCACGGCGATTGTTTAGAAGGACTGGCCTCTGGACCCGCCATCGTTGCTCGTTGGGGAGCCTCGCTGACCGAGCTTAGTCAGGACCATCCAGGTCTGGTGCTAGAAGGCTTCTATCTTGGTCAGTTAGCTGTGAATCTCGTCCTACATCATCGACCTGACGTCATCATTTTTGGCGGCGGTGTCTCGCAAGCACCAGGGCTCCTCGAGAGAATTCGGCATGAGTGTCTGCCGCTACTTGGGGACTACCTGCCCGAACTTGCATCCCCAGACGCCATGGAGACATTGATTGCATCACCGCGCCTAGAAAACGATGCGGGAATACTGGGGGCCTTTATGATGGCCCAGCGCATATTTTCAAGAACCAACAATTCGTAATAAAATTACATAAATGCAGGTTTAATCCGTTTTTAATCGCCAAATATGTATTTTTATTACATAATACGCATCTGTTAATTATAAGGTTCTAAAGGCTATGCACGCCGATATTTTGCGCGTCACCCGCGCGATTGAAGAGCGCAGCAAAGACTTGCGTGACGACTACTTGAGTGACGTTGATGCGATGCGTTTGGGCGCACCGGATCGGAAGCAGCTCAGTTGCGGCAACCTCGCCCACGGTATGGCCGCCTGCTCCAGTGACGACAAGTCCGTCATCAAACTCATGGACGAAGCCAATATTGGCATTGTGACGGCACATAACGACATGTTGTCGGCCCACGAGCCCTATAAAGATTACCCAGAACGAATCAAAGCAGCGGCCCGACGTATGGGCAGCACCGCACAAATCGCTGGTGGTGTTCCCGCCATGTGCGATGGGGTAACGCAAGGCCAGTCAGGCATGGAGTTAAGCCTGTTCAGCCGCGATATCATCGCGCAAGCAACCGCAGTCTCGCTGTCTCACCAAATGTTTGACGCGGCATTGCTTCTTGGCGTCTGCGACAAAATCATTCCGGGATTACTGATCGGTGCGCTGCAATTTGGGCACTTGCCAGTCATGACGGTACCCGCGGGACCGATGACATCAGGTCTATCTAACAAAGAAAAAGTTCGGATCCGACAATTGTTTGCTGAGGGCAAAATTGGCCGCGATGAACTGCTCGAAGCGGAAAGCCAGTCTTATCACTCGCCAGGCACCTGTACTTTTTATGGCACAGCAAATAGTAACCAGGTCATGGTCGAAGCCATGGGTTTGCAGCTTCCCGGAAGCTCGTTCATCAATCCAGGCACGCCACTTCGCGATGCGCTGACGGACTTTGCCGCCGAGCACATCACACGCATCACCGCCCAAAGTCGAGACTATCGTCCCATGGCAGAGGTAGTTGATGCTCGCGCGCTGGTCAATGCCTTGGTCGCCCTTCTTGCATCAGGTGGCTCTACCAATCACTGCATTCACTTAATTGCGATCGCGCGAGCCGCTGGCTACCGCATGAACTGGTCAGATTTCGATGCGATCTCATCGGTAACGCCGCTCATTGCCCGCGTTTATCCGAACGGATCAGCGGATGTGAATCATTTCCATGCCGCAGGTGGTACAGGCGCACTTTTCACTGCGTTATTAGATGCGGGCCTGATGCACGCCGATGCGAAGACCTGCTTTGGTAACGGGTTTGGTGACTTCTGTCAGGAGCCAACCCTGATTGACGGTCAAATCGAGTGGCGCTCGGCGGCGGCAACCAGCCTTGACCCTGAAATCCTTACAACACCGGCAATGCCCTTTGCACCCAATGGCGGCGTAAAGCTTCTAGAGGGCAATCTGGGACGCAGTGTCATCAAGACGTCAGCCGTTCAGGAGCAACACCACATTGTCGAGGCGCCAGCCGTTGTCATTGATGATCAGGATGATCTAAAGCCTCTCTTTGAAGCGGGTGAACTCGACAAGGATTGCGTTGTCGTTGTGCGCTTTCAGGGTCCTTCGGCAAATGGCATGCCCGAACTCCACAAGCTCACACCAATGCTCGGCGTATTGCAGGATAGAGGCCACAAAGTAGCCTTGGTGACCGATGGGCGTATGAGTGGCGCATCAGGTAAAGTTCCGGCAGCTATTCACTTGGTTCCCGAAGCATCGCAAGGGGGTCCGCTTGGTAAAATTCAGACCGGTGATGTAATTCGATTGGATGCCACAACCGGCGAGCTGTCGGCGCACATCGATGAAACAGAATTAAAAAGCAGGACAGAAGCACAGGCACCCAATGTGCCGGGGACAGTCGGTCGCGGGTTGTTTGGCAACAATCGACTGGCCATCAGCAGCGCCGAGGAAGGCGCTTCGTCACTGTTTATTTGAGGGAAGTTATGTCAGACGCGAGCATTGGCGCTAAGCCTCACTACCTAGTCGGTGATATCGGCGGTACCAATGCGCGCTTTGCCTATGTAACGCCCGAACAGGCTCAACCGCAGTCGCTCGCCAAATACCGTGTGGCCGACTTTCAGAACTTTGATGAAGTCATGGCAAGACTCATTACCGACTGGCAGGCGCTGGGATTACCCGAGGCGGGGCCCGCAAAAACCTGCTTGGCCGTCGCTGCGCCACCGCACCTGGAAACCATCAGCTTTACTAACAGCCCGTGGCGATTTGATCGCGCTTTGCTCGGGCGCTACCTGACCAACTCCTACATCGAGATCATCAACGACTTTGCGGCTGTCGCACGCTCGCTGCCAGCGCTCTCCGCTGCACATGTCGAGCAGATTGGAGTGGGGGTTGTTGAGGCAGGACAACCGATGGTGTCTATTGGTCCGGGAACAGGTACAGGCGTTGCCTCAGTGATTTTCGATAAGACAGGAGCGCCGCTCGTCCTTCAAGGCGAGGGTGGTCACGTGGACTTCGCCCCGATCACCGACATGGAATTTGAGGTGCTTAAGCGACTTCGTGCTCGGTACGGACGCGTCTCAATCGAGCGCCTGCTGTGCGGCGCAGGCATCGTTAATATCTATCAAGCACTTGCCGAAATTCGAGGGGTTCACCCCGAATTCTCAACACCCCGTGATATCGGCGCCGCAGCCCAGCAAGAGTCGCCTCTGGCCTCTGAGACAATGGCCATGTTTTTTGCGGTACTCGGCTCCTCGGCAGGCAACTTGGCGCTGACCACGGGCGCCATGGGCGGTGTCTACATTGCAGGTGGTATCGCCCCACGCTACATCGACTTACTGCGCAAAAGCGACTTTCGCGCGCGCTTTTTAGCCAAAGGTCGGTTTGCCGACTACAACACCAACATTGGCACCTTCGTCATTACGCATGACGACCCAGGACTGCTGGGTGCAGCCCTCTGCCTTGGAGATAAGCGGTAAATGAGTTCTGTGTCTTACGCATTTTTAGACAACGCACCCGTGATCCCCGTGATCGCAATCCAAAAGCTGGAGCACGCTGTGCCTTTGGCCGAAGCGCTGGTAGCCGGTGGCATTACGAACCTTGAGGTAACGCTGAGAACCCAGCACGGACTCAAGGCGATCACCTTGATAAGAGATCAGGTAAAAGGCGCTAACGTTGGAGTTGGTACCGTATGCAACGCAACTGAATTCGACTCGGCCGTCGACGCTGGCGCCAACTTCGTTGTATCACCTGGTCAATCTGATGCGCTATTTGATCGCGCATTGCTGACAAACATCCCGTTTTTGCCCGGTGCGGTAACAGCCACCGAAGTGATGGCATCAAAAGAAGCCGGTTTCAACGTATTGAAGTTTTTCCCTGCAAGCACCTCGGGCGGTGCCGCCGCCATAAAAGCATTTGCGGGGCCATTTGCAGATCTACAGTTCGTCCCAACTGGGGGTATCAATTTAGACAATGCTGGCAGTTATCTATCGCTTTCCAATGTTCGAGCGGTAGGTGGCTCTTGGTTGACGCCAGCGGATGCAATCCAAAACGGACAGTGGGAGCACATTACACAAATTGCACGCGAAGCGTCGCAGTTAGGCGCATAGCTGGGGGAGCCACTACATGGCAGCGGTTGATTTAATTATTTTTGGGGCGTCGGGCGATCTGTCGGCGCGAAAACTGTTTCCTGCTCTACTCCAGTTAGAGCGACTCAATCTTTTGGAATCGGATCTGCGAATCGCCGCAGTTGCGCGAAGAGAGCAGTCTCTTGACGAATTCCTGCCGCTACTAAAGCAGAAGATGTCTTCTTACATGGGCAGCGATGCGCCGTCCGATAAAGAGTGGGAAAGTTTCACATCTCGGTTCAGCTACGTAACGGTCAATTTTTCTGAGCCCGAAAAATACGGTGAACTGCGCGAGTGGCTAGACGATGACCGCACTAGCCTATTCTACTTTGCAACGCCGCCTTCATTATTTGCGCCCATCTGTGAACACCTGAGCGAAACTAATTGCCTCGCAGGCGACTGCCGCATTGTAGTTGAGAAGCCCATTGGCGAAAACCTCGAGTCATCAATCAAGGTCAACGAAACACTCGCTAAGTATTTCGATGAAAAGTCGATTTATCGAATCGATCACTACTTGGGAAAGGAAACCGTACAGAACCTGCTGGTACTTCGATTTGCCAATAGCTTTATCAACAGTCAGTGGGACAACACCTGCATTGATCACGTGCAAATTACGGTCGGTGAAATGGTGGGTATCGAAGGTCGCTGGACTTATTACGACAAGGTCGGTCAGTTGCGCGACATGGTACAGAACCATTTGATGCAGCTCATGTGCTTGGTCGCCATGGAGCCACCCAACTCATTAAGAGCCGAGAGTATTCGAGACGAAAAAGTGAAGATCGTCCGAGCGCTTCGACGAATCGACTCGCAGTCTGTTAACGAAAAAGTGGTTCGCGGCCAGTACATCAACGGTTGGATTCGCGGCACAGCGGTGCCTGGTTACCTCGACGAGGACGGCTGCGAAATGGACGCCAGTAACACGGAGACCTACATCGCGATCAAGGCTCATATTGATAATTGGCGCTGGTCGGGCGTTCCGTTTTACCTAAGGACCGGAAAGCGTCTGCCCGAGAAAGTCACTGAGATTGTTATTCAGTATAAGAACTTGCCACACAATATTTTCGGTGAGGGCGCCAACATCCCTAACAAGCTGGTTATTCGTTTGCAGCCCAATGAGGGTATCGAGCTCAGCATGGTCTCGAAGAAACAGAGCCTCAAAGAACGTATGTCACTGCAATCGCATCTACTCGATCTGGACTTCAGGGAAAGCAGTGATTTGGACCGCATCCCGGATGCGTACGAGCGACTCTTCCTTGATGCTATCCAAGGCGATCAGTCCCTCTTTGTCGGCAAGGAAGAAATTGAGGAAAGCTGGCGTTGGTGCGACGAGCTGATCGACGCTTGTCAAAGTCAAAATGTACCTGCCCTTCCTTACCAGGCAGGCTCGTGGGGTCCCGCCAAAGCGGAGGTGCTGATCGAGAAGGATTTTAGGAGCTGGCATGTCTGAGCAACATCGCTATGACAGCCGCGATGAGCTCGATGCAGCGTTGACTGAGACGATTACAACTCAGCTCACGCGAGGCATTGCGTCTCGCGGATCCGCGAGTCTCGTTGTCTCAGGTGGCAGCACACCTCAGGGTCTATTTAAAACACTGTCATCAACCGAGCTCGATTGGGAAAAGGTGACTGTCTTGTTAGCCGATGAGCGGTGGGTACCCGAGACTCATGCGGACAGTAACTCAGCGATGGTCAAGTCGCTTCTGCTGCAAGGCAAAGCCGCCGCGGCAAACTGGATCGGTTTTGGTGCAGGGCAGGAAGATGCGGATGCAGAATTAGCGCGTATCACCGAGATTCTGTCTGCTATGGATTCATTTGACGTAGTCATCCTTGGTATGGGTGCTGATTCCCACACAGCATCACTATTTCCCTGCTCTATTGAATTGCCTGAGGGCTTGAGCACGACAGCGCCAGTGCTCATGACTCAGCCGACGACCGCGCCTCACAGACGTATCAGTCTCTCGAAGGACCGTTTACTCAAGACGGAGCTGGGCATCATCCACTTGGTGGGCGACAGCAAGCTCGAAGTCTATGAAAAGGCAACGGCACATGCCGACGATGACATGCATCCCATTAGTCACTTCGCGCATCACGACCAGTTCTCGCTCTGGTTTGCACCCTAGCGCTGCAACTGATCAGATGCCGGACCTCCTCCGGCTGTTTTTACTGTTATCTCGCTGATGATTTGAAGCTATCCGCAGCTGATCACGATAACTCGTCTCTAGAATATAACGCGCCAATCCGACCCAATCTCGTATGTGCGAACGCGAAAAAAAAAAGGGGGCACTAAGGCCCCCAAACACTCACACTCAAAAACTGTTACGCGGCGTTGCTAACGTCCACCGATGCAGCGGCCATCAAACAACCGGTATCCAACATACGATTAGAGAAGCCCCACTCGTTGTCGTACCACGAGAGCACCTTAACCAAACGTCCGCTGACACGCGTGTGATTTGCGTCGAAGTTGCTCGAATATGCGTTGTGATTGAAGTCGGCAGACACTAAAGGCTGTGTATTGCAGGCCAGCACACCATAAGGGTCTGCTTTCGCCGCTGCTCCCAGAATCTCGTTAATCTCCTCAACCGTTGTGTCGCGACAGGCTGTGAAGGTCAAATCAATGAGCGAAACATTGATCGTAGGTACGCGCACGGCTAACCCATCCAACCGACCTTTCAGTTCAGGGAGAACAAGACCAATGGCTGCTGCTGCCCCTGTCTTTGTAGGGATCATGCTGTGTGTAGCCGATCTCGCTCGGTAAAGGTCCGAGTGGTAAACGTCACTCAAATTCTGATCGTTCGTATAAGCGTGCACCGTGGTCATCAAGCCGTTCTCTACGCCCACTGTCTTATGGAGCGGCGCAATGATAGGCGCGAGGCAATTAGTTGTGCATGACGCGTTTGAAACGATAACCGCATCATCTGCAAGCACATCCTGATTCACACCGTAAACCACGGTCGCGTCAGCGTCGCCTGAAGGCGCCGAAATCAGTACTTTGCGAGCACCGGCGCGCAAGTGAGCCGATGCCTTGTCTCGCGACGTGAAGATACCGGTGCACTCAAACACCACGTCAATTTTGAGATCACCCCAAGGCAGGTCTTCCGGACTACGCTCAGCAAACACCGCTATGCGATCACCATTGATGTTGAGTGCGCCATCTTCGACCGCAACGGTGGCACCAAAGCGACCATGCGTCGTATCGAATTGAAGGAGATGTGCGTTGATTTCGGGAGTTCCCAGGTCGTTAATGGCGACAACACGAAGCCGTGAAGCCACATCGGGGCGCTCATACAGCGCGCGAAGAATATTTCTACCGATCCGACCAAATCCGTTGATTGCTACGTTAATCATAACGTCCCCCTTTGATTCACTCATTATGTAGTAAATTTACAAATATTCAAATTTATTTGCGTGAAATTGCTAATTTTTTTAGTTTTATTACAAGTATTGGCGATTAAATTACAGAATTTCGGTGCCTCCGCCCAAAAAGTGAGGCATCATTCGTAATATTCTTACCAAATGCGGAATGCGTAATGACGTCCGAACCCAATCTGCTGGCCGTCATTCAGCGACAGCTGAATGAGCTCAACAAGTCCGAAGCGAAGGTGGCACTGGCCATTCTGAACGCACCGGAAGAAGCGACACGTTCCAGTATTGCGTCTCTCGCAGCGTCGGCAGGCGTGAGTGAACCCAGCGTGAATCGTTTTTGCAAGCGCTTTGGTGCCACAGGTTTCCCTGACTTCAAGCTACAGCTAGCGACGTCCTTGGCTTCAGGCGTGCGCTACGTTAGTCGGGCAGTTGAGTTCTCTGACGACATCAACACGTTCCCAACCAAGCTCTTCGATAACGCGATCAACGCACTGATGACAGCGAAAGAAGAACTACCGTTAAAAGCCATCGCCCGGGCTGTTGACCAGATAGCGCAGGCGCGACGGGTGTATTTTTTCGGACTGGGCACCTCAGCCGCTGTCGCGCGCGATGCTGAACACAAGTTTTTCCGTTTTAACGTTCCGGTATTTACCCACGAAGATCCGCTAATGCAGCGAATGCTTGCTGCATCTGCCGGAGTGGGCGATCTATTCTTTTTTATCTCCCACACCGGGAGAACGAAAGTTTTGGTAGAAGCGGCTGAGATCGCTCGCCAAACAGAGGCCACGATTGTGTCTTTGACCGCGGAAGGCTCGCCTCTCGCAGATAAAAGCCATTGCTGCATCAATGTAAAAGTAGAAGAAGATACTGAGCAATATTTGCCCATGACGTCTCGACTGGTGCAGCTAGTCATTCTTGATGTCCTCGCCGCGGGTGTAACCTTGCGCCGCGGAGAAGGCTTCACTCCTCACCTCGCTCGAATCAAAGACAGCCTGAAAGACACTAGATTCCAAACGAGCTAACTGATGACATATGACCATGTACTGGACACATCACCCCTTCGACAAAATGTACGCCTACTCGGAGACACCCTAGGCGAAATTATTCGAACAACGGTTGGGGAAGATCTTTTTCAAAGCATTGAATCCATCCGCCAAGCGTCGAAACTCGCCACCGAAGCGGAGCAAACCGCTGCGCTCTTTGATCAGCTTAAACGCCTGGATGCTGAGCAACTCTTGCTCATCTCACGCGGTTTCGCGCAGTTTCTGAACCTCGCAAATATTGCGGATCAACACTTCACGACCACCAAGTCAATGAGTAGTCGCTTCGGCGCATACGACCGTATTGTGGGCGCTATTAACGAACTTAGCGCGACAGCAAGCAAAGCTGAGCTGGCCAGCGCTATAGCCAACTTACACATGGATCTCGTGCTCACCGCGCACCCAACTGAGATTACTCGGCGAACACTCATTCACAAACATGGCGAGATTCATGATTGTCTGACGTGGCTCGACTCAGGTCGGGCCGACGAAGCCAAGGTGCAACGACGCCTGGCCGACTTGATCGCACAGATCTGGCATACCGAGGAGTTCCTTGAGCAGCGACCGACACCCATCGACGAGGCGCGCTGGAGTTTTGCGGTCATCGAAAACTCACTGTGGGATGCGGTTCCCGAGTTCATGCGTGACTTGGACGCCATTGCCGATAAATTTGATTTGGACATCCCTCCGCGCTCGAAACCGGTCGTACGACTCTCAAGCTGGATTGGCGGTGATCGAGACGGAAACCCCAACGTCACGGCTAAAGTCACATTCCGCGCCATGATTATCAGTCGCTGGCAGGCGGCCGATCTTATTCTGCGAAACCTCGAAGAAATCTATGAGGAACTGTCGGTCACTAAGGCAACTGACGCGCTACGTGAGATCACAAGCGGCGCTAGAGAGCCCTATCGCGCTATTTTGAGACCCGTGCGAGACGCTGTTCGCAAGCAGCGGGACGGTTTGGGAGCGTATATTCAAGACGGCTCTCTGGCCCCACCCGCCTACTTACCGACAAACACTATCACTGACAGCCTGGAGCTCTGCCGCCAATCGCTATTAGCGATGGGTCTCGACGCAATTGCTGACGGAAAACTCCTTGATTTGCTGCGACGCCTGGAGACCTTCGGCTCTCACCTAGTAACGCTCGATATTCGTCAGGAAAGCAGCCGTCATAGTGATGTCATCGGTGAAATCACAGAAGCATTGGGGCTAGGCGATTATCAGACATGGTCCGAACTGGAAAAACAGGCTTTTCTTGAAGCTGAAATCGCCAATCCACGCCCGCTGCTGCCAATCAACTTTGTAGCATCAAAACCTTGCCAAGAGGTCATTGATACCTTCCGAGTCATTGCCAATGCACCACGAGAGGCGCTGGGCTGCTATGTCATTTCAATGGCGTCTCAACCGTCTGATGTGCTGGCAGTTCAACTCCTATTGAAAGCGACAGGTGGACCGCTGGACTTACCGGTTTCTCCACTATTCGAAACGCTGGATGACCTTGACGGTGCGCCCGCGACAATCGATGCGTTACTCAGCAACGACGCTTTTAAAGCGAGGGCCAACAACGCCATAGTTATCATGATTGGCTACTCCGATAGTGCAAAAGACGCCGGTATGTTGTCAGCGGGCTGGGCGCAATATCGAGCGCAGGAAGCGTTGCTAGACACCTGCCACTCTAAGGGGGTCAAGCTACAGTTGTTTCACGGTCGCGGCGGCACCATCGGACGAGGCGGTGCGCCGGCCCATCAAGCACTGCTGTCTCAGCCACCTGGCTCGCTGGAACAAGGACTGAGAGTGACCGAGCAAGGCGAAATGATCAGAGTGAAGCTCGGGCTCAAGCCGCTAGCGGTTAATACCCTTGGGCAGTACACCAGCGCGATTCTTCGGGCCAACCTCACGCCACCACCCGTTCCAAAGCAAGCATGGCGTGAGCTCATGAATGAGCTTGCTGACAACGCCTGCACTGATTATCGAACGTGGGTTCGAGGGAACCCGCATTTTGTTGAGTACTTCCGCCAGGCAACCCCGGAGCCTGAGCTTGCAAGCCTCCCACTCGGCTCAAGGCCTGCGAGACGCCGAACTGGGGGTGGGATCGAGACACTCCGCGCGATTCCCTGGATTTTTGCCTGGTCGCAAAACCGCTTGGTCCTGCCAGCGTGGCTCGGGGCCGGCTCAGCGCTTGAGAAAGCCGCATCCTCAGGGAACATGTCAATGCTTAAGGAGATGCGTCACGAGTGGCCATTTTTTGCCTCCAGATTGTCCATGCTCGATATGGTCTACGCCAAGTCAAATAGCATGATTAACGTGCTATACGACGAAACGCTGGTTAATCCAGAGTTGCGAGGTCTAGGACAAGATTTGCGCGAACAGCTCGCCAAGGACATCAACTCAGCCCAACGTATATTAGAGGTGGAAACACTTATGGCGGGTGATCCCTGGGGCTTGGAGTCGATTGGCTTGAGAAATGTTTATCTCGCTCCACTGAACCTGGTGCAGATAGAATTGCTGCGTCGTATTCGTGAAAGCGAAGATGCATCAGTACAGCGCGCACTGATGGTATCGATTGCCGGTGTCGCAGCAGGAATGCGCAACACCGGCTGAGGCCGCGAAATGAGCCGCGGCTTAGTTCATTGCAAGCTGTCTGATGTCACTCAGTAGTGCTACGAGGTAGGTCAAAAACCGACCTGCAACACCGCCGTTCACAACACGGTGATCGTAGGACAGCGAGACTGGAAGCATGGTGCGGGGTTGGAATGCGGAGCCGTCCCACACGGGTTGGGTGGAGGCCTTGCTGACACCCAAGATGCCCACCTCTGGCGTGTTTACGATTGGTGTAAATCCATGCCCCCCAATATTCCCTAAGCTACTAACGGTAAAGACCGCGCCTTGCATTTCGTCTGGCTTGAGCTTCTTGTCTTTCGCTTTCGCGGCAAGCTCCCGAATTTCATCACTCAATGTCCAAATAGACTTCTTGTCCGCATCACGGATAACTGGCACCACCAAACCGTTAGGTGTATCGACAGCCAGACCGATGTGGCAGTAGTCCTTGTAAACAAGCACATCGCCCTGTTTTGCCAGCGAACTCTTCAGCTTAGGGTTCGCATTAAGCGCAATCGCAACCGCTTTAATGATGAACGGTACGGGCGATAATTTGCTGCCTCGTTGCTCAGCCTCCGCTTTAAGCGAACTCCGGAAGGCTTCCAGATCAGTTACGTCTGCGTCATCAAACTGCGTGACGTGTGGCACGTTGAGCCACGACCTCGACATATTGGTCGCAGTGACTTTATCGATGCGTGATCTCTCTACATGAGTAACCGGACCAAACTTCGAGAAATCGATCTCCGCCACTTCCGGTATACCGCTACCCACGGAAACGGCGCGGGTCGCGGTATCAGCCAAACGCTGCGAAACGTACGCCTGTAAATCCTCTTTAACGATGCGCCCCTTGGGGCCTGACCCTTTTACAGCTGTCAGGTCGACACCAAACTCACGAGCCAACTTCCGCACGGCAGGTCCAACGTATAAATCTGACGCGTCATCGGAGGCCGAGGAAAACGGCTGCGCGGAGACCTGAGGCGCACTCACCTGGGGAGCAGGATTGGCCGCGGCCACTGGTGGGGGTGTCTTCACAGCCGTGTCGGTGGAGTCAACGGCTGTCGCAGCAGCGGGTGTGGCTGCCGTCGCAGGTAATGAACCACCTGCAACGCTCAGCTTTATGAGCGCTGCCCCTTGAGTGACCGAGGCACCCTCTGCAATTAAGAGCTCTAGGACCTCACCTGCCGCAGGAGAAGGAACCTCCATTGATGCTTTATCGGACTCGAGCACGACGACCGAGTCGCCCATGCCGATCACATCGCCAACGCTAACGCAGAGCTCAACGACCTCAACATCACCATCCGTGCCAATATTGGGCACTTCGACAATGTGCTCCGAAATCGCTTGGTCAGTGCTCGCTTCAAGATCAACTGAAACTTCCGACCCCTCGCTGCCCTCATCCATCCGCTGCACACTAGTGAGGTTGGCATCAGGCGATACAGCGCTATGATCAGTGCTTAAAGCTTCCTGATGGCTCGCCTCAGCGTTATTACCGTCAGCCGCTGACGTATCCAGTACGAGAATGGCGTCGCCTTCAGATAGCTGGTCACCGACCGCCATCTTTAACTCGACCACAACACCGGCACGCGATGCCGGGATTTCCATGGAGGCCTTATCAGACTCGAGAACGATCAAGCTTTGCTCGAGCTCGATAGCATCACCCACCGCCACCAGAAGCTCGACCACTTCGGCACCCTCGGCGCCACCAATATCAGGAACTACAATCGTTTGATATGTCATCTGTAGCGCCTTCCTCAGACCGTTGTAGGGTCTGGCTTCGCAGGATCGATACCCAAATCAGTCATGACTTTGGCAACATCTGCTCGTGAAACCACACCTCCATCTGCCAAGGCGGTCATTGCTGCCAGGACAACGTAGCGACGATCAACCTCGAAGAATTCCCGCAGCTGTGCGCGCGTGTCACTCCGCCCGAAGCCATCAGTGCCAAGGACCGTAAAGCTGCGCGGCATAAACTCTCTAATCTGGTTGGTATGCGCTCTGATGTAATCAGTCGCAGCGATGATGGGACCCTCGGTCGGCGAGAGGCACTGCGTGACGTAAGGCACCTCCGGCTCCTCCGCAGGATTCATCATGTTGCGACGCGACACCTTATGGCCATCCCTCGCTAACTCATTGACGCTCGTCATGCTCCAGATATCCGCGGCAACACCATAATCCTTTTCCAGCATGACGGCGGCAGCTTCGACCTCTCGCATGATGGTTCCCGCGCTCATCAATTGAACGCGCTTCTTTCCTTTCTTGGTGGATTTCTTGAGCGGATAGAGGCCTCGGACAATGCCCTCTTCCACACCCTCAGGCATATCGGGATGGACATAGTTCTCGTTCATGGTCGTGATGTAATAGAAAACGTTTTCGCCGTCTTCAAACATGCGCTTCATGCCAGAACTGATAATGGTCGCTAGCTCATAGCTGTAAGTCGGGTCATAAGAAATGCAATTAGGAATGGTGGTGGCCATGAGATGGCTGTGACCATCCTGGTGCTGCAGACCCTCGCCATTCAGAGTCGTACGACCCGCCGTAGCGCCAATAAGGAAGCCTCGCGCCTGACTATCGCCTGCAGCCCACGCCAAATCATGAATTCGCTGGAATCCGAACATGGAGTAGAAGATGTAGAACGGCACCATCGGGTAATCTGATACCGAGTACGAAGTCGCAGCAGCAAGCCAGGCTGACATGGCGCCCGCCTCGTTAATGCCCTCCTCGAGAATCTGACCGGTCTCCTCCTCCTTGTAGTAGAGGATTTGTCCCGCGTCGTGTGGGGTGTATTGCTGGCCTACTGAAGAGTAAATACCTAACTGACGGAACATCCCTTCCATACCGAAGGTACGGGCCTCATCGGGAACAATAGGTACAACACGCTCGCCGATCTGCTTGTCCTTCACTAGAGAGGACAGCAAGCGGACGAGGGCCATGGTCGTTGAAATTTCGCGCTTACCACTGCCCTTTAGCTGGCTTGCATACGCGGACTGGGCCGGTGCTGGCAAGCTGTAAGACGTCGAACGACGCGCAGGGATGCTACCTCCAAGCTCTGCTCGACGCTCCCTGAGGTAACGCATTTCAGGGCTGTCCTCGGGTGGACGATAGAACGGCACGTCCTTTAAATCTTTATCGCTGATGGGCACGCCAAACCGATCCCTGAAGGCTTTTAAGCTTTTCAGATCGAGCTTCTTGAGCGAGTGTGTTTCATTACTCGCCTCACCTGCCTCACTGGTACCGTAGCCTTTCACCGTCATGGCGAGTATTGCAGTCGGCCGCTCTGTCTCTTCACAGGCAGCTGCGTAGGCCGCGTATACCTTATACGGGTCATGCCCGCCTCGGTTGAGATACATGATGTCGTCATCCGAGAGGTCTTTTACTAAATCAAGGGTTTCAGGGTACTTCCCGAAAAAGTGCTCTCGGGTATACGCGCCACCGTTGAACTTACAGTTTTGCAGTTCACCATCGCAGACTTCGTCCATCCGCTTTAGGAGCAGACCAGACTTATCCCGCTCCAACAGCGGATCCCAGCGTCGCCCCCAAACCACTTTAATCACATTCCAGCCAGCACCGCGAAAAACGCCCTCGAGCTCCTGAATAATTTTACTGTTGCCGCGAACCGGCCCATCCAATCTCTGAAGGTTGCAATTAACTACAAAGTGAAGATTACCCAAACCCTCACGCCCAGCGAGGCCAATCGCACCTAAGGACTCAGGCTCATCGCATTCGCCATCACCAAGGAAACACCAGACCTTTCTATCTCGATGGTCCACCAGGCCACGTTTTTGCTGATACTTCATAACATGTGCCTGGTAGATGGCTTGCAAAGGACCCAGCCCCATCGAAACTGTTGGGAACTGCCAGTAGTTCGGCATCAACCATGGGTGGGGATAGGACGATAGGCCTTTTCCTGAGACCTCACGTCGGAAGTTTTCGAGTTGGCTCTCGTCAAAAACACCTTCCAAATACGAGCGTGCATACATACCGGGCGCACTGTGTCCTTGATAGAAGACAAGATCCCCCGGATGGCCGTTTACGGTTCCACGGAGGAAATAGTTCATTCCCACGTCGTACAGCGTCGCGCTCGAACTGAAACTGGAGATATGACCCCCCAATCCGTCCTCGTTGTCGTTAGCACGCATGACCATAGCCATCGCGTTCCAACGAATAAG
>PKCZ01000012.1 GCA_002862405.1 Pseudomonadota bacterium
GCTTTGTACGAAAAGCTCGGCTTTGCGATGATGGGGCGTCGGGAAAATTATTATGAGACGGCAGCGGGGCGCGAGGACGCGCTAATGATGCGCTGCGATTGGTAATTGGAGTTCGCAGTAGTGAATATTTTAGAGACGGACCATTGGTGCATGATGCTCCCCGAGGAGTGGCATGCCGAGAATGACGATGATGTCATTCGTATCGTCGATCAGGACGATGTCGGTGAAATTGAAATCACCACATTGCATAAACAATCGGGCAGAGTGACTGCCGCCGATGTGGCCGCAATGGCTTCGGAGGAATCGCCTGAGATCACTGAATGGCATCAAGCACGGGCTGGCGGGTTTGAAGGTGTAACTGGGGTATATCGCGAGGACGGTGCGTCGGTTCGTGAGTGGTATCTCGGGTCCGAGAGCCTAATGCTTTACATCACCTATGTCTGCCCTGAAGAGGACGAAGGTCTCGATGATGCATCAGTAGATGAGCTCTTAGGGACCCTGGTTGTTGGGGATTCCCAAGCCGCCTAGGCGATCTCCCCTGTGACCCGGACACGCTTGCTGCCCGTTTGCACCTCAACATGAGCTTTATTTGCCCTTTCAATACGCGCATCAATCACGTTTTTGGCGGCTATTAATAGCCCCGTAATGATGAAGGCGCCCGGCGGCAATATGGCCAGCAGGAGGCCTGTGTAGTCTGACGCCACCACCAACGCCCAACCTTTCGCCATGGGCCCCAGTAGTAAGTCCATATCCGCCATGACGGCGCCCGTGCCTAATAGCTCGCGGATAGCGCCTAGTACCAACAGTACCAGACCAAAACCCAGCCCCATCATGACACCATCAGCCACAGCCGGCATCAACGGATTCTTGGCGGCAAACGCGTCCGCGCGGCCTAGAATGACGCAGTTAGTTGTGATGAGCGGAAGAAAAATACCGAGGATTTGATACAGCTCATAGGCGTAGGCTTGCATCAATAGTTCGGTACCCGTCACGGCTGCTGCGATGATGAGAACGAAGGCGGGGAGTCGAATGGAATCTGTGACCACGTTGCGAATAAGTGAGACACATAGATTTGAGGTGACTAGTACAAACAGCGTTGCGATGGCCAAACCCAGTGCGTTGACCACGCTCGCAGTGACAGCGAGTAATGGACACAAACCGAGAAGCTGCACTAAGGCGGGATTGTTCTTCCACAAACCATTGTGGGTTATCTGACCATAAGACGGAGTGCTCATGATTTGTTCGCCTCTCTGATTTCAAACAACGCGCTTCGGTTATTCTTACTGTACTCCATCGCGCTCTTGACCGCCGCAACGACCGCTCGGGGTGTGACGGTTGCGCCCGTGAAGGCATCGAACTCACCACCATCTTTGATCACAGCCCATTTCTCCGCTGCTGGATCACCGAGCGTTTTGTCATCAAATGAAAGCACCCAGTCGGACTTTTTCAATTCGATCTTGTCGCCGAGCCCAGGTGTCTCTCTGTGGCTCAGAACACGCACACCAGCGACAGCACCGTCGCGCCCAATGCCTACCAACAAACGAATATCACCGCTGTAACCATCGCGCGCCGTTGCGGGCAAAATGATGCCGGTGACTTCGTTGCCGCGTCGTGCGCGATAACCCGTACCGGGTTCCCTCAAAGCGAGGAGCGAGTCTTCTGCGTCGACAACAAAGCCGTCATCGATGAGCTCATTGTCGTGCGATTCGTGAGGAAATATCTCGAGCAACTGTTTGGCTTCGGCCGCGCGCGCCGCGGCGGCGATCGGCTCTTTGGTTTGCTCATAAACGCCACTGACTAAACCCGAACCAACAGCGGCAAACGCGGCCAATAGGCTGGCACCAACGAGGCTAGACACGATGACTCTCATTCGTCCGCCTCCACTTTTTTGGTCCCGTAAACCGTTGGCTGTGTGTACTGATCGATGAGCGGCGCAGCGAAGTTCAGCAAGAGCACGCCAAACGCGACGGCATCAGGGTAGTTTCCATGGACGCGGATCAAGTAGACGAGGATACCGACCATTGCGCCAAAGATGAGGCGTCCTTTGTTAGAAACCGCAGAACTCACGGGGTCTGTAATGATGAAAAATGCCCCGAACATGGTGGCGCCACTAAAAAGGTGGAACAGCACCGAGCCACCACCAGTAGAGCTGCCGTCATCGTAACCCAGTGCCGCACAGATCGTGAGAGCGGCCAGCATGCCAACCGGCGCATGCCAGGTAAAAATGCGCTGTCTCAGTAGCCAGATACCACCAGCAAGAAAAGCGAGGTTGACCCAATCCCAACCCAAGCCTGCGATGGGGCCAGTGAGCTCAGCTTTGGATTGCATGAGGTCGTCAAACAACATGCCGGAGTTCTGTCTGAACAGATCCAGGGGGGTGGCCGCTGTAACGGCGTCATAACTTGAGGCAGCAAAGAGGGCTGTGAAAGCATCGACAATACCTGGCACCTCACCAATACCTCTCGGCTCGGTCCACGAACTCATCTGCAGTGGAAACGAGACGAGTAAGACGACGTAGCCCACCATCGCGGGATTGAACGGGTTATACCCCAAGCCCCCGAATACATGTTTGCCGAGGAGAACCGAGACACCGATGCCGACAGCGATTAGCCACCACGGTGCGTAGGGAGGTAATGCAATGCAGAGTAGCGTTGCCGTGACGATCACGCTGTGATCTCTCAGCGGCATTTTGTAATCCTTTGCTCTCAGCCAAAGGGCCCAAGCCTCAAACGCCAAAGCCAATGCCGACCCAAAGACAATATTGATAATGGTGCCCGGCCCGAAAAACCACGTAAGGACCAACACGCCGGGAATCGTGGCGAGCAAAACCTGCTTCATGACCTGCTCAACCGAGGAGCCAGGCTTATGGACGTGCGGTGATGAGACGTGCATCAAACTCATTGCTCCGCCTCCTGCTGTGCTTTCTTCGCTTTTGCGCGTTCGATGGCGGCTTGTACCGGATCATCGCCAGCTTGTGCTCTGGCTTCAGCCGCCGCCTTTCGCGCTGCTCGCATGGCCTCTCTCTCCGCAGCTTCTCGCTCCAGGCGCTCCTGGCGTGCCTCAAAGCGCGAACGTGAGTTATCCGAGCGTACTTTCTCTTTCGCTGTTTCCCTGAGTGAGCCTTTTGCTGATCGATAGTACTGAACAAGCGGAATATGGCTTGGACAGACGTAGGCGCAGGCACCACACTCGATGCAATCCATCAGATTATGACGCTCGAGCTGCTCCTGATCCTTTGCCCGCGCATACCAGTAGAGCTGCTGTGGTAGCAATGAGGCAGGACAGGCTTCCGCACACATCCCACAGCGAATGCAGGCTTGCTGAGGCTGAGGTGGAGGGATCTCGGTTCGTGTCGGCGCAAGAACGCAATTGGTAATCTTCACCACCGGCATGTCGAGATCGGTGACAGCAAAGCCCATCATGGGACCGCCATGGATGACCCGGTCTGCGCTATCAGCATTAAAACCTGCGGTATCGAGTAGTTCCTTAATAGGAGTGCCCAACATGACGCGGCGGTTTCCCGGATCTTTCAGCGACCTGCCTGTCACGGTGGTGATGCGGTGCGTGACCGGTTTTCCGTCAATCAACGCATCTCGCACTGCAATAGCGGTGCTCGGGTTTTGGCACAACACCCCAATATCAGCAGGGATACCACCCGAGGGCACTTGGGCATTGAGTAAGATCTCGATGAGCTGTTTTTCACCGCCGGACGGGTACTTGGTCGGGAACGTCACCACTTCCGCCATCTCGAGCGCTTCAGCGGCCTGCCGCATAGCGTCTACCGCCTCTGGTTTGTTGTCCTCAACCGCCAACAACACGGTTTCAGCACCGACCATGTGCGAAAGAATCTCTGCGCCTTCAACAATTTGTTGAGCGAAACATTGCATGACGGTGTCGTCGGCCGTGATGTACGGCTCACACTCAGTGCCGTTGATAATGAGCGTGTGGATACCGCCATCTCTATCTGAGGCAAGTTTTATCGCGGTGGGGAAACCTGCCCCGCCCAGACCCGCGATCCCGGCAAGGCGCACACGTTCTAGCAGTGCTGCTTTGGTTTCATCGCGCCAGTTGTCCAGCCCCTCGAAGCCAACCCACTCATCCCTCCCATCGAGTGAAATTTCAATGCAGGTATCGGTTAAACCTGATGCGTGGGGCACCGCACGCGCTTCAATAGCTGTCACTGTCCCCGAGCTCGGCGCATGGACGGGTACGCTGACCGGCCCCTGTGCCTCGGCAATCATTTGCCCTCCGAGAACAATGTCGCCCACTTCGACTACGGGTCGGGCTGGAGACCCAACATGCTGTGTCACCGGAAGAATCAGTTTGCTGGGCATATCACAGTCACGGACCCATCCCGGGTTCGACATGTCTTTTCGCTCAGGCGGGTGGATGCCACCGTGAATATCAAATATCTGTCTCATGCGGCCGCCTGCTCAGAGCTGCGATCAGTCGCAATGAGGTTCTCTCGAGTTTTTCCATCAGGTAGAGGCCAGTACCAGTGCTGGATGCCACCTTTTCTGGGGATCATGTCGATGCAGTCGACGGGACACGGCTCAACGCAAAGATCGCAGCCAGTGCACTCATCGATAATGACGGTGTGCATGAGCTTCGCTGCACCGAGAATGGCATCCACAGGACACGCTTGTATGCATTTGGTGCAGCCGATGCACTCGTCCTCGCGGATATACGCAACAGTGGGTTCGGCTTCGACCCCGTGCTCCACATCCAAGGGCTCTGGTTCAACGTCGAGTAAATTGGCCAGCGCCTGAATCGTGTCTTCACCGCCGGGAGGACACTTGTTGATGGAGTCACCGTCGGCAATCGCCTCAGCGTAAGGCCTGCATCCCGGGTAGCCGCACTGACCACATTGGGTCTGGGGCAAAATCGCATTGATTTGATCAGAGAGCGGGTTGCCCTCGACCTCGAAGCGAACGGCAGCGAATCCGAGCAAGGCACCAAACGCAATGGCCATGCCGACAAGGGCAGCCAATGCGAGAAGAATGGGATTGCCTAGGATCACGTCGAGCATCAAACCAGTCCTGCGAAGCCCATGAAGGCGAGCGATGCGAGTCCCGCTGTGATCATGCCGATGGCTGCGCCTTGGAATGGCTCTGGTACGTCAGCCACCACAAGTCGCTCGCGCATAGCCGCGAACAATACGAGTACTAGGGAAAAGCCCAGTGCAGCGCCCAGTCCATAGATAAGACTTTCCATGAAGTTGTGCGCTTGGTTGATATTGAGTAGTGCCACGCCCAATACGGCGCAGTTGGTTGTAATGAGAGGCAAATACACACCGAGTACGCGATGCAACAACGGACTTGTTTTCCGAACAACCATTTCAGTGAACTGGACAACGACGGCGATCACAAGGATGAACGACAGTGTACGTAGGTAGGTTAAATCAAGTGGCTCCAGCAAATAGCGGTAGGTGAGAAAGCTACACACAGAAGCCAGTGTTAATACGAAAGTCGTAGCCGCGGACATGCCAATGGCTGTGTCCAGTTTATTAGACACACCCATAAACGGGCATAGGCCCAGAAACTGAACTAAAACAAAATTATTGACCAGTACGGCGGCGATTAGCAGTACCGCGAAGTCCCCTAGCATGTTGCTCCTGCAGGCTTTTTTCCCCGTCTCATTCATCCACCCCTATAGTAAGGAATATCGTGGCAATCTGACAGTGTGTAAAGATTGTCTTACGCTTTACTTGCCTCGACCATCGCAGCAACCGCATCTGGGTCAATTCGTTGAATGAGCGGTGAAAAATTGTTGATCGTGTGGCCTTCGAGTGGTGCATTCAGCTCCGTCCAGTCAAGTGACAGACCCAAAAATGCCTCGCTCTTCTCTGCCATGACAGGCAGTACGGGCTTCAAATAAGTCATTAGTACGCGAAAACAGTTGATGCCCACGGAACAGGCGTCTTGAACTTCTTGTTTGCGTCCTTCTTCTTTTGCCATGACCCAGGGCTTTTTATCATCGATGAACTGGTTGGCGCGGTCGGCCACGGCAATGATTTCGCGCATGGCACGCTGGAAATCCCGGGCTTCGTACAGACTTGCTACTGTGTCACCCGCGGCAATCATGTCTGTTAGGAGCTCGGGTTCGCTGCAGGTTTCACTGAGCTGGTTGTCGAATCGCTTACGTAGGAAGCCAGCACATCGGCTGGCAATGTTGACCACCTTCCCGACGAGGTCAGAGTTCACTCGCTGAACAAAATCTTCGAGATTGAGATCCATATCATCGACGCTGGAGCTCAGCTTTGCGGCAAAGTAATACCGTAGGTACTCAGCATCCAAATGCTCTAGATACGTCGAGGCCATGATGAAGGTACCGCGGCTCTTCGACATCTTTGTGCCATCTACCGTCAGAAATCCATGTGCGAATATTGCTGAAGGCTGCCGCAGTCCGGCACTTGCGAGCATGGCTGGCCAGAACAGACCATGGAAGTTGATGATGTCCTTGCCAATAAAATGGTAGAGCTCGGTGTCAGCACCTGGCTGCCAATAGCTATCGAAGTCCTCACCGGTGCGGTCGCAGAGATTCTGGTGGCTGGCAATGTACCCGATGGGTGCATCAAGCCAGACATAAAAATATTTCTCGGGGTGACCGGGAATCTCGAAGCCAAAGTAGGGTGCGTCGCGTGATATGTCCCAATCCTGAAGACCTGCATCAATCCACTCACGAAGCTTGTTCGCGATGGGTGTTTGGAGCTGGTCTCCACTAACCCAATCAGCGAGTAGATCTTGAAATTGGCTCAACTGGAAAAACAGATGATCCGACGCTTTCTCTACCGGCGTTGTCCCGGAAAGCGTCGAGACAGGGTCGATCACGTCAGTTGGTGAATAGGTGGCGCCGCAGGCCTCACAGTTATCGCCGTACTGATCGGGTGTTTTGCATTTGGGACAGGTGCCTTTGATAAATCGGTCAGCGAGAAACAACCCTTTGGCTTCGTCGTAGGCTTGCACCACACTGCGGATCGCGATGTGATCATTGGTCTCAAGTCGTTTGAAAATGGTTTTCGACCAAGTTTGATTTTCGGGTGAATGCGTCGAGTGATAATTGTCGAATGAGATATGGAATCCCGCCGAGTCGGCCTCGTGCAGTGCCTTGATGTTGGCAATATGAGTCTCGGGTGTTACGCCCTGCTTTTCAGCGGATATCATGATCGCTGTGCCATGCGCGTCATCGGCGCAGACGTATCGGCAATGATGGCCACGCGAGCGCTGAAACCGGACCCATATATCGGTTTGTACCTGCTCGAGCATATGCCCCAAGTGCAACGGCGCATTTGCGTAGGGTAGTGCCGAGGTAACCAAGATCTTGCGCGACGACATAAAACGGGGGTCCGATGATGAATCGGGCGCCATTGTAGCTTCCCCCGTCATGTCGGAACAGCGCTTGTCATTTGTTCACAGTCTTTTCAGTGCGAAGGTTGGTCTGTCTACCTGCCTTGTGTCCCTGTCGGCGGAAGGCTGAGATATACTCGCCGCTTTTCGGCGGGGAATAGCAGTGAGTCAAGGCGTAGGCGCAGTCAAATACATCGTTGCGGTCGCTTCTGGTAAGGGCGGTGTCGGTAAGTCGACTGTCTCAGCGAACCTCGCTGTGGCTACCGCGCAGCTTGGTCACCAGGTCGGTCTTCTCGATGCGGACATCTATGGCCCGAGTCAGGCGCGCTTAATGGGCATTGCCGACGGTGTCATGCCTGATGTCATCGAAGAAAAGATTTTTATCCCCATTGAAGCGCATGGTGTCAGCGCCATGTCGATGGCATTCCTTACTCGAGAAAAAACACCCATGGTGTGGCGTGGACCGATGGCGAGTGGTGCCTTACAGCAGATGATTGAGTCGACGCGCTGGGGTGAGCTCGATGTTTTGTTTGTCGATATGCCGCCGGGTACGGGCGATATTCAGCTAACGCTCTCGCAGCGAACCCGTCTGGCTGGCGCAGTTGTTGTGACCACGCCGCAGGACATTGCCCTCATTGATGCGCGCCGCGCAATCGAGATGTTTCAGAAGGTGTCGGTGCCGATCATCGGTATGGTCCAAAATATGGCGACGCATATTTGCAGTAATTGTGGCCATGAAGACCCTGTTTTTGGCAGTGATGGTGGCCAAACTCTGGCAAATGAATACGAAGCACCAGTTCTTGCGAATATTCCGTTGTCGCGTGTCATTCGGGAAACCAGTGACGCCGGAGCGCCGATATCCGCGGTCGACAACGACGGTTCGGTCGCGGCTGCGTATCGTGAGGCAGCCGCAGCTGTCATGACGACGCTGAGCGGGAGCGAGGCGCCGAGGGGCCCCACAATAAGTATGACTGAGTAGGTCGTTAGAAAAACGATTTAGGAGTAAACGTGAGCATCAAATCAGACCTCTGGATTCGTCGTATGGCGGAGCAACATAAAATGATCGAGCCGTATGAGGCGGGGCAGGTCCGGCACAAAGATGGCGAGAAGTTGATCTCCTACGGGACATCGAGTTATGGCTACGATGTCCGATGCTCGCGCGAGTTCAAGGTCTTCACGAATATTAATTCGGCAACGGTTGACCCTAAGGCATTCGATAACGATTCTTTTGTTGACGTTGAAAGTGATGTTTGTGTGATACCACCCAACTCATTCGCTCTGGCGCGGACAGTTGAATACTTTCGCATTCCGCGGAATGTGTTGACGGTTTGTCTCGGCAAGTCCACCTACGCGCGGTGCGGCATCATCGTTAACGTGACACCGCTTGAGCCTGAGTGGGAAGGCCATGTGACGCTCGAATTTTCCAACACTACAACGCTGCCGGCAAAGATCTACGCCAACGAGGGCGTTGCTCAAATGTTGTTCTTCGAATCCGATGAGGTTTGTGAGACCAGCTACGCCGATCGCGGTGGTAAGTACCAGGGGCAAACCGGCGTCACCTTGCCCAAGACCTAAGATAACGAGTGTCTACAACGAGCGTTGGTAAAAAGCTCCGCGGATACTTACGCGCCGTCTAGCCAGTTTAGAGACTTGATCGTCACCTTCACCGTTGAAGATCGTTCGACATGAATGGTCTTTACCATCAGGTAATCAAGCTCGGGTGCAAGCCATATTTCTGAAGCCCGCTTATCCGGGTTGGTGTGAACCGCTCGATATTTGATCGTGCTGATTTGACCAAGGGGCGTTTCGATGACTTCATCGGGCAGCCGCTCCCAGCGTTTGTCGCTCACTTTGGGGCCATCAACGACCCTAAATTCCAATGTCTCGGGCGGCTCATCCTCACCAAGTAGCGTGAGGCGGAGCTGTTGCTGCTGCGAAAAACGATCCAAAACACCGGGCTCCCACGGATGCTGAGTCCAGTTGCCGCGCTTCATGCTATCGATCACCCCAGCCGACTGGTCGAAGCGAACAGCTCGTTTGTTTGTTTTAAGTGATTTGACTTTCGAGTCGAAGCGGATGCCCTCAATTGCGCCATCAACAATTCGAAAATCGGCAGATTCGTTCATATTGATCAGCATGTTTTTGCCGCGGCTGCTCAGTGTGTAGGTGTCACCCTGCTGAGTCAGAGATCGTTTCAGATCCAGGGTCATGCCAAGGGCTGAGGTTTTATAAAGTGCGTCAAAGGTTCGTAGCGACGATACGACCTGCGTCTTATCCGCCGATGTCTCTGAGAAATTAGGTTCCGTGGCCCAAGCCAGACCATTGAAAAGGCAACATAAGAACAGACCTGCAACTTGCCCCACTAGGTTGGTAGGGGAGAACCGCGATCTCATGCCTGCCATTCCCAGAGCGTGCCGGTCGGGGGCAATTTTTTACTATCAAGATAGGCGCCGTCTGCCTTGTGGACTAACCGACCTTGCAGGTGCCAATTGACCGCCTCCGGAAAAATAACGTGCTCGAAGTCCAATATTCGAGCGGCGAGTGAGACTGCATCATCACCGGATTCGATCGGGACGCTGACCTGCAAAATCGGCGGTCCGCCGTCGAGCTCATTGGTTACGTAATGCACCGTGGCCCCTGCCTCCTTATCACCGTTATCGATGGCACGCTGATGCGTGTTTAGTCCTGGGTAGTTAGGCAACAGGGATGGGTGAACGTTCACCAGCTTTCCCATGAAGGCATTTATGAATACTGGCGTAAGGATCCGCATGAAGCCGGCAAGCACAACCACATCAGGACTGTCTTGCTTCACCGCCTCTGCAAGCGCTGCGTCAAAGGCCTCCCTCGATTCATACAAGGTGTGATCAACTACCGTGGTATTTATGCCTGCGTCCGATGCGGTTGCAAGGCCGGCTGCATCCGGACGGTTACTAATGACCCGCACCACCTGTCCACTGAGCGCTCCTCGGTGCTCAGCTTTGAGGAAAGCCTCCATGTTGGAGCCGCGCCCCGAGATGAGAATCGAAATCCGCTTTTCGGAGATCGAACTCAAAAAGTGAACTCCACCATACCGTTGCCTTCAGCGATCGTGCCCAGCTCCCAACAGTTCAAACCCTGATCTGAGAGCAACTGAAGGGCGGCCTCTGCCTTGCTGGGACCGACGATCACGGTCATGCCAATGCCGCAGTTGAAGGTTCGATGCATCTCGTCTTCGGCAACGCCACCCGCCGTAGCCAGCCACTGGAAAACAGGGGGTAGCTCCCAGGTTTGTTTATCGAGGACGGCCGAGCAACCGTTAGGTAGCACGCGAGGAATATTTTCCAACAAACCACCTCCCGTAATGTGCGCTAGTGCATGCGGTTTTATTTCCCGCTGAAGGGCGAGAAGAGATTTGTTGTAAATCTCTGTAGGAGCCATCAGCGCATCGGCTAAGGTCGTTTCACCGCAGGACGCGGACAGTTCAGCACCAGACACCTCAATAATCTTGCGGATCAGAGAATATCCGTTTGAATGCGGTCCTGATGAGGCAATCGCAATGATCTTGTCACCCGGTGCAACTTTGTGACCGTCGATAATCTGATTTTTTTCCACGACACCAACGCAAAATCCGGCAAGGTCGTAGTCGTCACCTTCGTACATGCCCGGCATTTCAGCTGTTTCACCGCCGACAAGCGCTGCGCCCGCGAGCTCACACCCTTTACCAATACCCTCTATGACATCGGCCGCTACATCAACGTTCAATTTGCCGGTGGCGTAATAGTCGAGGAATAGCAGCGGTTCCGCGCCCACCACGGCAATATCGTTACTACACATGGCGACAAGGTCGATGCCGATGGTGTTGTGCCTGCCGAGCTGCATGGCAAGACGGAGTTTTGTGCCAACCCCGTCAGTACCGGATACCAAGACAGGGCTTCGGTAACCCTCCGGGATCTCGCATAGCGCACCAAAGCCTCCTACTCCTCCTAAGACTTCAGGCCGCCGGGTCGCTTTTGAAATATGCTTGATGCGATCGACCAATGCGTTCCCGGCATCGATATCAACGCCTGCATCTTTGTAGGTCAAACCAGGGGATGTTGGTTCGTCTGTCATAGCTTGCCTCTCGTCACGGCGAGAAGGTTACTCGCTGGCAAAGTGAGAGGAAAGCGACCGAGACAACTTTCGCTGTTAAACTCGATATATGAGACTTTTTTACAGACAGTTTTTTACTCTTGCGTTGGTTGTTGGGTGGCTGGTGCTGCCTCTAACAGCAGCGGCTCAAGATAGTTTTTTCTCAGAGCAGGTCGCTGTTGCTGATAGAGGAAGTGCTGAGCTATCGCGTGCAGCTCGGGAGGGTTTGACGCGGCTGTTGATAAAAGTTTCCGGCAATGAGGCTATTCTCGATGAGGCAGCATTCCGAGAGGCTGTGGGTATTGCGCAAGAACACGTGTTGCTCTATAGCTATCGTGAGGACGAGGCAGGCGATGTCGTCTTTCTTGAGTTCGATGACGCATTCGTTAGAGGCCTGTTTAGGGATGAATCGGTTCCGTACTGGGAGCAACGCAGACCCCCCGTTGTGGTGTGGGTAGCGTTGGATGAGCCCTTCTCGCGGCGGTTCGCTGCGCGCTCCGATGATGTGGACCTCCTGGTGCCGTCCATCGAACGCTTCGAGGCCCGCGGGGTGGAAGCGCGATTCCCACTGCTCGATCTGACAGACGCGGCAATGGTGCCCGTTAGCGCGCTTTGGACTCGAGACTTCGACCAGATTCGGAAAGGGTCACGTCGCTATGGTTCTGAGCATTCACTGGTAGGTCGTTGGATCGACTTGAGCGACGGCAGCAAACTCGTTGATTGGTATTACGTCGGGCCCGATATCGAGATGCACAAACAGATGCGCCTCAGCGACTTGGACGGCATATGGGATGTGGGTGTTGATCTTTCTGTTGATGCTATGCGCGACTCATTAGCCGTGACACTGCAGCAGTTCGAAGTATCAGATGCCATTGCCGTTACGGTCCGCGGGGTAAGCTCGTTTGCTGACTACAGGGCAGTATCAACCGTATTCAAACAGCTGGCAGAGTTGGTTGAACTGCGTATTGACTCAGTGGGCCAGGATACGCTGACCTACCGCGTTGTCGGGGTCTCTTCAGCCGAGGAGGTCGCTCGACTGATTCCAAGTCGCTCAGGGTTGCGCGTGCAATCAGCAACTAATCGAGCACAACTAGACCTTACATGGGAGAGCATTCAGTGACAGACCAACCGACTGCACAGTCCAGCACCTTGCGATGGTTACCCGTACTCATCGTCGTTGTGTTGGTGCTACTCCTATTCGTGCAGCTGAGAGATATCCTGATGCCCTTTGCGGTCGGTGCGCTGATTGCCTACTTGGGTGATCCTCTTGTAGACCGGCTCGAGGCACGCGGCGTCACGCGCACCAGTGGCGTTGCTTTAGTTTTTGCGTTGTTAATGGCGATCCTTGTCATTATCGCCGCGGTCGTGGTCCCGGTTCTCATACAGCAGTTATCGCAATTGGCGGCAGCGATTCCCGATGCGTATCGATGGGTCTCTGAAGTTGCCGTGCCGAAATTACAGTCGCAATTAAGTCTAAGCCCAGTTGCATTGCCGACCATCGATTGGCAAACCAGCCTGTCCGAGCACTGGCAGTCCGTTGGGCAAGTCACTGGCGGGGTCGTTCAGAAAGTAACGACGTCGAGCCTGTCGCTGATCGCCGGTATTCTCAATCTCGCGCTCATTCCCGTTGTGGCCTTTTATATAATGCGCGATTGGGACCTCATGATGGCGGGTCTTCTAAAGCTTGTACCGCGCGCCTGGGTGACCAACGTGACGGAATCTGTCGCCGAGGCCCACGGTGTGCTCGAGGCATTTGTTCGTGGACAGTTCGTCGTTATGGGTGCGCAGGCGCTCATGTATAGCTTTGGTCTCTGGCTGGTAGGACTGAATTACGCTGTTCTTCTGGGCTTAATGGCAGGTGTGGCTGCCCTGATTCCTTACGCAGGCGCGGTGATCGGAATTGGTAGTGCAATGATTGTGGGGTACTTCCAGTTCGGACTCGATCCGCTAGCGCTGGGTTTAGTTGCATCCGTCTTTGTTATCGGTCAGCTGATTGAGAGTTTTCTTCTCACACCCATCCTGATTGGTGACCGTATAGGGCTCCATCCTGTCGCCGTGATTTTCGCGCTCATGGCTGGCGGGCAGTTAGCGGGCTTCACGGGCGTATTGGTTGCACTCCCCGCGGCCGCGGTCTTGCTGGTATTTGGTCGACGTCTTGTTGACGCCTATCTTTCTACTGACGTCTACAACGCGGACTAAGTCTGATTTATGAGTGGTCGATCAGCGCAGTTAGTCCTGCCTATATCGGTAAATCCAGACGCCACCTGGAGTCATTGGGTATCTCGCGAGGTAACTGGCGAGGTCGAGAGCTTTGCTAGGGCACTGCTTGATCAGGGTGGAGCCGGTTTCTTTCTGTGGGCGTCCGAGGGGCAAGGAAAGAGTCATTTTCTACAAGCTTGTTGTGCCGCTAAGCTCAGTGCGCGTTATCTGCCCATGGAATCACTGCTCAATTACCCACCCGAGGCGGTACTAGAACATGCCGAGAAGGAAACCATGGTGGTTGTCGATGATATTCACCTCATCGATGACCATCGTTCGTGGCAAGAGGCGTTGTTCCATTGCTTCAATCGATGTTTAGAAACAGGTACACCCTTCCTTGCATCCGCAACGCAGTCGCCGGCCGGCATGAAGAGCGTACTCGCTGACCTCCAATCAAGACTCTCGTTGTTGACCACATTCAAACTACCTGCCTGGGAGTTGGATGATTTCGAGCGACTGCTTGGCCATTTGGCGCGTGATCGCGGTTTGCTACTTAGCGATGAGGTTGCGCGCTACCTAACGCTGCGGATTCAGCGCCGACCCCTGGATGCGGTTAAGGTGATTGCTGCCATTGACGAGTCGACGCTGGTGGAAAAACGATCACCTACTATTCCGTTTTTGAAGCTACTCGGTCTTTGACCGACGACGCAGCACTTATTCGGTTGCGGCAATTTCGTCGGGGCCGAGTTGAAGGTAGCCGCGAAGTCTAGCGACGAGAATGTAAAGCGGAATTGTATCAAGCAGAGCGACAGTCGCCTTAAACCCGTAGTTGCTAGCGACCAATACAAGGAGTGTGGATAGCGTCATCTCACCCCGATAGAACACGGCGCCAAACGTCACAGTGACCACCATGACGGAATCAACTAACTGACTCAGAAGCGTACTGAAGTTATTCCGAATCCAGAGATGCTTACCTTTGGTGACACGTTTCCAGAAGTGGAACAGCTGCACGTCACAGTATTGCGCGGTGATGTAAGCCACCATCGACGCGGTGACTGCGCCACTCGTCATGGCGTACATCACTGAAAAGAGTTCGACGTTGCCCTCTAGGCTGCCACCCTGTGGTAAGGCTACGGGCGCAGCCAGCTGTAAAACTTGCCAAGGCGGCATGTTGCTGAGATCCACCGATGCCACATACTGGCCTGCAGTCATGACCAGCAGAATAAAGCCATTGATAAACAGCCCTACGGTTACCAAGAAGTTTGCTCGTTTTTTTCCGTAGAGTTCACTGACCAAGTCCGTGCACAAAAAGGTAATGGGGTAGGGCAGGACGCCAACAGCTAAGGCGAAGGGGCCAAGCTGTATAAATTTTGTGATGCCGATGACATTTAGCAATGTCATGGCTGACAGGAAGACACCGGCCAGCACTAAAAAAACACGCTCCCGACGCTCGGTGAGCGCAGCACCCGCGACGGTATTCAATGTTCTATCTGCCCTAAATTTGCGTGAATAACCGACCCATTTACGACCGGACTCTCGTGAGCCCAGGTAACAACGCCCGCGATCTCCTCGGGCTTGATGAGGCGGCCATAGCCATTTTTTGAGCCTATTTCAACCATTAGATCGGTATCACCACCTAAATGCTGCTTCAGCATTTCTGTGTCAGTAAACCCGGGGCAAACCATGGCTGTATGAATGCCCGATCCAATCAAATCCTGGCAGGTTGCCCGCATTTGTCCCAGTTGTGCATGCTTACTGACAACGTAGCTGTAAGCCCCTGCGACGGCTTTTTCGGATAATGTCGACCCGACGAAAATTACGCTGGAGCCTGCTGCCATGTGGGTCATCAACTGACGATTTAAGGTATTCACCGCAAGCACATTAACGGCGAGGACGCGCATGATCGCCTCTGTCTCACAAGACTGTGCACTGTCTTTTAGCATCAGTGATGCGTTGTGGATAAGCGCCACCTCACTGGATTCAGCCGGTAAATGTGCGATGCAGGCATGCCCCGCATTTACAGCTCCGTTATCGGCGCTGAGATCGGCGGCTATATTGATGACGCCCTGAACTGGGCTGGGCCGTCGAGCTATATTGATTACGGAGTAACCGCGAGCTAAAAATTGTTCGGCAGTTGCAGCACCGATTCCCGAGCTCGCGCCTGTTATGATGGCTGTTTTTTGCATGCTAATGATAGGAACCTCTTTTTTACGCGCAGGTTATCCTACGCGGGTCTCATCGGCTAGGATTGCGAGCAATAAGTGCTCGCGCTGAGTCTGGCGATTGCGGTGCTGCGTATGTGTAAGCGAGTTTGCAGACAAGGGGTGTTTGAGTGACACGATTGACGACGCTTCATATCGAAAAAGAGGCGCACAAATTTTCATCTGCGCACTACACGATCTTCTCCGCGACGGAGCGCGAGCGATTGCACGGTCACAACTACTTCGTATCCGCGCGTATCGTTGCCAAGATGGGCAACAACGGATTTTCCGCTGACTACAACGTCTACAAGCGCCGCATAAAGTTGCTCTGCGACAAATACGATGAGTACATGCTACTGCCCGAGTTTTCGCCCTTTCAAACACTTGAAACGGTCGACGACGAGATTCATGCCACATTTGCGGGCAAGGTGCTGAAATTTCCTTCGGATGAAACGTGGGTGCTGCCCATCGCCAACGTCACGGTTGAGGAGCTCTCTCACCTGTTGCTCAACGAGCTTCTAGCTGCCGAAAATGACGAGGATCTGGTCGAGGTCGAATTGACAGTTTCTTCGGGCAGCGGCCAAGCTGGGTCCGCTGTTTGGACTGCTGAATAAAAAAAACAAAAAAATTCACATTTTTTTTGAACTTTTCGATTTGGCTAGGTTCTTACTTATTATCCAGCAGATGGCGTTGCAGCGGGGGCAGCGCGAGGGAAACGTCTGAGGGTCAGATGAGACATCATCTCCCGATTTGAGTGGCTCCTTTAATTCGCCGGCTTTTTAGCCGGCGTTTTTTTTCCTCTATTGTGGCCTTTTATCCTGGTCGATATGCGCCATAATTGATTCAGCGATCTGCGGTCCCACCAACGTAGCGACGAGCGTACCTTCGGGAGACAAAACGAGGGTGGTGGGGAGAACGGACGGACGCGAGATGTTCAAGTAAGCTGCTGGATCATCAATGATGTCAAAGGCAATTCCGAGATCATCGGCGTCCGAGATCAGTGCCTCGCCGACTTTGCCATCAAAGTTCACGCCGAGGACCACTACATTTTCAATTTGATTCAGTTGATTTAGCTCGGGGATCTCTTCTCGACAGGGTTTGCACCAAATGGCCCAGTAATTGACTACGTTCCATTGGCTCGGCACGATACCAGCCTGCTCGCTCGAACAGCCGAGGATCCCGAAACTTGTTAGAAAAACCATCAGTAACCGCATTTTGACCCACCTTTTTTTGGAGGCGCAGTATAGCGTGCTCTGAACCCGCCTGTGGGCATGCTAATGTATCAAGGATGTGCAGTTGTTAAGAGGTAGCACGTGGCTAATCCCTACGTACTGATTTTGTATTACTCCCGGCATGGGTCGACTGAAGCCATGGCGCGGCAGATCGCGCGGGGCGTGGCGCAGGTTGAGGGTGTGGAAGCTCGGTTGCGCACCGTTCCTCCAGTCAGTGCAGAGGTTGATCGCCCTGTAATGCCGGATGTGCCCGATGAGGGGCCTGTCTACTGCGATGAGGACGATTTAAGCGATTGTGCTGCACTTGCACTAGGCAGTCCCACACGATTCGGCAATATGGCAGCGCCACTGAAATACTTCATGGATGGTACGTCGCCACTGTGGATTAGTGGGGCTTTGGTAGATAAGCCAGCTGGAGTGTTCACGTCCACAGCGTCTTTGCATGGCGGCCAGGAAGCGACACTGCTCTCGATGGCGCTGCCACTGATTCACCATGGCATGGTTTACGTAGGATTGCCTTACTCCTCTACAGAGTTGCAGGCGACTCGGACGGGCGGAACACCCTATGGACCCAGTCATTGGGCTGAGGGTGGTAATGCGGATGGCGAACTTTCCGAACATGAGGTGGCACTATGTCAGACTCTGGGGCGCCGCTTGGCTCGTTTTGCTAAGGCGGAGGTCCCGGCGTGAGTGAGCAGCTGGTAAAGAGAGGTTCACTCACGGGAAATCTCTGGTTGTCTTTGTGGGTCTTAAGTGTTGCGCTGATTGGTCAGGGTGCGCTTGAGGTCATCGAGTTGGGCGGGCGCTGGCCGCTGTGGGTCGCCTCGGTGGCGCCGATCATTTTGTTTCTGTTTGGGGTGTCACGGGATAATTTGCAATGGATTATCTGGTACTGCCTGCTCTTGCTCTTCTATTTCGTCAGTGCGGTTGAAGATGTCTTCGCCCGCCCCAACAACTTAATTGTCGTCAGTGGACTCATCATCATTGTTCTGCTGTTTTCCGTCTGCACCGCTTACATTCGGTTTAGAGGTCGTGAGCGACGCATAGCCCAAGCCATTGAGGAGTAGAACATGGATTTACTTAAAGCTATTTGGCGTATCCTGGCAGGTATTAGTAAGGTCATTACGGTCTTGGTACCGCTATTGTTTGTCGTGATTTTCTTCGCAGCACTATCAGTGAGCGTCTCTGAAAATGCACCCAAGCCACTGCCTGAGCATGCTGGATTGTTGATAGCGCCAACCGGGCGATTGGTCGAGGATCGCACACCCCTTGAGCCGCTTGATGCCTTGTTCGCCAACGAACTTTCAGCCGAAACCTTACTGTCAACCGTGATAGAAGGTATTGATGCGGCAACGGATGATGATCGCATCACGTCGATTGTCCTCGATCTAGAAAATCTTGCGGGCCCTTCCACGAGTCAGTCGATGGAAATTATCGAAGCTCTGGATCGTTTTTCAGAGTCCGGTAAGCCCATCGTTGCGATCGGAGATTACTTTACGCAATCCCAGTACCTCCTCGCATCACAGGCAGACACGATATTTCTGCATCCAGAGGGCGGTGTCAGCCTGATGGGTTTTGGTGTTTACCGCACCTATCTGAAGCAATTCCTCGAAAATATAAAGGTCAATTTTCATATTTTTCGAGCGGGTGAAAATAAATCGGCGGTGGAGCCCTTCATGCGAGACGACATGTCACCGCAGGAGCGCGAAGTTGTCGGTAAGTGGCTTAATAGCTTGTGGGACGACTACACGGCGCTTGTTGAAAAGGGACGCGACAAATCTCCCGGCGAAGTGACGGCCTTTGTCAACGATTTCCCTGGAAGGCTTGAGGCAAATGGTGGTGATTTGGCGGAGGTCTTTTTGCAAGAGGGCTATGTCGATGAGCTACTTTATGGTGACGAACTGGAAGAGCGTGTGACGGAGATCGTTGACGCACGTGATGAAGATGGCGATATTCAGCTTGTGACTCTCAAGCGGTATGTGAGCGATATTCGAGATCCGTTTGAGAGTGAAGAGCAACCGCTTATCGCCGTTATTCCGATCGAGGGCACCCTGGTTCCAGGCGATAGTGTTCAAGGGTCGGCAGGAAGCGATACGGTGGTAGAGCAGCTTGAACGGGCTGATGAAGCCGATGCGGTTGCTATTGTGCTTCGTATTAATTCGGGTGGTGGCAGCGTATTTGCGTCAGAGGTGATTCGAGCCAAGGTCGACGCCATTGCCGCTGACGGTGTGCCTATCGTCGTTTCCATGGGCGGTGCCGCCGCGTCGGGGGGTTACTGGATTGCGGCAGCTGCTGATGAGATCTGGGCGATGCCATCGACCATTACAGGCAGCATTGGTGTCTTCTCGGCGTTTCCAACCTTTGAAGGTCTGTTCGATTACGTTGGCGCTACGGTAGACGGCGTTGGTACGACAACGATGGCAGGCAGTTTAGACCCCTCTCGTCCACTCGATGAGAACTCGGAGCGGATTTTCCAGGCGGTTGTTGACGGAATCTATAGAGAGTTCCTGAGCTTGGTTGCCACTGCGCGACATATGACGGTGGAAGAGGTCGATTCGATCGCAGGAGGAAAGGTCTGGATTGGGCGTCAAGCCAAGGAGATTGGTCTAGTCGATCAGCTGGGCAGTCTTGACGACGCCATTGCCTCAGCTGCGGCGCTTGCCCAGGTGGAGGATTACGATGCCGAGCGCTTTGGCACACCGATAACCCCTCAGCAGTTATTGCTAGAGGAGTTGGGCGATAGTTTTGGTGTGTCACTGCCGAAAGCGCTGGGATCCGCCATGTCTTGGTTGGCACCCATGCATGAGCCATTGATGATGACGCAGTTGAAAGATCCCAAGCACGTCTATCTGCAGTGCTTAGACTGCAACTATGGCTATTGATGGATCGTTATCGCTCGTCGAGCGTGATGGCGCCGTCCTAGCGTCGACGGTCCTCTTGTTGCGTCCTTCTGCCTTAGGGCCAGAGGTCCTTTTGCTCAAGCGAAATTCCGACGCCCGAAACATGGCTGATGTATGGATGTTCCCGGGCGGTAAGGTCGATGAGGATGACCACGGGACCTCTGAGTTTGAACGGGTAAAGGCAGCAGCGGTTCGCGAGTTAGAAGAAGAGGCGGATGTTCTACTTGGGGTTGCGGCGCTGACACATTTTTCTCACTGGCTCACACCGGCAGGAATGAAGCGCCGTTTTGCGACCTGGTTTTTCGTTGCTGAGTTACCCGAGGGTGCCTCGGTGAGTGTTGACGGTGAGGAAATGGTTGAAGCTCGCTGGGTGCATCCCGAGGACGCGGTGGCTGAACATAAAGCGGGCAAACTGCGGCTACCGCCCCCGACCGTCGTGAGTTTGGTCGACTTATCTCAGCATCGGTCAGTAGATGCGGCAGTTGCTACCGCGCGTAGGCGGATCCCACCCTATTTTTTCCCCAAGGTCTGCGCCGACGGTCCAGACGACGTCGTGATGTTGTATCCGGGAGATGCGGGCTACGAATCTGGTAATCGATCTTTTGAGGGTGCCAGACACCGGGCAATGTGGGTTGATGGTGTGATTACGTACCAGCGAGACTTTTCTTTTCCAAACCGGGACGCTCTTTGATCAGAGCTATTTCTGTCCCCGCTTACTCTGTGTACTAGCTAAGATTGTGGCATCCAACGAGCGCCCGGAAGTTTCTGACGTTGTAGATTCAATTGTTCGTCAAATAAGTCACTCACCGATAGTGGGGCACTCGCCGAAAGTCGCCGAGATAGCATGGTTACCGGGAAGACATAGATCTCTTGATCGCGGTACCGAAGTGCGCGCGACCTGCCCGCGCGATCGCGATAAACCACCCAGTGAAAATCAAGCTCACCGGCCAATAAGTCGCCAAAAACAATACCCATCGCCTGTTGAGTTTGAACATCTTCACTATCGACCCAGCGCAGGTCGATAATTCTCTGAAGCGTTTCGAGATCCCGCTCGGTAACCCCAGAGAGGCGTCTTCCAAGACGATTGGCAAGACCCTCGACGGTCTGCCGCTGCTCCGCCATGTAGTGCTTATCGATGGCGCTGAGCGGGCGAATTTGGAGCTCAAGTTCTGAACTCAGGGCGGTCGACGCGGTCAGACTAGTCACAAAGAGAACAAACACCACAATCAGCTGTCGCAGGTTGCGTAATTCCGGTTGTGAAACTGCTCTCGAAATGGATAATTGCGCGATCATGTTGACCCTCACCTGGAATTTTCCCGTCGCTGGAGTATCCCGATGATAACCGGAAGCATAGTCGCGCTGGTAACACCTATGACCGATTCCGGTGATGTTGACTGGCGGACGTTAGAGCGGCTCATTGATTTTCATATCGAAAACGGAACTGCGGCACTGGGATTAGTGGGCACAACCGGTGAAGCATCGACGCTGAGTCACCCAGAGCATAGAGAAGTGATTCGATTCGGCGTCAGTCATGCAGGCGGGCGCATCCCCATCATGGCTGGCACAGGGTCCAACTCGACATTGGAGGCTGTAGAACTGACCGTGGCGGCAGCAGAAGCCGGTGCAGACTGTGCCTTGTTGGTGACTCCGTATTACAACCGGCCGACGCAGGAGGGGATGTTTCGGCACTTCTCGGCGGTAGCAGGTGCGATCAATCTTCCTATCATCCTCTACAACGTGCCCTCGCGGACTGGCTGCGACCTTGCGAACGACACTATTCTGCGTCTCAGTCAAATTGAGAATATCGTTGGCTTGAAGGATGCTACAGGTGATATTGATCGCGGTGCCGCACTTATCCAGTCCCTGCCCGAGGGGTTTGCTGTTTACTCGGGCGACGATGGCACTACCTGCGATTTGCTTGAGGCTGGTGCTAAGGGATGTATTTCAGTTACAGCCAATGTGGCGCCCGCAGAAATGGCTGAGATGTGTCGCTTGGCATTAGCGGGTGATGTTTCTGCTGCGCGTGCTGTCGATCAAAAAGTTCAGCGACTACATCAAACATTGTTCCTTGAACCAAATCCCATTCCGGTCAAGTATGCTATGGGTTATATGGGGCTGATTGAGCCCACCATGAGATTGCCGCTCACGCCATTGTCAGCGCAGTTTCAGGGGGAAGTGACAAAGGCGATTGAGGAATGTTTAAACTAAAGACACTGGTACTTTTTATTGCTGTGGTTGGCTTGTCAGGTTGCAGCCTGCTGCCTAATACCAGCAAGGTCATCCCGTGGGAGACAGAATCCGAGTTATCCGGTGATTACGAGAATGCCATTGAGGCCGATGCGATCACTGTGCCCGATGATTTGGATTCCGGTGCTATTCAGCAGGCCTATCCTATTCCCGAGGTAGCAGTGAATCTTGCGATTCCTGTCACTGGCAAGGCGCCTCGTCCAGCGCCCTTGACTGCCGGCTCCCAATTGGATGCCGTTCGTTTGCAGCGTCTAGGTGAGAGCAGCTGGGCTGTGGTCAATGTCGCGCCGGGCCAGCTCTGGCCGCAGGTGCGGGCCTTCTTGGTCAGTAGCGGTATCGATGTCGCCAGTGTCGACGCCTCCGGTGGATTAATCGACACCGCTTTTGTGATGCTTGAGAACAAAAGTCTCGAATCGCGTTTCCGCTTTAGGGTCGATTCGGGTGTACAGCGAAACACCTCCGAGTTGCACGTATTGCAACAGAACGTTGCCAAGGATCTAGATCTTACAAGCTGGCCACAGAACTCTGATGATGCGGAGCTCGAGCAGACCATGCTGCGCAATATTGCTCAGTTCATTGCTAACAGCGCCGAGGCAGCGCCTGTGTCCATGATGGCTGAGCAAGCGATGACCGGTGCCGGACGTATCGCAATGGAGGAGTCAACCAGCGGTGCTCGATTGCGGCTGGATTTGCCATTTAATCGTGCCTGGGCGGCAACCGAGAAGGGCTTTACCGACGCGGGCTTCCGATTGGACGATAAGAACCGCAGCGCGGGTTTGTTCTATGTCACATACCTTGGCCCTGAAGGCGAAGAAGACGGTGGCTGGTTTAGCTGGCTTGGTGGCAGTGACAGCGACGATCCGTTGATTGGTCAGGAGTTTCAAGTGCAACTGAACACGGAAGACACCTCGCAGGTCACGATTCACATCCTTGGATCGGACGGTCAGCCCATCGGACAGTTGGAACAACAAGGCCTTCTGACTCTGCTGCAGGGCAATATCACGTAATGCTTCGAGTCGCATCGGTTGGCTCAGGCAGCAAGGGAAATGCGACACTCGTCGCCAGTGAAGAGACGACGCTACTCATAGATTGCGGCTTCCCCGCACGAGAGATGCTATCCCGTCTTGATCAAATCAATGTTGACGTCGCTGATATCGATGCCATTTTGGTCACCCACGAGCACTCGGACCACATAGGTGGTGTTGCCGCTGTATCGAGAGCAGCTGGCGCTCCTATTTATGCGACTCACGGGACGCTGACGTCGGGCAAATTAGAGGGAGCCCGAACCATCGTTGAGATAGAGAGTGACTCGGAATTTGTCATTGGCGATATTGAAGTTTCGGCGATCACGGTGCCGCACGATGCGAAAGAACCGGTTCAATACGTATTCAAACACGCGGCGCGGCGCATAGGCGTCCTGACGGACTTGGGCATGGTGTCACCGCATGTGCAGCGCGCCTATGAGGGCTGTGACCTGCTGTTGCTCGAGTTTAACCATGACCTCGCGATGCTCCGGCGTGGCCCCTATCCGGTTGCACTGAAGCGTCGAGTGTCGGGTGACTTTGGACACCTCAACAACGATCAGGCGCTTGGGATGCTCGAGGCAATGGGGGAGTCTGTTCCCGGTACGGTCATCGCCGGGCATATTTCCGAGCAGAATAATTCGGTCGAAGCGGTCTCGACTTTATTAGGTCCGCTTATTCAGCGCACCGAGATGAATGTGATCTACGCGACGCAAAGTCAAGGCTTTGATTGGATTTCCTCTGACGCGTCCGGTGCCGTCTCCAAGGTAGCTTGAGGCGGCTCTAGCTTCCATCGTCGATTAGTCCAAAGGTAGCTCTCTGGCTGCAGGCGAATCGTCTCTTCAGCTAAGGCAACGTATTTCTCGATGAGTTCGCTTTCGCTCATCGTGCCGGGCTCTGCACAGATTGTCAGGAGTTCAGCGTGGTAGTGGCCCTGAGATAATCGTTGTGTCCGCGCAAAGTACACCGGATATTTTGTGAGACGGGCTAAGGTCGCGGGTCCCATGAAGAACGCGGTGGTTTGGTTCAGGAATTGCGTCCAATGAATTGTCTGACGTTTCCCGGGCGACTGATCGGCAAGTAAGGCCAAGACTCTTGGAGTGCGTCGATTCTTTAGTACGTGCCGACTGACACCTTTCATTGTGACCAACGTTGCACCCCATTTACCTCTCGACTCCAGCGCAAAGCGATCGGCGCCACGGTCATGCAACGGCTTGTAAACACCATCTAGCGGTGCGGTTGCCGCTGCACTCGCACGTTGTGTTAGCCACTCCCAGTTGTTGTGATGGATCGATAACAAGATACCGGGTTTAGGTGATTCATTGTCCGATGAGACCAATGGCTCCCAGCCGGCGATGGTCACTCGTTTCTCTAGCTCGCTCCGAGGCATGCGCCAGGCATACATGGCCTCAACGGTCACATCGGCGAATTGTTGGTAGAAGCTGCGTCTGGTTGTCGCGTACCAAGCCTCGGACTGATTGGGAAAGGAGCGCCTCAGGTTTTGATCGACCGTGTTAACTCGATACTTGAACACACGCTCAGCAAGCCATGCGAGAACTCGCGCAAGTCGATAGGAAATCGAAAGCGGAAGCGCGGCAATCGCGCGATAAATCCAGTAGGTCACGGCGAGCAATGCTCCGGTACAATAACCTCGACCCCGCCGCGGAAGCGGACGAGGCTGTGACACTGCAATGCTGGATTGTCTTCAAGTGAGACAAGATTCAAGCTTGTGAGAACGGTCAGAGGCACCATATCCACGATGTTATTGCCATCGAGTCGCAGCTCTTCGAGTTGCGTCAGCTTCGAAAGCTCGACAAGGTTGCGAATATTGTTGTCCGTCACCTTCAGACGTTTGAGCCCACTAAAGCGAGAAAGACCCGACAAGGATTCGATCCCTGCATCTGAACAGTTGAGCACGTCCAAGCCCCCTGCCACGTATACCTGACCATCTTCTATGGCCTGAGTGACGCAATTACTCAACGCGACGTCGGGAAGGTAGTAGTCCTCAAACAAATCCCTGGGCGTGTAAAGCGTCCGATCGTTCAGCGTGATGTCGTACTGGTCGAGATTCCCACAGCCCGCCAATCCGCCCGCTAGTAGCACCGAGAAAATAAGCCGATAGCCAGCGCACCAACACTTGGTGACGCTTAAAAGAGTCTGCGATAGGTACAAAATCGGAAGCATGACGAAGTCCGTGTGCTGAGACGGTATAATGCCAGAGGAAGCGTTTCAGTTCGAGGTATGTGTCGCGGGACAGGCGCATTTCGCCGTTTTAGTAAGCAGGTGAGAAACCATGGCGTTGGATCAGCTAGAGGCAACATTGAAAAAGCAATGGCGACTCGGCCAAAGCATTGTTCTTTGTTGGGCGTTTGACCCCAATGGCCTGCTAACTATCGTTGTTCCGCACTATTTTCTCGGTAACTTTACGTCGCCCAATCATCCCTCGGGCGAGGGCCAAAACAATGAGGACTTTATCCGGCAACTCATTGAGGAGCGGTTAATTGAGGTGACCGACAAACATGGTATGAGTCAGGGGGCGCACAACGTTGGCTTTGCTATCGAGTTAGAAGGTTTACCGCTGGCATTAGGCATGAGAAAAAGCTAGTGAGTTGTGTTGTCGCAGCGGCGTCTAGGGGAGTTCAAGCACGGGCGAAGTCAGTGGCAGAGACGCTGAATCTCGAGTTTGTTGCCATCGCAGATGATCTGGATTACGGTGTTGCGTTGGTCATCGATACGGATCGTTCGTGGCTTCAACGGTTGCAAAGCCCTCGATTGGGACCGGTTTACATCGACTTTTCCGCCGCTGACATGGTCTATCGCCGAAAATCCGGGCACAACGAGCCATTGGGTCGTGCGATTGGTGTGAAGGGTGATAAGCGGCCTAAAGTATTTGATGCAACCGCTGGGTTGGGACGCGACGCTTTTGTACTGGCAGACCTCGGTTGTTCGGTCACTCTGTCAGAACAGTCAGCGCCTCTGTGTTATCTCCTGGAACAGGCGCGCGAGTTAGCGCTTATGAGCGCCAACGACAAAGTGGTTGAGGCGGTAAGTCGTATGCGCGTACTTCGCGGGGATAGCCGTCAGCAAGCGGTTGAGGGCTTTGATGTGATTTACATTGACCCCATGTTTCCTGAGCGTGGCAAAACCGCTGCGGTGAAGAAGGACTTGGCCACTGTTCAGGCGCTTCATGCGCATAGTTCAGTGGCAAACGCTCCTGAGGATTTAGTGGTATGGGCGATGGCTCAGCCAGTTGAGCGAGTTGTGATCAAGCGGCCCGTCAAAGCGCCGGTACTGGGGACTGTTAAGCCCTCTCACAGCATCACGGGTAAAACGGTTCGCTTTGACGTCATGGTGAAACCAGAGGGGAATGGCAGGTGACCCAGCGCTGTTTATACGTCGGAGACAAACTGTCGTCGGAGTTGATGTTGCAACTGACTGCCACTGACGGAGGGGTAGTTCAGGTGACCCGTTTGACCACCGCGTTGACTGAGCCAGTATTGACTTCGCTCCAGCTGGAGCTGGGGTCAGTGGAGGGCCAGTCAAGATTGCTTGACTGGCTTCGGCAGAACGACCCACCCACGCGAATACTTTGTGAATTGCAGGCTTTTGAATTCGTTACCAGTGACACCGGTGATACACGAAGTGCCTCTGATTACTTAAGCGCACAAGTTGTTGGGATCACGAGGATTCTAGAAGCAGCGCTGTCGTTAAATCCCGAGCTCCGGTGGGTATTTCTCAGGCCTTCGGTGGCCGATGTATGGAGCGATGCATCGGAAGCCTATTTTCGCGTTTTGATTGAGGGTCTCAGGGCAGCGGCCCCTAGTGCCCATTTCGACTTTCTTTCGACGAAACAGATCTAGCGCAAGGCGGATCAAATCTAGGTGAGCAGTCGTTCCATAATGCCCTCGTAGATACGGGCAAGCTTTGGAATGTCATCGATCAACACATGCTCGTTTCGCTGATGGATTGACGCATTGATAGGGCCTAGCTCTATGATTTGGCTGCCCATGGTCGCAATGAAACGCCCATCTGATGTACCGCCACCTGTGCTCAAGGTCGCAGTAACACCGGTGGTTTCGGCAATACTCTCGCGCACTGCATCAACCAAGTCGCCGGGCTCGGTCAAAAACGGATTACCGCTGAGTTGCCAATCGATCTCATAGTCGACGCCGCTGTCATACAGAACCGCTTCGCATTGCGATTTGATCGCCTCAGCATTGGTTTCCGTTGAGAAGCGCAAGTTAAACACCGCGGTGAGTTCACCGGGTATGACATTAGTGGCGCCCGTGCCGGACTGAATGTTCGAAAACTGAAGTCGGGTAGAATCGAAAAATTCATTACCCTTATCCCATTCGATGTCACACAGTTGGTTCAAGACGGAAAATGCCTTGTGCATGGGATTGTCGGCAAGATGTGGGTAGGCAACGTGGCCTTGCTGGCCTTTGATGATCAGCGTGGCATTGATAGAACCGCGTCGTCCGTTTTTGACGATATCTCCCAATGTTGCCGTGCTCGAGGGCTCGCCGACCACACACCAGTCGATGGTCTCGCCACGCGACGTCAGCGTGTCGACCACATAACGCGTACCGTGTACTGCTGGTCCCTCTTCATCCGCGGTAATCAGATACCCAATACGTCCTTTGTGATCCGGGTGACGAGTGACGAACGATTCGGTAGCGACCACCATCGCAGCCAAGCTTGCTTTCATATCAGCAGCCCCTCGGCCGAACAACAATCCGTCCCTCTCTGTTGGGACAAAGGGATCACTGTCCCACTGCTTTAGCGGGCCGGGTGGCACCACGTCAGTATGACCCGCGAAAACGAGAGTAGGACCATCGGAGCCACGCGTCGCCCAGAGGTTGAGGACTTCTGCCGCAGGTAGCGACTCGCAGGTGAACCCAAGTTTTTCAAGCCTCTCGGCCATCAAAGGCTGACAGCCATCGTCCTCTGGCGTCACTGACTGTCGCTTGATGAGCTCTTTTGTCAGCGTGATGGCTGCGTGTTCGGTATCAATTGTTGGCATGCAAACGTTCGTTCAATTCGATGGCAGTTTTGTTGGTGAGGCATTCTACCGAACCTGAGAGTGAGTTACGTCGGAACAAAAGGTCAGACCGTCCTGCCAAGTCTCGCGCCGCCACGGTCTCAACAATCTTTCGGGCATCATCCAGCACTGCCACCTTAGTTCCTGCCGTCACGAAAAGCCCTGCTTCGACCGTACATCGGTCTCCCAGAGGTATACCCAGGCCCGCGTTGGCCCCAATGAGGCACTCTTCACCTACGGAAATAGTGATGTTGCCACCACCGGACAAGGTGCCCATGGTTGAGCATCCGCCCCCCAAATCAGAGCCTTCACCCACCATCACGCCAGCGGAAATCCGGCCTTCCACCATACCAGGTCCTTCGGTACCTGCATTGAAATTGATAAATCCCTCATGCATCACCGTCGTGCCTGCACCCAGATAGGCACCTAATCGCACGCGCGCGCTGTGAGCGATCCGTACACCCGCGGGTACAACGTAATTGGTCATCTTCGGGAATTTATCGACGCTCGATACTTCCAATGTCTTCCCGGACAGTCGCGCTGTCAATTGCCGGTCGGGTAGTTCGTCCAAGTCGATTGCTCCCTCATCGGTCCACGCCACATTGGGTAGCAGGGCGAAGATGCCGGATAGATCCGTCCCATGTGGCTTTACTAGACGGTGAGAGAGCAGGTGAAGTTTGAGATAGGCATCGCCCACCGATGTTGGCGGTGCGTTGTCTGCTTGAGAAGAGGCAAAGATCGCCTTATCCGCGCCGGCTATTTTCTCGGCAACAGCCGCCAGTGGCGCATGTCCTGCTGCTTTGAGATCAGTTGCCAGTGATCGGGTTGCAGCGGCATCAATCTCACCGCTTACGCCGTCGAGAGCCGAAGCCAGCTCTCCCGAGATGGTTGCCAGAGGTGCAGGGTAATAAACATCCAGAATCTCACCTCGACTATTCTTTGAGGCGACACCCAAGCCAAAACCATGGAGCGTATCCGCCATGTATTTATCTCCTAACTCTAGGGTTATTGCTTAAAATAGTGGGTGTAAGCGTCGACACTGAATCCAACATCGAGGACGTCCCCATACTCAAGTACCGGGCGCTTTATTAACGTTGGATTGGCCAGTAGTAGCGCCGTTATATCACCGCTCTCAGCTTCGGCACGATCCGTGTCAGATAACTTCTTCCAGGTGGTACTTCGCTTGTTCACCATTTTAGAGGCACCCAACGACGCGACCCAGTGATCTATCTGGGATTTAGGAGGCGTGTTTTCTCTCACGTCAATAAACTCATAATCGATGCCATTTTCGGTAAGCCACTTGCGTGCTTTGCGAACCGTGTCGCAGGTTGGAATGCCGTACAGATTTGCGGTCATACGAAGGTCCTAAGGGTCAAGGTTTGTTCACTTTTTTGGGATGCTTACGATCCGGGTAACAGGTGGTGCAGATTTCACAGACCAGACCGTTACACCCGCGCGCCGTGCAAAATTCTCGTCCATAAAAAATGATCTGAAGGTGCAAGTCATTCCAGCGGTCTTTGCGAAACACCCTTTTGAGGTCACGCTCGGTTTCGACGACATTGCGCCCACGCGTAAGTCCCCAGCGTTGAGCGAGTCGGTGAATGTGCGTATCTACAGGGAAGCTGGGTACACCGAAGGACTGCGCCATGACAACACTGGCCGTTTTATGGCCAACCCCCGGAAGTCGCTCGAGTGCCTCGAAGTCCCGCGGTACCTCACCATCGTGCTCCTCAATCAAAATTTCACTCAAACGGCGAATCGCTTTTGATTTCTGGGGCGAGAGACCGCAGGGCTTAATGATCTCACGGATTGCATCGGCACTGTGTCCCGCCATATCGAAGGGATTGTCCGCAAGCTCGAACAACGAGGGTGTGACCTGGTTAACTCGTTCATCAGTGCATTGAGCACTTAAAAGCACCGCCACAAGCAGGGTGAAAGGATCCTGATGATCGAGCGGTACAGGGGGATCGGGGTAAAGCTCATCGAGTCGACGGTCGATGAATTCAATACGCTCAGCTTTGAGTAGATTCCGTGGCATCAGCTTTTAACCGCGCCCCATAAAATGAGCAATTCGTTCAGCAGCCTCAAGCGTTTCTTGGTGAGTGGCGACGAGTGCCATTCGCACATGATCTCTACCCGGATTGCGGCTGTCCACCTCTCTGCCAAGGTAGCTGCCGGGAAGTACAGCCACATTGGTTTGCTCGAGTAGGGTGCGTGCAAATTCGGTGTCACTGGTTGGCGTCTTCGGCCACAGGTAAAATCCAGCTTCGGGAATGCAGGTGTTTAAGACAGGCGCTAGCACATCATTGACCGAGTCGAACTTCGCCCTGTAGAGCGCTCTGTTTTTCACGACGTGAGCCTCGTCCGACCATGCTGCAATACTGGCTAGCTGATGGTGTATCGGCATGGCACAGCCATGATAGGTCCGGTAGCGACGAAACTCCCGAATCAACGCCGTATCACCAGCAACGAATCCTGAGCGAAGGCCGGGTAAATTTGAGCGCTTAGATAGACTGTGGAAAGCCAAGCACTGCTTAAAGTCGGAGTTTCCGAGGCTCTCTGCCGCTTGGAGCAGTCCGACGGGTGGTGCTGCCTCGTCGTAATAGAGTTCGCTGTAGCACTCGTCACTAATCAGAATTACATCGTGTTCTATCGCTTTTTGGATCAGCCAATGAAGCTCCCTCTCGGGAATGACGGCTCCCGACGGATTTCCCGGGGTACAAAGGAAAAGCATTTGACAGTCTTCCCAATCGTCTTCCGATAGGTTTCGGTAGTTCGCTAAAAAACCAGTCGAATGGTCTGAAGCAATCAGTGTTGGCTGCACGCCCGCTAAGAGGGCAGCGCCCTCGTAAATTTGATAAAACGGATTGGGGATGACTACAGCACCTTCTCGCCCCGGTGTGACCAGTGCTTGAGCAATGGCAAATAGGCCCTCGCGAGTGCCATTAACCGGCAAGACCTCGCTGCTTGGATCCAGCGCTCGTGTGCCAAAGCGCTGCTCTACCCATCGCGCGACGGTTTCTCTAAGCTCCGCAACGCCAATAATGGTTGGGTATTTGGACAGCTCTTCGATAGACGATACCAGTGCCTCGAGAACATGTGCGGGCGGTTGGTGCTTCGGCTCGCCTATGGTTAACGCGATTCGAGGTAGATCGCTGGGTATTACATCGCGAGTCAGATCGGCAAGCTTCTCGAACGGATAGGGGTGAAGTGTTTGCATACCTGGGTTCACGCGGCAATGTCCTTATCCAGAGCCTCACAGAGTTCGATGCGCAAGTCTTCGCAGGTCGCGTCGTCGTCTAGACGATTTCCATCTGAATTGGTGAGGAAAAATACATCCTCCACACGCTCGCCCAAGGTTTGAATCTTCGCCGCTTGGATTGCGATATCGCTACGATCCAGAATCTGACCAATCTGAGCCAACAAGCCAGGCCTATCGGGAGAGCTGATTTCCATAATCGTCAGGTTGCGTCCTTCATCCTCAATAAATTTGATTTCGGTCGGTGATAAGAATGATCGCAAGGTTCGGGTAATACGCTGCTGATTCGTGCTTATCGATGTCGCTGTTAGCGCCTTAAAGATGGCTGTTTCAATAAGATGCAGTGTGTCGGGGTCGCTATCAACCGGGCTACCATCGGCTTTTAATACGAAGAACGTATCGAGCGTTGCGCCATCAGTCCCAGAGTAAATACGGGCATCGTTGATACTGAGATCTAGGAGGTCTAACGCCGCGCAGACTCGAGAGAATACGTTCGAGGTATTCGCAGTGTGCACAAAAATCTGGGTCGCGTTGGCGATCAACGACTCTGATGACTGCTTGAGCAGTATCAGCGGCGCACCATCGCTTTCAAAATCGGCGATTGCCTCGGTGTGCCAGGCAATGTCCTCAGGTCGCTCCCGCAAAAAGTAGTCATTACCTCGAGCTGCCCAGATGGAGTCGAGTTCGTCACCGAGGAAGCCTCGGAACTCGAGGAGATGTGCCGCCGCCTTTTTGGTGGCGGCAATGACGTCCTCGCGCACCAGCGGGTTGGCGAGGCCGCGTCTCAAGGCTCGTCGAGTCTCGGTGTATAAATGACGTAATAGAGAGCTACGCCATGCATTCCAAAGCTCGGGGTTGGTTCCGTTAATGTCCGCAACGGTCAGCGTACACAAGTAATCGAGGCGCTCCTCGGTCGACATGTGCTCTGCAAAACGCTGAATTTCGCGCGGATCCGAAATGTCCCTTTTTTGAGAGAATGAGCTCATGAACAGGTGATTCTTCACCAGCCAAACGACAAGCTCGGTATCGGGTTCATCAAAGAAGTGGCGTTCACAAAACAATCGCGCATCTACCGCACCAAGTTCAGAGTGATCGCCGCCTCTTCCCTTTCCAATATCGTGGTAAAGCGCCGCAACAAACAGCAGCAGCGGGTTTCTCAATCGCTGCGCAATTCGCGTGGTCACAGGAAACCGGTCAGTGTAGTCCGCTCTGAGGAATCGCCGGCTATTGGCAATGACCTGCATTGTGTGCGCATCAACGGTGTAGGTGTGGAACATATCGAACTGCATCTGCCCCACAATTTTCTCGAACTCGGGTAAATAACGCCCGAGAACGCCGTGACGAAGCATTCGCCGTAACTGCTTGGTCATGGAGAAGGGTGACGACAACACATCGCGGAAAAGACGTCGATTGATGGGGTCATCACGATAGGTCTCATCAATGAGGCCTGCCGATGCTCGCAATAGTCGGGTGGTTTGGGGGTCGATTCTTTTGATTCGTTTATCTCGCCCAATGACGACAAACAACCGGAGTAGATTGGAGGGGTTCTGCGTAAATACCGCAGCGTGTCGCGCTGATATACGATCGTCGATGAGCTCGAAGTCCTCGTCGATCACAGTTGAAGAAGATGCCTCCGCCTGCAGCAGCGTTTTCTGATAGATATCGATCAACAATGCCGATACGTGAGACACCGCCTGAACATTTCGGAAGTAGGCTTGCATGAACTGCTCGACGGCTAATTTACCCTCATCTTCAAATCCCCATCGGCGAGCGAGCGTCTGCTGATGCTCGAACAACAGGCGGTCCTCGTCTCGACCGGTCAAATGATGTAAGGCGAAGCGGACTCGACTAAGGTAGTCCTGACCACTCATCAGTAAGTCGAGCTCCTGCTCGGTGAGAAAGTCTCCTGTCGGCAGCTGCTCCAAGGCAGTACCGAAATGCCGCTTCGCAATCCATCCGATGACCTGTATGTCCCGCAGCCCGCCTGGTGAAGACTTCACGTTGGGTTCAAGGCTGTATCCCGTGAGTCCATACTTCTCGTGGCGCTGGGTCTGCTCCTCGAGTTTTGCCGTGTAAAAAGCGTCGCTCTTCCAAATATTTCGCTTATCCAATTCGCTTAGAAGCATGTCGTATATCGTCGCAGTACCTGTGAGGAGACGCGTTTCCAAGAGTGTCGTCATGACAGTGATGTCGTCTGCGGCCAGCGCTAGACATTCATCGATCGAACGAACGCTGTGCCCAATCTTCAATCCGAGATCCCACAGCGAACTCACAAAGACACTTAATTGCGCATCAACACTGTTATCAAGCTGGCCAAGCAGTATGAGTACATCGACATCGGAACTTGGGAAGAGTTCGCCGCGGCCGTAGCCACCGACAGCAATGAGCGCGGTGTTAGTTTCGTCTAGATCGCAGGCAAGCCAGAGCTGGGTCAGGGTCTGATCTACGGCTGCACAACGCTGTTCCAGCAAACGTGTGACAGGCGCGCTGGGATTGAACTGTTGGCCAATACCACCCGCGGTTTCGCCGAGATCGCGGCGAAGCTGTGAAACCAAAGTTGTCAGCGCTTTTGAATTCATGGCGTGATGGTTACGTCAATAAGTGACTGTAATTACGGTAAAGTCGTGTTTTCGGAGCCAACTCGTGGTCAACACACGAGCGGCGAATCGTCAGAAGGGCAGGTTCTCATTTAATCGCCGGGTAAGTACTTCGCAACCATCGTCAGTGACAGCGATTGTATGCTCCCATTGTGCGGAGAGTCGTCCGTCTCGCGTGGTCACGGTCCAGCCGTCACGGGTATTCAGCTTGGTATGTCGCTTACCCGCGTTGATCATGGGCTCGATCGTGAATGTCATCCCTTTTTCAAGCACCATGCCGGTGCCGGAACGGCCGTAATGCAGAACCTGCGGCTCCTCATGAAATACCTTTCCAATGCCGTGACCGCAGTACTCTCTCACCACCGAGTAGTAAGAGGACTCCGCGTATTGCTGTATGACCTGCCCAATATCACCCAGACGCGCTCCCGGTTTGACCAAAGTGAGTCCCTTGTATAGGCACTCTTGAGTGACTTTCATAAGCCGCTCTGCGTGCGGAGCGACCTTTCCCACGGGCACCATGATGCTGGTATCGCCATGCCACCCATCTTTGATGACCGTGACATCGATGTTGATGATGTCGCCTTGTTTCAAGACCTTAGTGTCCGACGGAATGCCGTGGCAGATGACGTCGTTCACCGAAGTACAAATAGACTTGGGAAAACCCTTGTAGTTGAGTGGTGCGGGAATCGCTTTTTGCACGTTGACAATGTGGTCATGACAAATCCGATCAAGCTCCCCGGTTGAAATGCCAGGCTCTACAAGGGGCTCAACCATCTCCAGTACTTCAGCGGCGAGTCGTCCCGCCTCACGCATCCCAGCGATGTCATTGTCGGTTTTGATTGATACGGCGCTCACGTCTACCTTTCCAGACTGTTGCTTTTAAAAGAGGTTAATTCGGTAGTTTACCGCACTACGAGGCAGATATTACAGCGAAAGGCTTCAGGCCGGGTGTCACCTGTGGTATAAAACGCGCCGCTTCCGCAAGTGATGGGAGTTTAAAAGCACGCTCTCTGTGCACAAGATGCCGGGTGCTGGGAAACCAGTTGGACATCTTGGGAGAGCGGAAGGTAAACCCAACTTAGAGAAAAGTTATGACACAAGTAAGCATGCGCGAGTTGTTGCAGGCCGGCGCGCACTTTGGCCACCAAACTCGCTTCTGGAATCCGAAAATGGATCAATACATTTTCGGCGCGCGCAACAAAATTCACATCATCAACCTCGAGCACACTGTTCCTGCGTTCAATGACGCCCTGGGTTTCGTTCGCCGGTTGGCTGAAAACAAAAATCAGATCATGTTCGTTGGCACCAAGCGCGCTGCGGGCAAGATCATTGAAGAGCACGCCACACGTTGCGGTATGCCATACGTCAGCCACCGCTGGCTCGGCGGTATGCTGACCAACTATAAGACCATTCGCTCCTCGATTAAGCGCTTGCGTGATCTTGAGGCGCAGGAGCAAGACGGTACCTTTGCGAAGCTCACAAAGAAAGAAGCGCTGATGCGGAGTCGCAGCAAAGACAAGCTTGATCGTTCTATTGGCGGTATAAAAGATATGGGCGGCTTGCCAGATGCGCTGTTCGTGGTTGATGTTGACCACGAGCGTATTGCGATCACCGAGGCGAACAAGCTGGGTATTCCTGTCATCGGCATTGTCGACACCAACAGCAATCCCGACGGCGTTGACTACGTTATCCCCGGTAACGATGACGCCATCCGAGCCATCAAACTGTATGTCACAGCGGTTGCTGATGCGGTCATGGCAGGCAAAGGTGCATCGACTGAGGCTCCTGTCGTCGATGAGTTTGTTGAAGTGGTCGAAGCTGAGGCCGCAGAAACGGAAGCGGCGCCAGAAGAAACGGGCGACGCGGAATAATCTCAAACAACGGGCCGCGCTTCGCGCGGCTTTTTTTTAAATGAATACTCCCCGTTGGGGACAGTTATCTAGACGTTATAGAGGGTGGGACAAATGTCTGCTGCATTAGTTAAGGAATTGCGTGAACGAACCGGTCTTGGTTTGCTCGAATGCAAAAAAGCATTGGCTGCTGCCGGTGGTGATGTTGAAGTAGCTATTGAGGAGCTGCGAAAGTCGAGCGGCATGAAGGCTGCAAAGAAAGCGGGCCGAACAGCCGCCGATGGTGTAGTGGCAATTCGTATTGCTGTAGACGGCAAATCAGGTGTAATTGGTGAAGTGAACAGTGAGACTGACTTCGTGGCGCGCGACGAGAACTTTGCTGGATTCGTAGCGCAGGTCATGGACAAGGCGGTAGGGCTTCAAACCGATGACGTTGCCGCAGTCGCTGGCGATGATATTGAGGATGCTCGTCAGGCGTTGGTTCAAAAGATTGGCGAGAATATTTCTGTGCGCCGTATTGGCGTCGTTTCAGCTACGGACGGCGTTGTCGGCGGTTATGTTCACGGTAACAACCGCATCGCGGTTTTGGTTGAGCTGGCCGGTGGTGACGAGGAACTGGCAAAAGATGTCGCCATGCACGTTGCAGCTGTGAATCCCGCTGTTGTGTCACCTGCGGACATGCCCGAAGAGCTATTGCGAAAAGAGCGAGAGATCTACGCGGCGCAGGCTGCAGACTCAGGCAAGCCACCAGAAATCGTTGAGAAGATGATCGAAGGTCGTGTTCGCAAGTATCTGTCTGAAAATAGTCTGACAGAGCAAGCCTTTGTTAAGGATCCCGATACGACCGTTGGCAAATTGGTTAAAGCGGCCGGTGCCACAATTGCTGGCTTCACCCGATTTGAGGTGGGCGAGGGCATCGAAGTTGAGAAGGTCGATTTTGCTGCAGAGGTTGCTGCTCAATTAGGAAATTAATGGATCCGTGCCGCTGTATCATACGCAGCGGCGCATTTTCCTGAGGAGTGATGATGGCAACTGAAAAAGTTTATAAGCGCATATTACTCAAGCTTAGCGGTGAGGCCCTTACGGGCGATGAATCCTTTGGCATAGATCCCAAGGTTTTGGATCAGATGGCCCTGGAGATCGGCCAGTTGGTCGGTATTGGTGTTCAGGTGGGCCTTGTCGTGGGAGGGGGCAATCTCTTCCGAGGTGCGGCCTTACAATCGGCCGGACTTGATCGAGTCACCGGCGATCACATGGGAATGCTTGCCACTGTGATGAATGCGCTTGCACTTCGCGACGCTCTAGAGCGCTCAAACATTGCGACCCAAGTCATGTCGGCAATCCCAATGAGCGGGGTCGTCGATCATTACGATCGCCGAAAGGCCATACGCGCTATGTCACAGGGTGACGTTGTGATCTTCTCGGCGGGAACAGGTAATCCCTTTTTCACCACTGACTCATCGGCCTGTCTCAGAGGCATTGAGGTAGAGGCGGACGTGGTTCTGAAGGCGACGAAAGTAGACGGTGTCTATAACTCCGACCCAATGAAGGATTCATCAGCGATCAAATATGAAGCGTTGACCTATGACGAAGTGCTGGATAAGAAGTTGGGTGTTATGGATTTAACCGCGATTTGTTTAGTCCGAGATCACCAAATGCCGGTTCGCGTCTTTAATATGTCGATGAAAGGCGCGTTATTGAGTATTGTGAGGGGCGGGTCCGAAGGGACATTGATTCGTTGATTGGGCTCGGGGCAGGGCGTGACGGATCAATCAGGAGAAAAACATGATTGATGACATACAAGCAGATGCCGAAGAGCGCATGGAGAAGTCGCTCGAGGCGCTGGGCCAGAACTTCAATAAAATTAGAACAGGCCGCGCACACCCCAGTATTCTGGATGGCATCCGCATCGACTATTACGGGGCCGAAACACCCTTGAAGCAAATGGCCAGCATCAACGTTGAAGATGCTAGAACGTTAGCGGTTAGCGTCTTTGATAAGTCCATCACCCCTGACGTTGAAAAAGCCATTATGAAAAGTGACTTGGGTCTCAACCCATCGACGGCAGGTGACGTTATTCGCATTCCAATGCCGATGCTGACTGAAGAGACACGCAAAGGCTACATCAAACAGGCGAGAGCGGAAGCTGAGTCGGCGCGTGTTTCCATACGGAATGCGCGACGAGATGCCAACGGCATGCTGAAAGATCTGGTTAAAGAAAAAGAGATCTCGGAAGACGAAGAGCGTCGCGGCCAGGACCAAATTCAGAAGCTGACCGATACTTACGTAGCGAAAGTTGATGCTGCGCTGGGTGTCAAAGAAGCTGATTTGATGGAAATCTGATTACGAGCTTAGTGACCGAGTGAATCTTCCCGCCAACACCACCGGTAAGGTCCCCCAGCATATCGCTATCATCATGGATGGCAACAACCGTTGGGCGAAGAAACGTGGTGTTCCCGGACCTATTGGCCATAGAGCGGGTGCCGATGTTGTAAAACCCCTTATGTACGCTTGCCGTGACCGTGGCGTAAAAACCCTCACCTTATTTGCCTTCTCAAGCGAGAATTGGCAGCGACCTGAGACCGAAGTGCGTGCGCTGATGGCTCTGCTATCGCGATACCTCCGTCGCGAAATAAAAGAGTTAGCTGCAGACGGCGTCCGGATCCGATTTATTGGCCGGCGTGACCGACTGAGCCCCAGAATTGCAAAGCTTTTGGAGCAGTCGGAAGAGGCCACTCAGCACAATACTGAGTCGACTCTGGTCTTGGCTCTCGATTATGGCGGCCGCTGGGATGTGAGTTTGGCGGCCGCTTCTCTTGCGCAGGATGTCGCCGATGGCCACATCAATGCTGACGATATCAATGAGCAGCTGCTCAGTTCTCGCATGTCACTAGCGGACCAGCCCGCCCCCGATCTGTGTATACGAACCGGTGGCGAATGGCGTCTGTCTAATTTTCTGCTCTGGCAATTTGCCTACGCTGAACTCTGGTTTACCGATACGCTATGGCCGGATTTCACTGTGGACGAACTCGATGTGGCGATCAGCCATTTCTCTTCTAGAGAGCGTCGTTATGGCGGACGTCCCGCCGAGGCTTCAGCATGATGCTTGAGAAGCGCATTTACACGGCCTTGCTTCTGGTCGGTGGACTTATTTTGGCGCTCCTGCAGCTATCGCCCGAGTCTGTCTCGCTGCTCTTTTTGGCTATTGCAGCAGCCGGAGCCTGGGAGTGGGCGGCTCTGGCAGGGTGGTCATCGCGATTACTACGGTCGTTTCTCGTGGCTCTCTTCCTCGGCGTTTGTCTCTATTACACGAGTATCTATGCACCCGATATCACCTCTGATGCGGTATCAATGCGCCCGGTATTGGGCATTGCCTGTTTTGCGTGGTTAGCAACCGCTTTTCTCGTCCTGAGTTACCCAAAACTATCGGTGCTTTGGCGCTCCTCTGTGGTGCGCAGCATCATGGGGATCTTCGTTCTGGGTGCGGGTTGGCTGTCGCTCACGTTTCTCCTGGGGTTACAGCATGGTTGGCTTCTGGTTATTTTGTTTGTGCTCACCGTGGCCGTGGCAGATGTCGGCGCCTACTTTATTGGTCATGCATGGGGTAAGAACCCGCTAGCGCCTGACGTCAGCCCGGCAAAAACCATTGAGGGGCTGTGGGGGGGGTTGCTGGCTGTCTTCATTTTGGGTGCTACCGTCTGGTGGTTCCTGCCACCAGAGTATGCGCACATCCACCCGGTCGAAGTTTTCTTAATCAGTCTTTTCTGCGGGGGGTCATCGGTGCTGGGTGATCTGGCGGTGAGCATGTTTAAGCGCGAGAGTGGGTGTAAGGACTCGGGTTCGTTATTGCCGGGGCACGGCGGGCTTCTCGATCGTCTAGACAGTATCTGTGGCGCAGCGCCCTTCTTCGCCCTTGCGTTAATTTTGGTCGGATACGCTTAATGCAAAACATTTTAGTGCTGGGTGCAACGGGCTCAATTGGTTTGAGCACGTTAGATGTCATCGCCCGTCATCCTGAGCAGTATCGCGCCTATGCGCTGGCCGCTAACCGATCCGTAGAGGCAATGGTTGCCCTCTGCACTGAACACAATCCTCTGCACGCGGTGATGTTTGATGCCGATGCTGCTGCTGAGCTTGAGCGCCGGCTGGCAGGTGTTGTAGATACAAAAGTTCATGCGGGTGAAGCGCCCATGATAGCTCTCGCTGAATCCGAGGATGTCGACACGGTGATGGCAGCGATTGTTGGTTTTGCGGGCTTGTCCGCTACGCTCGCGGCCGCGCGCGCGGGGAAACGGTTGTTACTGGCGAACAAAGAGGCACTCGTCAGTGCCGGCAGTATTTTTATGGACGCAGTGCGCGAGGGTGGCGCGCTACTACTGCCCGTGGACAGCGAGCACAACGCCATGTTTCAGTCCCTCCCTGCAGATGCGCGGGCACGGCCTCAGATGGAGCGTGTCGAGAAGATTCTTTTGACTGCATCGGGAGGGCCCTTCCGGGGTAAGAGTCGCTCTGAGCTGACCGAGATGACGCCAGATCAGGCCTGTGCTCACCCCAACTGGTCTATGGGCCGTAAGATTTCGGTTGATTCGGCGACCTTGGTTAACAAGGGGCTTGAATTAGCGGAGGCCTGCTGGCTTTTCGATCGAAAACCCTCAGAAATTGAGGTTGTAGTTCACCCTCAAAGCATTGTGCACTCGCTCATTCGCTACGTAGACGGTTCGGTGCTTGCACAATTGGGGCAACCCGACATGAGGACACCGATTGCCTACAGTCTGTCATGGCCTGATCGAGTTGATGCCGGTGTTGATGTGCTAGACCTGGTGAAGGTCGGTCGGCTGGACTTTGAGGCGCCGAATTTCTCAACATTCCCCTGCCTGCGTCTGGCCTACGAGGCGATCGAGTTGCCGGGTGGTATGTGCGCGTTCAGTGCAGCCAATGAAATTGTAGTCGATGCGTTTCTTTCCGAGCGTGTTCGTTTCACCGATATCGATAGGGTGATCGAGCACACACTAAAAACAGTCGATCTTGCTGAACCATCGAACCTTAGTGAGGTCCAAGACCTCGACAGTGTGGCACGCGACATTGCCGGTACTTATGTGACTGAGTTGACGGGGTAGGGAGTCTCAACAACCAATGCAGGTGTTGTTTTCGATTGTTATGGCTTTGGTGACGCTAGGAATCCTTGTCACCATTCATGAATATGGGCATTACTGGGTGGCTCGTCGTTGCGGTGTCCGTGTTTTGCGATTCGCTGTTGGCTTTGGTCGTCCACTTGCCATGCGGGTAGATAGGCATGGGACAGAGTTTGCGCTCTGCGCTATTCCGCTAGGTGGTTATGTAAAGATGCTGGATGAGCGAGACGGAGGTCAGGATGTGACGGCTCAAAACCGTCATGAGTCCTTCAGCGCCCAACCCGTCCGAAATAAGTTGGCGATTGTTTCTGCCGGACCAGTGGCTAATTTCTTGCTGGCGATTTTGGTCCTGTTTGGTTTATTTTTGCGGGGTGAAACTGGAATAGCACCCGTTATAGAAGCGGTTGAGCCCGGGTCCGTGGCTCATTATGTGGGCTTGATGCAGGGTCAGGAAATAGTCGCAGTCGACGGCACGAGCACGCAAACCATATCGAATGTTCGTTTCGCGTTACTCAAACGCCTAGGAGATACCGGAACCGTTGATATTTCAGTCGGCAGTGCGCTGATTGATCTTCAGCAGACATACACTCTGCCTATTGACCGATGGCTAGGGGGTGCGGAGGCGCCCGATCCAACCCGAGCTTTGGGTTTGACTTTGGGCATCCCACCGCTGCGGCCCAGCATTGGGTCGCTGGTGGAGGGTGGTCCAGCGACGCGGGCGGGCTTTGAGATCGGTGACACGATTATTGAAGCCGACGATCGGGCGATCTCAATGTGGTCGCAATGGGTTGATCTTGTGCGAGCCTCGCCAGGGCGATCATTAGCCGTTCGTGTCGAGCGCAATGGGCAGACTATTGAATTGACAGTGGTGCCCCGCAGTAACGGCACGTCCGATGCCGAAGTTGGTTCCGTTGGCATGGGTGTCGTCATACCTGAGATTCCTGAGGACCGCATCAGACGACAGGGCCGTAACCCCGTTGAAGCCCTTTCGGCAGCGGTCGAAAGAACGTTTGCGCTCACTGTCTTCACCTTCGAGTCGATGTGGAAGATGATTCAAGGCTTGATCTCCACCAAGAACTTGTCGGGACCCATTGCGATTGCTCAGGTAGCCGCCAGCACGGCGGAGAGTGGCTTTACGACCTGGTTGTCATTCCTTGCGTTGCTGTCCATTTCGTTAGGAGCGATCAATTTGTTACCCATTCCAGTACTTGATGGTGGGCATATCGTCTTTCATTCGTTGGAAGGCTTATTGGGGCGCCCAGTGCCCGAACAGATTCAAATCATGAGCTATCAGGTGGGATTGCTGGCAGTTTTCACGCTTATGGTGTTTGCCATCTACAACGATGTGGCTCGACTGTGAGATACTCCCGCGCTTTCGCCACAGACAAGAAATCAAAGACGACTGAAATCAGCGAGTTATCTAGAAAGTAAGCGAATAAAATGGTGCGTAAATTCAATAACAATTGGTTCACAAGACTCGTTGCGGTCTTAAGCTTTGGTGCGATGTCAGTCATTGCGGTTCCGACGGCGACGGCGCAGATCGAGCCGTTTGTTGTGGCGGATATTCGAGTTGAAGGTTTGCAACGAATAGCGCCTGGCAGCGTGTTTGCCGCGCTACCCGTCAGTGTTGGCGATGTGGTGGATGGCGCCTCTGTTAGGTCCGTCGCTCGAAACCTGTTCTATACGGGCAACTTTGACGATATTTCGGTCGGTCGTGATGGCAATGTGCTGGTGCTTACTGTCGCTGAGCGACCCAGCATTAGCGAGATTACAATCGACGGTAACAAGGCCATAGAAACCGAGGCACTACTCGACGGCCTAAAGGGAGCAGGGCTCGCTGTCGGTCAAGTTTTTCAGCGATCAACATTGGACGGGATGCAACTCGAGCTGCTTCGCCAATACGTTATTCAGGGGCGTTACGACGCCAATATTGATACGGAAGTTATCCCAGAGCCGAGAAACCGCGTATCGATCAGTATCGACATCGATGAGGGCACTGTATCGAAGATTGAGCATATCAATATCGTCGGTAACGAGATTTTCGATGATGAGATCTTGTTGGATATCTTCGAACTACAGGTCGGTGGCATGTTTAGTTTCTTCTCAAGCGCCGATAAGTACAGCAAGGAGAAACTGGAATCAGACCTAGAAACACTCACCAGTTATTACCAGGACCGCGGCTATCTGCAGTTTGAAATTGAATCGACGCAGGTTGCGGTTTCGCCATCTAAAGACGCGGTCTACATCACGGCCAACGTGGTGGAGGGAGATCGCTTCACCGTCACAGGTGTCGATCTCTCGGGTGATTTGGTTTTGCCGGAGGAGGATCTATCGCGATTCCTCTTGGTCGCCGAGGGGCAGGTGTTTTCTCAGCAACTGGTCACGAGCACCGAGGAGTATCTTACGCGCCGTCTGGGTAACGAGGGATATAACTTTGCCAAAGTAACGGGCATCCCTGAGGTGGGTGATGGCGATGCGGAAGTGTCCATCAAGTTCTTCATCGATCCGGGGCGACGCACCTATGTCCGACGTATTAACTTTGAAGGTAATGATCGTACGGCTGACAACGTACTCCGGCGAGAAATGCGTCAGATGGAAGCTGCACCAGCGTCAGCCGCTGCAATTGAACAGTCGAGAATTCGTCTCGAGCGCTTGGGATTCTTTAGTGCCGCTGAAGTAGAGACGGTTGAACTACCTGGTTACGACGATTTGGTCGATATTGATTTTACTGTTGAAGAGCAGAGCTTTGGCTCGATTGGCGGCAGTTTGGGCTACTCGCAATGGGCAGGCTTGATACTCGGACTGAATCTCCAGCAGAACAACTTTATGGGAACGGGACGCCAGGTTGGCCTTAATCTGAACTCGTCGCGCTATCAAAGCTTGGCAAGTATTAACTACAGCAACCCTTACTTCACCGAGGACGGCGTGAGTAGAGGCTTTAGCCTGTTTTATCGAAAGACGGATCTCTCTGAGATTAATGTTGCGAGCTATACGACGGATACCGTTGGTGCCCAGATGACGTTTGGCTATCCCATTAGCGAAACGCAGCGGCTTGGCTTCAATGTAGGCATTACCGATACCGAGATCACCTCGGGCCGCTATGCGGTACAGGAGATCCGTACCAGTCCTCGACTGATTCCAGGTGTCGAGCAATATTATGTGTCCACCCGTCAACCAACCGGACTTTATGATGGCCCGGAAGAGCTTTTCCCAATTACGGATTTGCCCGATGAAGCCTTTGCCACATTGCGCTCGGATGGTTTCCTTGACCAAAACGGGGATTCATTTACTAACTGGTCCATCACAGGCTCTTGGCTTCAGTCCACATTGAACCGTGGTCAGCTTGCGACACGTGGTGTCTCTAATTCGCTGTCGGCGCAGGTGTCGATGCCCGGTTCCGATCTCGAATTCTTCAAGGTTAACTACCGTGGAGAGATGTATATTCCAATTTTTCGCGAGTTCACATTCCATTTGCGCGGAGAGGTGGGCTACGGAGATGGCTATGGAGAGACCACTGAGCTGCCATTCTACGAGCACTTCTTCTCGGGCGGCTTTGGTAGTGTCCGCGGTTTCGAGACAAATACCCTTGGTCCGAGAAGCACGCCTCCTGTCCTCTATCAAACAGGCTTTGCTGCAACCGCGGTCGATGAAGAGGGTTTGGCAACCGAAATTGGTGGTCCGGACGGCACGGGCTTTGGCTACATCGTCAATCCGGAAACAGGTGCGATCGAAACTCAGCAAGTCTTCCTAGGGCGTCGAGCTGATCCCTTCGGTGGTAACGTGGTGATCGAGGGCTCCGCTGAAATTCTGTTCCCAATGCCTTTCGTAAAAGATCGACGCTCCATTCGTTCAGCGTTCTTCTTTGACGTGGGTAATGTGTTCAATACCAACTGCCGCCAAAACCAAATTAACTGCTTCGGTATCGACGCTGATGAGCTCCGGTACTCGGTGGGTGTTGGCGTCACGTGGCTGAGCGGCTTTGGTCCCTTGACGTTTGCGCTTGCCAGACCGCTAAATGCCAGCGAGACTGATCGCAGAGAAGTTTTCCAATTCACGCTGGGGCGTGGATTCTAATCACTAACCAGGAGGTTAACCCACATGTTGTTCCGCATGATCGCCGTTATGGCACTGTTGATTGCATCGACCGTCGCGCACGCGCAAGGCCGCACTGCCGTCGTGGATTTAGAGCAAGCAATTCTTCAGACGGACCTAGCTCAGCAGCGAATTCGTGATTTTGAGGCGAGCGAGGCGTTTGCTGAGGATCGCGCCGAATTCGATAACCTCAAGGCCGAATTTGACAAGCTGGTACAAAATTTCCAGCGGGATCAGGCAGCGATGAGTGAGGATGAGCAAGTGGCTGCACGTCAGAAATTGGCGAGCAAAAATGCTGATCTTGAGTACGTTGTCAAAAAGCTGCAGTCGCTTCAGCAGCAGAACCTTCAGAGCGTGCTCCAAGAGCTGGCGCCATCGGCTCAGCAGGTGCTGAGAGAGGTAATCCAGACAGATAACATCGCGCTGTTGCTTCCGGGACAGTCAGTGATTCATTTCGACCCTTCCTACAACATTACTGCGAAGGTCACTGACAAGCTGAATCAGTTACCACAAGAGTAATATGCCGACGCTAGGCGACATCGCCAAGGCACTTGATTTGCCGTTTCGTGGTAATCCGGAAACCCAGTTGTCCCGCCTAGCTAGTCTTGATTCTGCCGGAGAGGGCGACCTCTCCTTTGTGGCACAAAAAAAGTTTTCAAAGCAGCTCGCTACGTCTTCGGTAACCGCCGTTATTTGTCCTGAGGAATGGGTTGGCGATTACAAGGGTGCGGTACTCTCAAGTGCCCAGCCTTATATTGATTTCGCGAGAGCGACGCGTTTATTCGATAACCGACCGCAGCCGTCAGGGCATGTGCATGAGACAGCCGTCGTTGCGACGACGGTGCAATTGGGCATAAATGTCACCATTGATGCGGGCGCCGTGCTTGAGGATGGTGTAGTCCTCGGTGATAACGCCTGGATTGGACCCAATGTCTGGGTGGGCTCTAACGTAAAAATTGGCGATGCCACCGAGTTAAGATCTGGGGTCAGTCTGTATCACGGAGTCACACTGGGCCACGGGTGTCTGATTCA
>PKCZ01000037.1 GCA_002862405.1 Pseudomonadota bacterium
ATAGAAAGCGCTTTGTTGCCCACCGAGGGCGGAGGGATAGCGTCCGAGGAGCTGAAGGAGAGTCCCACTTCAGACGCCTGAGGAACTCGAATAAAAGCAGAGCATTCGCTCTGTTTTTTTTTGCCTACTGAATCGTAGTCCCTGCCTTTTGTCCTCGCGCACGCATTCGCCGTAACAGTGCGCGCAGCTAGCTATGGGAGTCCTCTCAACCTGTGCTTGCTTCGTTCGAAGATCAACAATAACTAGAGCATAGATATGACCGAGCAAGATGCCTGGACCCTAATGGCGGCCTATACCAACAATAACGCATTGTATTTTCTCGGGAACATTCTCGCCGTATGGCTTGGCTTCCCAAAAGCAAGCCGAATATCGGAAAGCAGAGACACAACCGCAATCGTTAAGCTGCTTGCCACAATGTACTGCCTCTGTGTCGCGGTTTTTATGTACACCGGGCTGTCTGACAGTCTCGCCATGCTAAACGATTTTTCATGGGTGTTTTCTGAACTCTCGAAGACCCGTGGGATTTCACCCATATCGCAAGAGATAATCGATTTTGACGCTACGATACCGACGACAGTGAATGGCCTATTCGTCTTTTCAATTATCGCCTTTCACCTAATTGGGATGTGGAAAACATCATCGGAGTGAAAACTCGTTGTTCGGATTGATTGAAACGATGAGAGCTACGTTGATTGCTTAATATTACGAACGTGGCGTCAAATAACCGTAACGAGCTGCGTTTGGGTTATGGCTGCTAAAAAAAAGGGCCCTAAAAAGCCCTTTTTGGATTTTGGCGGAGAAGGAGGGATTCGAACCCTCGATACGTTGCCGTATACACACTTTCCAGGCGTGCGCCTTCGACCACTCGGCCACCTCTCCGTGGCGGCGAAGTCTAGCACACGGCTTGGCGCTACGGGGTAATGCGGCGATCACATAGATTTAAAAAAAGCATCTCAAAAAACCAACAAAAATGCGCTAACCAAGATCGTACCGAGGGTGCCTATCATTGAGAGAGGCCGAAGAACCATCGGCAGGCTTCTGATGGTGATCATTAGGTAATGCACGATACGTGACACTAGCAGTACACCACCTAAGGAGTACATTGCTGTGTCCGACAGACCATTGAGATCATTTAACAACAGAAGAACCAGAGCGATTGGAACCTGCTCGACAAAATTTCCGTGCCCTCTTATGCGATTCAAAAGTTCTTTGTCTCCGCCATCACCTAAGCTGATGTTGCTCGAGAATCGGTAACCCCCGACGCGGAGCGTAAAGATGACGTGAAGCACAGCAGCGATGGCGGCGATCAGCATCGTTGGCTCAAGATTGAGTGGCGTTGACATAAACACACTCCAATAAGTGAGGGAACGTGGGTCTCAGAATAAAGCCCGCGGGACGCATTGAACTATCTGCCGAGACGAGATGAGGCTCGACACCCAAGGAACTACGCGGCCTCTGACACCTCAGCACTGGGCAAGGCGATGCCACCGCTGGTGAGATAGCTGCCCAAAGGCTTGCTACCCAGTGCTTCGGTTGCACCCTTCTCGCCATCCCACGCCTTTTCGCCAGAAATATAGACGCTGTCTACAATGCCCTCAGGCCGATTTACCATCTGCTCGTGCTCGAATATATCGCGATACACCAACTTCCGCGTTTGGTCGGACTCCCATCCATCCAAAGCTTCGGGGTTGATAAGCACCATGTCGGCACGGGCACCAATCGCCAAACTACCGGCATCTAGCCCAAACGTATCGGCCGGGTCTTTGGTCAGGCGTTTAACAACCTTGGCCACGACATACTCGCCCTGCTCCTTCGCGAGCTTCAGCGACATTAAATTGCTATCGAAAAATGCCATGTTGGTAATGTGCGCGCCCGAATCATTGAACCCGGGCAAGGTATTTTCGTGAAGCAAAAACCCTAGGGTCGATCGATTTTCTGCGTTGGCCACATCGGCGTAGAACCGGAAGCTCTTGTCGTAGCTGCGAAGCATGTGAAGCGCAAAGTCAGCATCATCACCCAGCGGAAGTTCGATGTTTTCGAATGCTTCTCGCTCAGAATCGGATCGCGCAACAGAACGGTCACCCGCTTGGAATTTTTGAGCGCGAGCCATGACGTCAGCAAAGCTCTCTCCGTCCCACTCTGAGCAAGGGGCACCATCAAAAATAAGCTTTTCGGGCTCCCGGATCACCAAACTGTCAGGTAGCCCACGCTTTGCTTTCCAGCTAGCGAAATCATCTCCAGTACGACCATGGCGCCACTCTTTACGGAATCGTTCAACCCACTCAGGATCATGCATCAACCGCTGCCTACCCTCGTAATCGTCGTATTCAAGGGCGATCAGCTCAGCCGTTGAAGACAGCTCCTCAAACAGTGGGCTAACAATGCCATCCGACCATACTCTGAAATTTGTACCCAGAGCTTGGAAATGCAGTCTTCCATCCAGCAGTTTGCTGTTAAGTAGCTTTGCCACACCCAAAAACAGCTTTGATGAATTTGGCGCCGCGGTCATCTCCATCGCTGACAACGCAGAGGTTTTGAGTGGCTTTCCAAATAGGCGACCGCTGGTTAGCGTGAAGTAGAACAACGCCTTCAGCCTATTTTCGATAATGGGTGTGGTTTGCCAAACGCGATCGTATTTTCTAACAACATTGAGCAGTCGGCGCAGCTCCTTGAATGACGCAAATTGTGTGGGGATTCGCTTGTCTGTGTGCGGATCGTTCGACAAGTAGTGAAAGGGCAAGCCATCAGTACTCAGCCCCAGATAGCCCAACTCCATGGCGACTTCTAGAATCTGCTCCATTTTCTGCAGCTCGAGCTCAGTGGGCGCCCGGCTAATGCTTGCCTCTAGCCCCATCACCTCGATACGCAACATAGAGTGCGGCACAAAGGCAGCGATATTGGGCCCGAGATTCAGATTCTCAAAATGCTTGAGGTAATCCTCGGGATTATCCCAGGTCATTGTCTCGGCACACTTTCTGAGCACGGACTTCGGGATATTCTCTACCCGTGTGAAACAGTCAACGATAGGTTCCTGACCATCCGTCTCCTGGGCACCAAAACAGGTACCAAGACTACAATTACCTACCAGTACCGTTGTTGTTCCATGCCGAACAACCTCCTCCAGCGCTGGCGCAACCTCAACTTCGAGATCAAGATGGGTATGGATGTCCAGCATGCCCGGCAACAGCCACTGATTATTCGCATCAACACACTGGGCTGCCGCGTCCCGAGGCAAATCACGCCCGCGTGCCGCGACCACCCCGTCCTTTATCGCCACATCTTCGATGCGACCTGGCGTGCCCTCACCATCAAATACCTTCGCTCCTGTCACGAGGAGATCCCACTGCTCCATCACGATACCCTACCCTTGTTCTTATGAGCTGAGGATAGCGCTTTTTAGGATAAACGGATATTAACTAAGCGGCTTTATTACTGCTCAAAAAGGCGCGTAATTCGAGGTGCCGAAGAGATAGACGAACGCCAAGGTGTGATATCGATACCACCTCGCCGCTGGAAGAAGCCAACTACGTGCAACTCTGATGGATTCAGCGCGTTTTCAATACGAGAATACAAATCTTCAACACATTGCTCATGAAAACCCTGGTGGTTTCGCAGTGACTCGATGGCTTCAATAATGGATGACTCATCGTAGTCAGCAGCCGACACCTCAACGCACAAGCTCGCCCAGTCTGGCTGCGCCGTAACCGGACAAAGCGATCGAAATCCAGTGCAACGAAACGCAACTGTGGTGTCCAAGCCACCGACTCGAACAGCATCATCACCAAGCTCAGAAGACATCGCCTGCACCTCATCAGGATCAATGCGTACAAGTTTCACTTGCGATTGAGTCAGTTCCGACAAGTCCTTCTCGATGCAAGCGATGGCCTCTTCGTCGTTCTTGAAAAAATGCGCGTTAAGTGAATTCAGGTAGAGCTTCAGGGACTTTGATTCAACGGTGAAAGGGCTGTCTGCTGGAACAATCAGGGCTCCAGCGGTGAAGGTCACCACGCCATCAGGCAAGGTCCAGCTCAGCTCGTAGCAATGCCAAACATCATAGCCGCTGCCGACATTCTCAGACGCGTTTTTGATGCCGTCGCGGCCCAATCGGCGATCGATGCGTTCTAAAACGCTGGGAGTATATTCGTCAGGTGCGGCGACAGTTTGTCCGAGAACACCGGCCATAAATCAGGTACGCAGACGTGTGCCTGTGCTCAGCAAATGCATCGCATAGGCGAAGGCAACCACTGTCAGACCAATGAGCATGGTGAAAGACACCGTGATGTCGACGTCACTGACCCCAAGAACACCGTATCTGAAGGCATTCACAACATAGACCAGAGGGTTGATCTGGGATACACCCGCCCAAAAATCGGGAAGAAGATCGAGCGAATAAAAAACGCCTCCGAGGTATGTCAATGGGGTCAAAATGAAGGTCGGTACGATGTTGACGTCGTCGAACGTGTTGGCGAATACAGCATTGATGAGGCCACACAGCGAAAACGCTACCGATGTCAGTGCTACGACGCTAATGACGACAAACCAGTTGTATATATCGAGCTTGGTAAAAAAGAGCGCTACCGAGGTGACTATGATCGAGACTAGGATCCCGCGTGACACGCCGCCTGCTACATACCCCAATACAATCACGTAGTTGGGTGTAGGTGAGACCAGCAGCTCCTCAACACTATTATTAAACTTCGCACCGAAAAACGAGCCAACGACGTTGGCGTAGGTATTCGTGATGATGGCCATCATGATGAGGCCAGGTACGACGAATTCCATATAACTGACACCACCCATGGTGCCGATCCGCTTACCAATGAGTGTTCCGAAAATCAGAAAATACAGCGACATCGTGATAGCCGATGGCAGGAGTGTCTGAGTCCATATCCGCAGATAACGTCGGACCTCTTTTCGCATGATGGTCAAAAAGGCGATCCATTGCTCGTAAGCACTCATGATGCGCCCTCCAACACGTTGACAAACATCCGCTCGAGACGGTTTTCCTTGTTACGCATGCTGACCACAGTAACGCCCGCACCACTGAGCGCTGTAAACACCTGAGCCAGATCCTGACCTTTGGCCAAATCGACTTCTAAACACTGCGGTTCGACTTGTCTTAGCGCGAATCCGGGCACCTCGATGCCGGATGGCAACGCGTCCTGTGTATCGAGTAAGAAAGTCTCACTATTCAGATCTCGCAGGAGGTCCTTGATGGACCCCCGGGTGACGATTTTTCCGTGATTAATAATTGCCACGTTCCGGCAGAGCATTTCCGCCTCTTCGAGATAATGCGTGGTCAAAATGATGGTACGACCCTCTTCATTCGTCTCGCGCAAGAACTCATACATGCTGCGGCGCATCTCGATATCAACGCCGGCTGTGGGCTCATCTAAAATCAGTACACGTGGCTCGTGGATAATGGCGCGGGCAATCATTAATCGGCGCTTCATACCGCCTGATAGCATTCGCATCTGGACATGCTGCTTGTCGGCAATACCCAGCTTCTCGAGGTAATAGACCGCGCGTTGGCGGGCAAGGCCAATGGGTATCCCGTAATAGCCCGCTTGATGGATCAAGACGTCCTCAGCCTTCTCAAATACGTTGAAGTTAAATTCTTGGGGAACAATACCTATCTGCTTCTTTGCCAAAGAAAAATCGTCATCGATATCGATGCCGCAGATGCGAACTTTCCCGCCCGACTTGGAGACCAACGAACTGACAATGCCGATGGTTGTCGATTTGCCGGCACCATTGGGTCCAAGTAATGCGTAGAAGTCGCCCTCCTGCACATTCAGATCGATACCTTTAAGCGCCTCGAATCCATTAGCGTAGGTTTTTTGTAGGCTAGAAATCTCTAAAGCGGCCGGCATGATGGCTCCACATCGAATTGAGGCGCGGAGTTTAACTAAATCGCGCAGGTTTTTCGAAACCTTTGATAGAACGCTTGACGCAGATGAGCAGTATTACTACTATGCGCCACCTTGCGGAGTGCAGCACGTGCAATATGTTCCGTCCCCTTCGTCTAGAGGCCTAGGACACCGCCCTTTCACGGCGGGAACAGGGGTTCGAACCCCCTAGGGGACGCCATTTTTTGCGGGAATAGCTCAGCTGGTAGAGCGCAACCTTGCCAAGGTTGAGGTCGCGAGTTCGAACCTCGTTTCCCGCTCCAATTTTTTCTTCGTGCTCAAGCGGAAGCGCGTACAATGATGCGCTCCACAGCCGCTATGGCGCGACAACGAGCGAAAGGCATGACTGATTACTCTCCAGCCGAACTAGATACCCTAGCGCTACACGCAGGTGGGAAGCCTGATCCCGCGACGGGTGCGCGGGCCACTCCGATCTACCAAACGGCTTCCTACTGTTTCCCGGATTCCGATTACGCAGCCGCATTGTTCAACATGGAGCGGCCGGGGCACGTATATTCTCGACTTAGCAACCCCACTACAGCCGTCCTTGAAGAGCGAATTTCCGCGTTAGAAGGCGGCGTGGGCGCCATCGCAACCGCCAGTGGTCAAGCGGCCTTACAACTGGCCATCATGACAATCATGGATGCGGGTTCGCACGTTGTGGCATCGAGCGCGTTGTATGGCGGCAGTCACAACCTACTTGCGTACACGCTGCCGCGCTTTGGGATTACAACCACATTTGTAGACGCGCGTGATGAAGACGCAATGCGTGCAGCCATTCGACCCGAAACTCGACTGATTTTTGGTGAAACTGTGGGCAATCCGGGACTCGATGTTCTCAATATCCCAGCGGTCTCCAAAATCGCTCACGACAATGGTATCCCGCTCCTGGTTGATTCAACGTTTACCACCCCCTATCTCGTGCGCCCCTTCGAGCTGGGTGCTGACCTTGTCATGCACTCAGCAACAAAGTTCTTAAGTGGTCACGGAATTGTGATTGGCGGGCTATTGGTCGATGGCGGTCGCTTTGACTGGGATGCCTCAGGTAAATTCCCGCAGCTGTCTGAACCCTATGAGGGCTTCCACAACCTTGTGTTCACCGAAGAATTCGGCCCTGCTGCGTTTATCTCTCGCGCTCGAAAGGAAGGATTGAGAGATTTCGGAGCCTGCCAGAGCCCCACCAGCGCCTTCTACATACTTCAGGGTATGGAGACGCTAGGCGTACGCATGGAAAAGCATGTCTCCAACACTCGCGCAGTGGTCGAGTTTCTCGACAGTCATGACGCCGTGGCCGAAGTAGCTCACCCAGACCTCCCTGGCCACACGGATCATGCGCTTGCCAGCGACTTGTACCCTAAAGGTACTAGTGCTGTATTCACGTTCGAGATTAAGGGCGGACGTGACGCAGGGATTGCTTTCGTCAACGATTTGAACCTCTTTTCACACCTAGCCAATGTGGGTGATGCCAAGTCCTTGGTTATTCACCCAGCCAGCACTACCCATTTCCGAATGGATGAAGCGGCACTTGCCGCAGCGGGTATCGGAGAGGGCACCATACGCTTGTCGATCGGCCTTGAAGACCCCAAGGACCTGATTGCTGATCTCAAAGCTGGACTGCGGGCCGCCGAGAAGGTAGCTGGAGGACGGGGTTAATGGAACTCGTTTCGTCCGGAAAAGACACCTACGTCTACACCAACAATAAAACGGTAAACCCTGCAAAACCCTCGCTCGTGTTTATCCATGGCGCCGGCTTTGACCACAGCGTATGGACCTTGTTTGCACGACACTTCTCGCGTCATGACTGGAATGTCATTGCCCTAGACCTTCCCGGGCACGGTCGGTCCGATGGGCCTGTACTTGAAAGCATCGAAGTCATGGCCAGCTGGACGATGGAGCTCATCGACACGCTCGGACTCAACAGCATCGCTTTAGTCGGGCACAGCATGGGCAGCCTCATAACTCTCGAAACCGCGTCACGACTGCGTGATCGCGTTACGCACGCCGTATTGATTGGCTCTATTTCACCGATGCCTGTCTCTGAACCCATTCTCGACGCAACCGCGAACAAACCCGGTGCCGCGCATTCGATGCTGACGTCCTTCGGCTTCAGCAAACAGAATCTCATGGGTGGCAACCCAAATCCCGGCATGTGGATGGTTAGTGATAGCATGCGCCGTTATGAGGATGAAGCACAGAGTGCACTGGATAGTGATATGCGTGCCTGCAATGCCTACCAACGAGGACTCGAGGCCGCGTCCGAGATAGCAGCCCCAACACTTATGCTCCACGGCGATGCCGATAGACTCACGCCACTGCGAGCTACCAAGCCGCTACTAGACGCTTTGTCGAATGCACGAATGGATATCATTCCGGGATCTGGCCACTCGCTCATGGTGGAAGACCCTAATCACGTGCTGGATCAACTTAAGATTCACCTACTTTAAGAAGCGATGGTACAATAGACATGAAAAAGCAGATTACGCTATTAGACGGGGGGCTTGGTCAGGAATTGATTAAGCGCAGCACCGCCCCACCCCACCCATTGTGGTCTACCAAGGTCATGATGGACGAGCCGCATCTCGTGTCTGACATTCACCGAGATTTTTGTCTCGCGGGAGCAAAAGTAATCTGTTTAAACACCTACGCAGTGAGTCGTCACAGGCTCAATACATTTTCTCCCGAGGAGTCTCTAGAGCAAATGTTAGAGACTGCACTTCACGTGGCAACCACAGGCATTAGCGATGCAGCACTTTCAGACACTGTATCAATTGTCGCCTCACTGCCGCCGCTCAATGCATCCTATGACCACACGGTTGCGCCTGACTTCGAAAGTGCCTACACACAGTATCGGGAACTCGTCGGTTTGCAAAAAACGCGCGTTGACGCTTTCCTGCTTGAGACAATGAGTAACATTGCCGAGGCCAGTGCGGGTGCTAAGGCGCTCCGCGACGAAGGTGTTGTGGGTGCTGTCGCGTTCACAGTAAACGACAGTGACGCCTCGGTACTGCGGTCGGGCGAATCATTGGAAGAGGCAATCGAGGCCGTCATGCCCTTTGCGCCCGATGTAATATTAATCAACTGCTCCATCCCAGAAATGGTCACTGAAGGCCTCAAAATTGTGGCAAAGTCCGGCGTCCGTTTTGGTGGGTATGCGAATGGATTTACGTCGGTGGAGGCGCTGGTACCGGGAAGTACGGTCGATCGGCTATCGCAGCGCAAAGACCTTGGACCTGAAGAATACCTAGAGTTTGTGAAGACCTGGATTGACCTCGGCGCCGAGGTCATTGGTGGCTGTTGCGAGATCGGACCCTCGCATATCGCCGCTATTGCGGACTACTGTCACCGCGAGGGTATTGTAACGATCAAGCAGTTGGTGCCCTAACTCAGCCCTCTTTTTTGAGATCGATTGACAAACTGTTGATGCAGTAGCGAAGGCCAGTTTCGGTCGGGCCGTCTGGGAATACGTGGCCCAGATGCCCACCGCAGTTCTGACAGAGCACCTCGGTACGAATCATTCCGTGGCTGGTGTCCCGCTCTTCGTCAATGACGCCCGCTGCAGCAGGCTTGTCAAAGCTAGGCCAACCACAACCGGCATCAAATTTACTATCCGACTCAAACAGCGTTTCACCACAAGCTCGACAGGTATAAGTACCTGCCTCGGTCGTGTCCCAATACTCACCCGTGAACGCGCGCTCAGTACCTTTCTGTCGGAGAACATGATACTCCTCGGGTGTGAGCTTCTCGCGCCAGTACGCGTCATCTTTTTCAGTCATGCGGCTCTTCCTGTTCGTTGCCTGTGCTGTTCATTGCTTAAAGTTACTATGAGAGTTTTTTCTTTGATTTCAACTAGCGAGCTTGAAGCCTGCAGCACTCATTAATCGGCGAAGTTCGGTGCTTGCATTCAAAGCCTGAAACGTCAAAGCACTGTATTGATCACGCAATCTGTACTGCGCCCGCTGCGTTTCAAAATTACCGGGCGTCTGTGACTCTTTCCATGCCTCTCTGAAGTCAACGTCGTCCTGAGCTAAGCGGCTAACAGCCGTCATCGCATCCATCAGACCATGAACATCGGATTGGCGAGAGAGATCAACCATGACCTGCTTCGTATCCTCAGACTCGAGCGTGTTGAACGGGTTATTCAAACCAAGGGCCCGCGACAGCGGCTCGATAAGAAAATCTGTAGCGTTTGATTTCGCGGTGCGGGTGTATCCCGCAATATGCGGCGTAGCAAACGCTGCGCGTGAGAGCAGTTCTTGCGACACGCTAGGCTCGTCAGGCCAGGTATCCAACACCAGTGTAACGCCCCTATCTGCCAAGCTATGGAGCACCTTTTCTGTCACTAAGCCCCCACGCCCAGCATTAATAAACAAGGCATCGGGTGAAATATAGCCCACCGCAGTGTTGTCGATCATCTGGGCGCTAGGATGCGGCTGGTCGTTATGCAAGGCCGCGTGTAGCGAGACGATTGAGCAGCCCAAAACCTCAGGTAGCGCACACAATGTCGCACCGGCCTCAGTGCTCTGAATAAAGGGGTCATAAACCTTGACCTTGCCCCCCAACTTACTGAGACGTGCTGAAAGTTGTTGCCCTACCGCACCGTAGCCCACAAGACCTACCGTCGCCCCATTAATCAATGACTCAAGACGATGGCACTGATAAATGGCATCTAAAACGTAGTCCGCTACTGCCCCGGCGTTACACCCGGCCGCATTCGCCAGCTTTATGCCTCGTTCTGACAAGTATCCCGTATCGATATGATCGGTTCCGGCACTTGCAGTTCCTACAAAGGAGATCTGGCTGTCCTGCAACAGATTTACATCGACCCGCGTTACGGTCCGTGTGAGCAGGGCATTCGCGTCCTTCAGGTCGGCAGGAGCAATTTGCGTCCCTCGGATAGAAACCAAGTCTATTGGAAGGGCCGATAGACTTGGTGTCAACCATATCGCGCTGTCGATGACTACCTTTGGAATTGCCATCACCCCTAGCGCTCTACTGCTAGTAGTGCCAAGGCCTTTTTGAATCGCAGCGCCCGATCTGGCAACCCCTGTTGCCGAAAACGCATTATTTGCCGATCAACCGCAGCCTTAAAATGAGTGATTTCTGGGCAATTGGCGTCCACTGTCAGATTATCCACACTCACCGCGAAGGTGAGATCTAAGGCCTCGCAAAACAGAGCCTCAATGGCCTGGGGTTTCACCTCTACACTGCAAAACGCGCTCTGCTGTTCAGCGTTGCGCCCATCTGGTACATACCAGTAACCATAGTCAGGTAATCCCCTGCGCACGGGGCCCGCGACACACCAATGTGCAACCTCGTGTAAGGCACTGCGATAAAAATCTTCGCGAAAATAGATGACTGAGGGTGCGCCAGGTTCGTAATAAGGCTCCGCAGCTCCACCACATAAGATCGTGGCTTCCGCCGCTTGAAAAACGCGGTTAAAAACGCCTACCAAGGCCTCACTAAGGGAATGCTGGCTCACACTAACCGGCCTTTTTTACACGATAGAGAAAATGCGTCCCATCCTGATGATATTCGAGCAGTTCGTGTCCCAAGAAATCGCAGAATTTCGCGACATCACGCTTAGTGGAGGAATCTGTGGCCGTGAGGCAGACTACATCACCTGAGGACGCTTTGCGGATAGCCGCATGGAGCATCATGACCGGCTCTGGGCACTTAAGCCCCGTTGCATCGACCTGATACTCCACAGAACGCGCCGAGTCCTATTTCTCAGGGCTTCCTGAAACGCAGCGTCATACGATCGCTCTCGCCGATCGCCGCGTACTTTGCGCGATTGTCATCACCGGCACCAAAGCTAGGCGGCAGCGTCCAAACGCCGCCTGGATAGTCCTTGGTGTCTTTAGCATTCGCATTGATTTCGCTTTTCCCATCGAGTTCGAAACCTGCGGCTTCCGCCATCTCGATGACCTTTGATTCGGGTACGTACGCGGTGCGCTTCATCTGCTCAACCGTCATACCGTCAGTCCCACGGTGCTGAACAATACCGAGTGTGCCTCCGGACTTCAGCGCGCGGTGAATATCTGCCAATGACGCTTCAGCCGTGCCGGCACGTAGCCAAGAGTGAACGTTACGAAACACCAATGCCATGTCGACGGATCCCGCCTCAACGCCCAGCGGCATAGCGGGGGGCTGCATCACCCTGACATCAATGGCCGAGTACACATCGTGCGCCCGCCCGAGCTTCTGTAAGTAACCACCGAGTGAGCGACGACCATAAGCGCTGCCATTAGGCGCCCCGTGGCCTGCCACCAATTGACCATGATCCTTCAGAAGTGGCGCAAGCACCTCCGTGTACCACCCTCCCCCGGGTGAGACTTCCAAAACGGTCATCTCTGCGGATAACCCAAAAAACTCTAACGTTTCACGCGGGTGGCGGTATTGGTCCCGACCCCTGCTTGATTCAGAGCGATGATCTCCACTCAGGGCGCTCTCCCAGTCCAAACCTTTGTGATCATCGGCAAAGGCCAACGAGGACACTAGAGTGAGCAATACCAGGCTTATTCTTTTCACATTCAACTCCTATCTCGATTTCTGCGTATAGAGGGCATCTACACACTGTTATGTCAGATGATAACCGCTACGCGCGGCCAAGGGGATCCATGCAACAACAATATGTCATTACATTTGCGGGCGCTGACCGAACAGGCTTGGTGGAGACGCTGGCAGAGTTGGTTAAAAGTCATGGCGGCGATTGGCAGCAGAGCGAGTTGACACGCCTTGGCGGCGCATTCGCGGGCGCGATTTTAGTTCACGTTTCGAGTGAAGGATTTCAAGCCATCAACCGGGCGGTCGAGGAAGACGATAATACCGACTTGGCCATACACATCACTGAAGCCGTCTCGCAGCCCCAAATAGAACCGAATTTACACCTTGCCCTCACGGGCCCCAATCGGCCCGGGATCGTGTATGAAATCACACATGAGCTTGCCGAACTCGACGTTAATATTTTGCACTTCACATCGCGCGTACAGAGTGGTGCCTGGTCTGGAGAACCGTTATTCGTGGCTGACCTTGATACCTGCGCGCCGGCAGGTTTCGATCTAGAAGAGCTCAGAGACCGGCTCGATGGGATTGAAGAGCGGATGACGCTTGAAATCGATATTGAGTCAGTAAAGAGTTAAGGTCGCCGGCGAATAAAGCGCAGCAGCGCTGCAACGGGCGCTGCTGCCACAATAACAAGCAAAACGCCCTGGATGCTGAGCCAGACGTAGTCCCACAGTGCGTCAGCAGATACACCCACGATATCGACGGCGCCCCATATGAGTGCCAAGGTCGCCAGCACCCCTAAAGTCGCGGTACGCATGGCTTTTATGTATCGCCGATTCAGCATCGCTAGCTACTAGATAACAGGTGTGGGAGACACCACATCAGCATTCTGTCCACGATGTCGAAGGGCGTGATCCATTAGCACCAGCGCCAACATTGCCTCAGCTATGGGAACGGCACGCAAACCCACACAGGGATCATGTCGTCCGGTGGTAATGACATCCGCCGCATTACCATCGATGTCTATGGATTGCCCCGGCACCTGAATCGATGAGGTCGGCTTAAGCGCTATCCCGACACTGATGGGCTGGCCGCTCGAGATTCCCCCCAATACACCACCGGCGTTATTACTGAGAAAGCCCTCTGCTGTCAGCTCGTCACGGTGTTCGCTCCCGCGCTGATTGACGACCGCAAAACCAGCGCCGACCTCAACCCCCTTCACCGCATTGATCCCCATCATCGCCGAGGCGATATCAGCATCGAGCCGATCAAAAATAGGCTCGCCCCAACCGGGTGGCAGCCCCTCTGCAACAATCTCTAATTTAGCGCCAATCGAGTCCCCGTCGCGCCGAATTTGGGTCATGTAGTCTTCGAGCGCAGGTATCAATGTGGCATCACCACAAAAGAACGGGTTGGTTTCAACCAGATCCCAATCTGTTTTCGATACCTGAAGTGGGCCTAACGCACTGAGGCAGCCTCGAATCGACACCCCGTAGCGTTCCTTTAACCACTTTTTGGCAACAGCGCCCGCGGCAACTCTCATTGCCGTCTCCCGGGCGGAGGATCGACCTCCACCACGATAATCACGCGCACCATATTTTTGTTGGTAGGTATAATCCGCGTGCGCTGGACGAAACACGTCTTTTATCTTGCTGTAATCCTTCGATTTTTGGTCAGCATTTATGATCAAGAGACCAATGGGTGTGCCCGTTGTTCGACCTTCGAAGACACCAGACAGAATTTGAACTTCATCGGGCTCTTTACGCTGCGTTGTGAAACGGGAGGTGCCTGGCTTGCGCCGATCCAAATCGGGTTGTAAGTCGGCCGCACTTAACTCAAGGCCTGGCGGACAACCGTCTATGATGCAGCCTAGGCCCAGCCCATGGCTCTCGCCAAATGTGGTCACTGTGAACAAACGGCCGAAGGTATTACCCGACATGTGACTTCCCTACTTTCACTTTGCCGACACCACTGTGTTGGTGGTGTCTTCCGATAACGCCCATTGTGCCAGATCCTGAGCCATAAAAACGGCAACACCGTGGCCGCCCTGCTCCAGTTCCACCCAAATCGGGTGCAACTGATCTGATAAATCATCCAGTGCTCCAAAACTGTTCCCCACTTCGAGGATCAAAATACCTGTGGGTCGAAGAATTCGAGCAGCGTCGGTGAGTAAGACTCTCACCAAATCGAGGCCATCTTCACCGCCGGCTAGCGCCAGCCTGGGTTCATGTTGGTACTCTGCAGGCAGTCCCCGCATGTCGTCTGCGTCAACATAGGGCGGGTTAGCAATGATGATATCAACGCTTGAGGATCTGCACCACGAGAGCAAATCACCTCGCACAATACCGTCCACAGCGTGAAGCTGGCTGTTTTCCGAGGCCAGGGACAAGGCAGCTGAGTCGAGGTCACTCAGCAGCACTTGTGCCAACGGAAACAGCGACTTGGCCAGCATGCCGAGACTTCCCCCGCCACAGCAGACATCGATGATGACTTGCGGATCTGGTCCTTGATACCAGGGCTCGAACTGGTTCAGAACGAGTTCAGCAACCGGTGAACGTGGGACCAATGCCCTTGCGTCACTTTTGAAGCACAAATGTCCTAGCCAGGCTTCTCCCGTGATATAGGCCACAGGCAAACGCGCCTCGCATCGGGCGGTTAGAAAGGCGCGAAGTTTTGGCAACGCAGTGGCTGGATAGCCGGTATCCAAGATGGCTGCACTGGTGTCTACCAAAGAGCAGTCTGCCGCCGCTAGTACCAGGGCTACAGCTTCATCATGCGCTGACTCATACCCATGTCCAAAGAAGAGATCGGCGCTCAAAAGATCAGTTTCTGCAGCGATCAAAATCTCTCGGAATGTCGTCATCTGCTCAGCCTCAAAATGGGGACCCATGATACCATTCGCGCATTCCGAGGGAGGGATGCATGGAACAGCATTGGGAAGAAATAATTGAGGCCGTTGGGGAGGATTTACAGCGCCCCGGGCTCCGAGATACGCCGAAAAGAGCGTCAGAAGCCTTTAAGTTTTTGACTCATGGCTATCATCAGGATTTAAAGACCGTCACTAACGATGCACTGTTCCAAAGAGATTCCAGTGAGATGATTCTAGTGTAAGACATCGAGCTGTGCTCTCTGTGCGAACACCACTTACTCCCCTTCGTTGGTCGTTGTCACGTCGCCTACCTGCCGCAGGGTAAGGTACTGGGTCTCTCAAAAGTGGCTCGGATTGTCGACATGTTTGCTAGGCGCCTTCAAATTCAAGAGCAGCTGACGCTACAAATGATGAATCAATCCGCAGAGTAACCGGTGCCGACGGCGTTGGCGTCATCATTGAAGTCGAGCATATGTGCATGATGATGCGCGGTGGAGAGAAACAAAACTCTGTCACCAAAACATCAGTCATGCTCGACTCATTCCGTGAAGATGCTAAGACGCGAGAGGAATTCCTGTCGTTGCTTAACTTGCCTGCTCTAAGAGGTCGGTAACAAGCTGTCCTGTCGCGAAGAACCGGGTCAACAGCCTAGCCAGCGATTCAACCTCACCCTCCATGTGGAAATGGTGAGGGCCTGGGACGGTCAGTTGATGGAAGTGCGGTGCAAAATTCGCGATGCCGGCAATTCTTTGCTGCGCTTCGTCACTCGTGAAGAAACCCGTAGCTCCCGAGATCGCAGCCACCGGAAAGTTCATCGCCCGATAGAGCGAGTCTGATGTTTCCTCTGACATCTTGATGGTGCTGCTACCAAAGAGCTTAGGGTCGCTCAACAGAAGCCACCCCTCGTCAACACGGCGCAGTGCCCGCGGTACCAACACCTCGGCGTTCTCACGCGTGAAACCGTATCGCGAGCGTGAATCAATGAACTGCTCTACCGACTCAAAAATACGGGGTGGTCGCGCCATGTACTTTGTCCGTTCAGTCAGCGACGTACGAAAAAGTTCAGCCCCGTCATCGTTTTCAAATGAGCGTGAAATCATGCCATCCAGCATGGTGAGACTGAGGCACCGCTCGTTTAAGGCCACCGCCAACATGCCTGCTACCGCGGCGCCACGACTGTGACCGACAATATGCGCTCCAGAGACGCCCAGCTGATCGATGACTGCCACCAGCTGGGGGATGTCATCCCAAATGTGGTAGTTCGCATCTGCAGATCGGTGACTACTTAGGCCATGACCCGACAGGTCGATCGATATCACTCGGTAGTGGGTAAGGAGGGGCGCCAGCACCGCAAAACTGAGCGCATTGTCCAGCCATCCGTGGATCGCAAAAACTAAGGGTTTTCCCGCATCACCCCACGCCAATCCTCGGTAGGTCAGTCCGTCGGTTTCAAACACAACGTCAGTTGGCTGGTCAGTCACTGCAGGTATCCCTCGGGTGCGTGATACAGAAGCTCGCCCCCGCCGCGGCGCGGCGCGTTTAGTTCGATGATGGCAAAACCACCGGGCGAGAGGCTGGTATGCGCTGCGGTGTCGCACCATACATCAATTAATTGAGAAAGATAGGGCTGATGCCCAACGACCAACTGGTGTCCGGATTCTTCCGAGAGGTAGTCACCTGATACGTAATTGGTTTGACCTGGCGCCAATAGCTCTCGCGAAAGCACCTCTGAAAGGCTCAACTCGCTAGCAATCAGACTGGCTGTCTGCTTCGTTCTGACATAGGGACTATGAGTACATACAATCGGCCTACCAAGCCCTCGTTGCTGACACAGCGACCGGTAGAAGCCCACCGTCGCCCGCACATGTTGGACTCCCCGCTCAGTTAACGGCCGCTGAGAATCCGGGCGGCTATAAGCCGCCTCACCATGGCGCCACAGCGTGAGGAGCACGCTAGGCGCTCATCTCAACCAGCAGTTTGTTCATGCGAGCCACGTAGCTCGCGGGGTCATCTAACTGGGAACCCTGAGCCAGCGTAGCTTGGTCAAGCAGAATTAGCGCGAGATCGGCGAAGCGATCTTCATCCTGCTCTCCATCCATTCGCTTAACCAGTCCATGGGATGTATTGACCTCGAGAATCGGCTCGCTAATAGGCAATTCCTGACCTGCCGCTTCGAGAATGCGGCGCATCTGTGCGCCGAGCTCATGCTCGCCCACGACGAGACAGGCCGGTGAGTCGGTCAGCCTGAGCGTAGGACGAACTTCACTGACACGACCGTCAAGGGCGCCTTTCAACCGCTCTAACAGTCCCTCGTTCTCGGTTTTCGCCAACTCTAACTCGGCTTTTTCCTCTTCGGTGCTCCCGCCGAGGTCCAGTTCACCTTTAGCAATGTCCTTCAGCGCCTTTCCGTCGAACTCGTTTAGGTGCCCCATCAACCAATCATCAATACGGTCGGATAACAGCAGTACTTCAATGCCTTTCTTACGGAATACCTCAATGTGTGGGCTATTTTTCGCGGTTAAATGGTTATCAGCGACCACATAATAAATGGCATCCTGACCGTCTTGCATGCGTTCAACGTATTGCTTTAAGGAGACATTCTGTGTCGACTCATCGGTGTGTGTCGATGCAAATCGCATGAGATCTGCAATCTTTTCCCGATTCGCAAAGTCCTCTCCCGGACCCTCTTTCAGCACATTGCCAAAGACATCCCAGAACGACTGATACTTTTCTTCATCCGACTTTGCCAGCTTGCTCAACATGTCAAGGACACGCTTCGTGACCGCGTTCCGCAACGAGTCCACCTGCGAACTCTGCTGCAAAATTTCCCGAGAAATATTGAGCGGTAAGTCCTGCGAATCCAAAACGCCCTTCACGAAACGCAGATAGAGCGGCAAAAACTGCTCTGCATCGTCCATAATGAAGGTTCGCTGAATATAGAGCTTAAGACCACGCGCACCCTCCCGGTTCCACAGATCGAACGGTGCCTGACTCGGGATGTACAGTAACGAGGTGTAATCGAGCTTGCCTTCAACCCGGTTATGGCTCCAGCTCAGTGGATCCTGGTAGTCGCTGGAAACGTGACGGTAGAACTCCTTGTATTCATCATCACTCACATCGGACCGGCTGCGCGTCCACATCGCTTTGGCTTCGTTAATGCGCTCCCACTGAGGCTCGGGCGTGTCTGATTCTGTGTCATCATCCTCACTCTTGGGCATCACTTGCTCAAGCATCACTACAGGCACAGAAATGTGGTCGGAGTATTTTTTAATGACACTTCTGACTCGCCAAGGCGACGCAAACTCTTCTGAATCGCTATTCAGATGGAGCACAACCGTGGTACCCGGTGCATCTCGCTCCGCCTCGTCGATATCGAATTCGTCCTCACCTGTGGACTCCCAGCGTGTGGCCGAAGGCTCTCCCGCTTTTCGTGAGATAACCTCAACTCGTTCGGCAACAATGAAGGAAGAATAAAAACCGACACCAAACTGACCGATCAGTTGGCTGTCTTTCTGCTGATCACCACTAAGCTGCTCCATGAACGCAGCGGTTCCCGATTTCGCTATCGTGCCGAGGTTATCGATAATATCGTCGCGCGACATGCCAATGCCGTTGTCGCTGATTGATAAGGTCTTGGCTGTCTCATCAACATCGACACGAATTTCATAGCCCTCGCCGCCCACATCAAGAGCGCTGTCTTCGATAGCTGCAAACCGTCTCTTGTCAATGGCATCCGACGCGTTCGAAATAAGCTCTCGAAGGAAAATCTCGCGGTTGGAATAAAGCGAGTGAATCATCAACTGAAGCAGTCGCTTTGCTTCGGTCTGAAATCCCATAGTTTGCTTTAAAGACATTATCGGCTCCTGTCATTTGTTTATGATCAGCAGATGGGGTGAAAGCCTTTTGATTTCAAGCGCTGCCGTTAAAAAAATCCTACTTGGGGGCATAAAAAAGCCCGCAATAGCGGCTTTTAGAACAGCAGGTAAAAAAACCCTACCAACCGGTGATCTCAGCCATTGCAGTACCGATATCGGCGAGCGAGCGAACGGTCCGTACGCCAGCATCCTCAAGCGCTGCAAACTTCTCATCCGCAGTGCCCTTACCACCCGAGATAATCGCACCGGCGTGTCCCATGCGCTTCCCTTTTGGTGCCGTAACACCTGCGATGTACGACACGACGGGCTTGGTCACGTTGTCTTTGATGAATGCCGCCGCTTCTTCCTCGGCAGAACCACCGATCTCGCCAATCATGACAATCGATTCAGTCGCGTCATCTTCCTGGAACAGGGCTAAGATATCGATGAAATTAGACCCAGGAATCGGATCGCCGCCAATACCGACACACGTTGACTGCCCAAAGCCAGCATCGGTGGTTTGCTTCACTGCCTCGTAGGTCAACGTACCCGATCGAGACACGATGCCGACTCGGCCTGGAAGGTGAATATGGCCCGGCATGATGCCTATCTTGCACTCCCCTGGCGTGATAACACCGGGACAGTTGGGTCCAATCAGTCGAGCACCCAGCTCGTCACAACGCACTTTTGCACCCAACATATCCAGCGTGGGAATACCTTCGGTGATGCAGACAATCAATTCGATGCCCGCGTTAGCGGCTTCGAGTATTGAGTCTTTGCAGAACGGTGCTGGAACATAAATTACGGAAGCGTTGGCGCCCGTCTGTGATACAGCATCACTCACGGTGTCGAAGACAGGCAGTCCGAGATGCTCTTGTCCGCCCTTTCCGGGTGTTACACCACACACCATTTGGGTGCCATAGGCAATTGCCTGCTCTGAGTGGAATGTACCCTGTGAGCCCGTGAAACCCTGACAAATAACACGGGTATCTTTGTTAATAAGAATGCTCATGCAGCACCTCCAGCAGCAGCAACCACCTGCTGAGCCGCATCGGTGAGGCTCGTAGCTGCAATAATGTTGAGACCGCTCTCGGCGAGCACCTCTCTTCCAAGTTCAGCGTTATTGCCCTCAAGCCTCACAACGACAGGGACTTCAACACCGACCTCGTTGACCGCACCGATAACACCTTCGGCAATGAGATCACAGCGAACGATGCCACCAAAGATGTTGATGAGTACCGCTTGCACGTTTTCATCACTCAAAATGATCTTGAATGCCTCAGTAACACGCTCTTTAGTTGCACCGCCACCCACGTCAAGGAAGTTTGCGGGCTGACCACCGTGCAACTTAACAATATCCATCGTGCCCATGGCGAGGCCCGCACCATTGACCATGCAGCCAATATTGCCCTCAAGCGCTACGTAGTTGAGTTCCCAAGCGGCGGCAGCTGCTTCACGCTCATCTTCCTGAGACGGATCATGCATCCCCTGAAGGTCTTTGTGCCGATACAAGGCATTAGAGTCGACCACAACCTTGGCGTCGAGACAGTGAAGGTTTCCCTCATCGGTAATTACCAAAGGGTTAACCTCGATCAACGCGAGATCCTTCTCTTTAAACAAGTTAGCTAAGCCATTAAAAATATGAACAAACTGCTTAATTTGCTGGTCCTTCAGACCCAGCTTGAACGCCAGCTCTCTACCTTGGTATGGCTGGGGTCCTACCAGCGGATCGATAGTAGCTTTGAGGATTTTTTCAGGCGTTTCTTCAGCCACTTTTTCGATTTCAACGCCACCTTCTGTCGACGCCATGAAGACAATGCGACGAGTCGAACGATCAACAACCGCGCCCAAGTAAAGCTCATCAGCGATATCAGTGCAGGTCTCCACCAAAATCTTGGAAACTGGCTGCCCATTGGCATCAGTCTGATAGGTGACCAAGTTTTTACCCAGCCAGCTCTCCGCAAAAGCGCGCGCCTCAGCCGGTGAGTCAACAAGTTTGACGCCACCTGCTTTTCCACGTCCGCCGGCGTGAACCTGGGCCTTTACAACCCATTTGTCGCCCCCAATTGCCTTTGCAGCCGCTTCGGCAGCGTCAGGCGTACCGACAGCCTGACCAACAGATACGGGCAACCCATATTCTGCGAACAGCGCCTTGCCCTGATATTCGTGCAAGTTCATACATCCCCCTTTATGAGTTTACGAGGACTGCGCTCAGCACAGCCTCGACCCCGATCCTCGCAAATCGGGGATTTGAAGTTTGTTATCGTCGCTTGCGATTCGGCATGTGGATCGCCATGCCATCGACGGCTAGCGCCGCTTCATGAACCGCTTCAGACATGGTCGGATGACCAAAGACCATAAGCTGAACATCCTCAGCGCTGCCACCAAATTCCATGGTGATCACCATTTGCTGCACCAAGTCCGCTGCGGACGGCCCAATCGCATGTGCCCCCAGAATTCTGTCTGTTTTTGTATCCGCAATGATCTTCACAAATCCGTCAGTCTCGCCACTGGCTAACGCTCGACCAATGGCCGCGAATGGGAATGAGCCTGCTTTGTAATCAATACCTTCTGCTTTGAGCTCTTGCTCGGTCTTACCCACCGCCGCAATCTCAGGATGCGTGTAGATAATCGACGGGACGCACTCATAATTGAGCTGAACAGGCTTGCCATGGATACGCTCTGCAACCATAACGCCCTCTTCTGAACCCTTGTGCGCCAGCATAGGCCCGCGAACGATATCGCCAATGGCCCATACGCCAGGCGCTTCGGTTGCGCAGTAGTCATTTACGAAAACGAATCCTCGTTCATCCATAGTGACGCCAGAGTCGCTCGAGAAAAGATCTTTGGTACGTGGTCGACGCCCTACTGCAACGATTAGCCGGTCGAATTCCGCCGACTTTTCCTCGCCCTTTTCGGTGTAAGTCACGGTGACCGCGCCTTTCTTCACGCTTGTGCCGGTGACAAGCGCATTCAATCGAATATCGAGTCCCTGCTTTTTGAAGACCTTAGCGGCTTCCTTGCTCACTTGCGCATCGATCATTGGCAGGAAAGAGTCGAGCGCCTCAAACAACACGACCTCCGAGCCTAAGCGGCCCCACACACTGCCCAACTCCAGTCCAATAACACCAGCACCGATAACCCCGAGTCGCTTCGGGACCTCATCAAAGGTTAATGCGCCCGTACTGTCGACAATGACCGCATCATCAGTCGGTGCAGGCGGAATGGTTACCGGCTCTGAACCCGAGGCGAGGACAACGTTTGCCGCGGAGAGCACCGTTTTCTCGCCATCTGCTGCGGTGACCTCAACATTGCGCCCAGAAAGCAGCTTGCCCTTCCCTTGCACGACGGTGACCCCGTTGTGCTGTAGCAGTGAAGAAACACCACCCGTTAGCTGAGTCACAATCTTGTCTTTTCGCTTCATCATCCCCGCAACATCAATGGCAGGCGCACCCACATCGATTCCGTGCACCGAGAAGTGATCGCGGGCTTCTGTAAACTTGTGCGAGCTATCCAGCAGCGTCTTTGATGGTATGCAACCGACATTCAGACAAGTACCGCCAAACACCGGCTTACCTTTTGGATCACTCCATGATTCGACGACCGCTGTGTTCAAACCAAGCTGTGCACACTTGATGGCACAGACATAGCCAGCAGGTCCCGAACCGATAACTACTACATCGTATGAATCGCTCATGTTTGGTAATCCTCCTTACAGCTGGAGCAAGATGCGTGATGGATCCTCTATTAACTCCTTCACCGTCACCAAGAACTGAACGGCTGTTTTACCGTCGATGAGACGATGATCGTAGGAGAGCGCGAGATACATCATTGGGCGAATAACAACCTCTCCATCGACTGCAACGGGACGATCTTTGATCGTGTGCATCCCAAGAATCGCTGTTTGAGGCGGATTGAGAATGGGTGTGGACAGCAGAGAGCCAAAAACACCACCATTCGATACGGTGAAGGTCCCACCTATCATTTCATCGATCGTTAGCTTCTTATCGCGCGCCTTCAGGCCCAAGTCCCGAATCGCAGCTTCGACATCGGCAATGCTCATAAAGTCAGCATCACGTAAGACAGGTACTACGAGACCGTCCTCCGTTGAAACGGCTACACCGATATCTTGATACCCGTGGTAGACCACATCGTTACCGTCGATCGATGCGTTAACCTCTGGGAAACGCTTTAGCGCTTCACAACAGGCTCTGACGAAAAAGCCCATGAAGCCAAGACGGGTCCCGTTGTGTGTCTTTTCAAACTGATCTTTATATTGAGAACGCAATCGCATTAATGGCGCCATATCCACTTCGTTAAAAGTTGTCAGCATGGCGGTTTGCTGTGTTGCGGACAGCAAACGCTCAGCAATGCGCGCCCGCATTCGTGTCATTGGAACACGCCGCTCAATGCGCTCACTCGTGGGCCCTTGTAAATCGGCACTGGCCGCAGATGCTGCCGTCGCCGCGGATTGCGGTGCAGGCTGGGGTGCTGGTGCGGGCGCGGGGGCTTGTTCAGCCATATGAGCCAACACATCTTCCTTGTTGATTCGTCCGTCTTTTCCAGTTCCCTTGATCGCGCTGGCATCCAGCCCATGCTCTTCAACCAGCTGACGTGCCGCTGGTCCCATAGGCAAAACCACCTCGACTTTTTTTACCGTAGCGGATGTGGACGACGCCTCAAGTGATTCTGTTGCCTCGCCCGGCGTTAACTCGGCAAGGAGTGCCTCGCTTTCAATGGTGTTTCCAACATCGACTAAGATTCGATCGAGCCGACCTGCCTCGGGGGCAACCACTTCCATTACGACTTTGTCGGTCTCGATTTCAACCAACAACTCATCTCGCTGAACAAAATCGCCTTCCTGCTTGTGCCATAGAGATACTTCTCCATCAGCCACTGATTCAGGAAATGCCGGCGCTTTGATTTCTATTTTCATGATAATCGTCCGTTTTACTGCGTCTTATTCAGCTCTTCACCCCAGAGCCGCTGAAATAAATGTGTCTTGTTCTTGCACGTGCAAAGCGGTGTAGCCTGCGGAAACAGATGCCGACGGGGCTCGTCCGACATAGCGGAGCTCCGCACCAAACATCGCCAGTGAGACCAGCCGCCGCATGGCATCCTGGATCGAGTACCACGCCCCCTGATTCATGGGTTCTTCCTGACACCACACGACGCTCGCTTCTCTTGGATAGGTGCCCAGAATTTTCTTCAATTGTGCCTCGGGCAATGGGTAGAGCTGCTCAACCCGAATAAGAGCAACATGATCTGCACCACGATCGTCCCGAGCTGCGTCAAGGTCGAAGTAGACCTTGCCTGAGCATAAGACAACCCGCGTTACCGCTGTCTCATCAGTGACGTGAGGGTCATCGATCACAGGCTGGAATTGACCATTAGCAAGCTCATCCAGCGTGGACACCGCACTTTTGTGTCGCAACAAACTCTTCGGCGACATAACGATCAATGGCTTGCGCAGCGGCCTTACGGCTTGACGACGCAACATGTGGAACACCTGTGCCGGTGTGCTCGGGACACAGACCTGAATGTTCTCTTGTGCCGACAACTGAAGGTAACGCTCGAGACGTGCAGATGAGTGCTCCGGGCCTTGCCCCTCGTAACCGTGCGGCAACAACATGGTTAATCCACACAAGCGAGCCCACTTGTATTCACCGCTAGTAATGAACTGATCAATAACGACCTGGGCACCGTTGGCAAAGTCACCAAACTGAGCCTCCCAAATGACCAAGCCCGTAGGTGACGTCGTGGCGTATCCGTATTCAAAGGCCAGCACTGCCTCTTCCGACAGAAGCGAGTCGTAAATATTGAACTCAGCTTGCTGCTCAGAGAGGTGCTGCAGCGGAATGTACGCCTCATGTTTGTTCTGCGCGTGTAAGACCACGTGTCTGTGGGAGAAAGTGCCTCGTCCGACATCCTGTCCTGTCATTCTGACGGGGTACCCGTCAGCCAGCAGTGTGGCGTAGGCCATGTTCTCGGCGAAGCCCCAGTTAATTTCGAGCGCGCCTGCCGCCATTTTTCCGCGATCCTCGAGCAACTTTTTGACCTGACGCTGAAGGGCAAATCCATCCGGTATCGTGCCCATGACTTCGGCTAGCTCGCGCAGACGCGATGTGTCGATTGAGGTATCACAGGCCATATCCCAGCTGTGACCCAAATACGGCTTCCAGTCGACAAACAAATTCGTGTTGGGTTCCATCACGAGCTGCGTTACCAGGGGCTCCCCACGATCGAGCGATTCTCGGTAACGCTCCATCAATGCCGCGTCTTCTTCGGCCGTTAGAACGTCCTCGCTAATCAAGCGCTGCGCGTATAGATCACGCGTGGAGGCATGCTGCTTAATGGTCGCATACATCATCGGCTGTGTTACGGACGGCTCGTCAGCTTCGTTGTGCCCGCGACGTCGGTAACAGACGAGGTCAATGACGACGTCTTTCTTGAACTGATTACGGTAGTCGACAGCCAGCTGAGTCACAAAAACAACCGCTTCAGGGTCATCCCCGTTAACGTGGAATATAGGCGCCTGAACCATCTTCGCGATGTCAGTGCAGTACTCCGTTGAGCGCGCATCTTCCTGCCGGCTGGTGGTAAACCCAACCTGATTGTTAATCACAATGTGCAAAGTGCCGCCGGTCTTATACCCGCGGGTCTGGGACATTTGGAAGGTCTCCATGACAACACCTTGACCTGCGAATGCCGCATCGCCGTGGATCACAATCGGCACAACGGTGTCGCCAGAAGGGTCCTCGCGACGGTCCTGTCGCGCTCGCACGGAGCCCTCCACCACAGGTGAGACGATTTCTAGGTGCGACGGGTTAAAGGCCAGCGCGAGGTGTACCTCACCACCTGGCGTCATAATATTGGACGAAAACCCTTGATGATATTTCACATCGCCTGAGCCAAAGTAAGATGCGCGACCTTCAAACTCGTCAAACAATTCGCTAGGGTTTTTTCCCAAGATGTTGACTAAGACGTTGAGACGGCCCCGGTGAGCCATCCCGATAACCACTTCTTTGGCACCATAGCCACCAATACGCTGAATCGCCTCGGACATCATCGGAATAAGACTTTCGCCGCCTTCCAAACCAAATCGCTTTGTGCCCGGGTATTTGGATGCGAGGGACTTCTCCAGCCCTTCGGCCTTAATGAGACGTCGCAAAATTGAGATTCGGCCTTCCCTTTCGAGGGCGGGCGCTCCACGCACCGACTCCATGCGACTCATAATCCAATGTCGCTCATCTGTGTTCACAATGTGCATGAACTCAGCACCAACGGTGTTGCAGTAGGTTTTTTCCAAAGCGGCTCGGATTTCAGCCAGTGAGGCATCGGCTTTACCGATGTAGAGGCTCCCGACCTGAAAGACTGTGTCCAGGTCCGCCTCTGACAATTCGTGAAATTCAAGCTCTAAATCGGGCACTGGCGAACGCGGATGGAGAGAAAGAGGGTCTAAGGTTGCCTTCTGGTGTCCGCGCTGCCGGTAAGCAGAGATCATTTGAACGACGCGAACCTGCTTACGCTCATATTCCGTCGCCTGAGAGTCCTGGCTGCGAGTCGCCTCGGTCCGCACCCGCATTTTGCTGATACGCGCAAACTGGGCGCGCAAAACAGAGTGCGGTAAATCTCTCAGACTCGCCGTATTCGTCTCAACGCGTGGTAAACGATCGAAGTAATCGCGCCACTCCGGCGGCACTTCATTTGGATCCTTTAAGTACGCCTCGTACAGGTCCTCTACGTAGGCGGCGTTTCCACCTGAGAGGTGAGACGTACTTCGCTGCAGCTCCCTGCTGGGTAGGTCTATCGACTTTGCCATGCACACTTCCCCCGAAGTCATCTGCAGCGACTTATTGTTTGGTATGTGTCGCTGCATCTGGAGGAATATCTTACTCCCAACGCCGTGGTTTTCCCACGTTTTCAGAGCTTCCAGACACAAAAAACGCCGCAAAAGCGGCGTTAATTTTACCTAATATTAATACTGGTTATGGGATATATAAGTACACTCAAATCAAGCAGCTCTATTTAAAAGCATCGTACGAATGTGGCCAATGGCACGCGTAGGATTGAGGCCTTTCGGACAGACGTTTACACAGTTTTGGATACCATGACATCGGAAAACGCTGAAGGGGTCATCTAGCTTTGCCAAACGCTCATCCGTCGCCTGGTCACGACTATCCGCCAAGAATCGATAGGCCTGTAGCAAACCGGCCGGACCAACAAAACGATCCGGATTCCACCAGAAAGAGGGGCAGCTAGTGGAGCAGCAAGCACACAGAATGCACTCATAAAGACCATCGAGCTTCGCTCTGTCCTCGGGTGTCTGTAAACGCTCGATTGCTGGCGCTGGTGAATTGTTCTGCAGATAAGGCTCGATCTTCTCGTACTGCGCGTAGAACAGGCTCATATCGACCACAAGATCTCTCACAACAGGCAAGCCGGGTAACGGGCGAATCACTAGCTTGTTGTTCTTTACGGCATCGGATAATGGCGTAATGCATGCGAGACCGTTCTTTCCGTTGATATTCAAGCCATCCGAACCACAGACGCCCTCTCGGCAACTGCGCCGGTAGGTGACGCTCGCGTCATGCTCGGCTTTGATCATCTCGAGCACATCCAGAACCATTAAATCCTTGCCGCCCGTTTCAACCTCGTACTCCTGCATCTGCGGAGCCGCATCAGTTTCTGGATTAAAACGGTAAACACTGACCTGCAACATTAGGTATCTCCTCGCAGATTAGTAGGTGCGAACTTTCGGCTGGAAAGTATCGACAGTTTTAGGGGTAAAGTTAACCGAACGCTTGCTGACCGCACGACCCTCACGATGGTAAATCGAGTGACACAGCCACTCGTCATCATTCCGCTCGGTGAAATCCTCTCTCGCATGCGCACCGCGACTCTCTCTACGCGCTTCCGCAACAATAGCGGTCGCTTCAGCTGTTTCAAACAGATTCTGCAATTCGAGACACTCGACACGCGCCGTGTTGAACGCATTACTCTTGTCTTCCAGCTTCACGTTATCAACACGCTCTTTAAGATCGTCGAGTTTCTTGATGCCTTCCTGCATGAACTCACCCTTTCGGAATACACCAAAGTAGTTCTGCATGACGCCTTGAAGCTCTTTACGTAGTGCTGAGACGTTCTCGCCATCGTTGAGCTCGTTCAGCGCAACAAGTCGCTCATTCGCCGATTCGATGTCAGTTACAGAGGCATCACGCATTTCAATGCCTTGTCGCAACGCATCCTCGATAAACAAGCCAGAGGCGCGACCAAATACCACCAGATCCAGCAGCGAGTTACCGCCAAGTCGGTTTGCACCGTGAACGGATACACAAGCCACCTCACCACAGGCATACAGGCCAGGAATTACCTGGTCGCTACCAGCGGCATCGACGGTCAGCGCTTGCCCATGAATGTTCGTGGGAATACCACCCATCATGTAATGGCAGGTAGGTACTACAGGAATAGGCTCTTTGACCGGATCGACATGAGCAAACGTGCGCGACAACTCACAGATACCCGGTAAGCGAGACTCAAGCACCTCCTCTCCCAGGTGATCGAGCTTCAGCTTCACGTGATCACCATCAGGACCAAAACCGCGACCTTCCAGAATCTCAAGAATCATCGAGCGCGCGACTACGTCACGACCAGCCAAATCTTTCGCATTTGGCGCATAACGCTCCATGAAGCGCTCACCGTCAGCATTAATCAGGTAACCGCCCTCACCTCGACAACCCTCGGTAACCAAGGTGCCTGCACCGTAAATACCCGTTGGGTGGAACTGCCACATTTCCATGTCCTGAACCGGCACGCCTGCTCTGAGAGCCATGCCCACGCCATCACCAGTGTTAATGTGTGCATTCGTCGTAGAGGCGTAGATACGGCCCGCACCACCCGTTGCGAAAACGGTTGCTTTGGATTTCACATAGACGGTCTCGCCGGTCTCAATACAGATCGCGATAACACCGACAACGGCACCGTCCTGATTCTTGACAAGATCAGTCGCGAACCACTCATTGAAAAATACGGTCTCGTTCTTAACGTTGTTTTGATACAACGTGTGCAGCAACGCATGACCGGTACGGTCAGCCGCCGCACACGTTCGCGCTGCCTGCCCGCCCTCACCGAAATTCTTTGACTGTCCACCAAAGGGGCGTTGGTAAATACGACCCTCTTCTGTTCGCGAGAACGGCAACCCCATGTGCTCGAGCTCAAAAATTGCTTCTGGGCCAACAGAGCACATGTACTCGATGGCATCTTGATCACCAATGTAGTCACTGCCTTTTACGGTGTCGTACATGTGCCAGCGCCAATCGTCTTGTGGATCAGCACTTGCAATAGCGCATGTAATCCCGCCTTGCGCACTCACCGTGTGTGAGCGTGTCGGAAATACCTTTGAAATAACGGCTGTTTTGTAACCAGATTGAGCCAACTGGAGTGCCGCACGCATACCTGCGCCACCCCCACCAACGATGACTCCATCAAACGAGATCGTTCGCATCTCTTTGCTTCTCCCAAGCATACCTCGCTGTCGCGAGGCTTAACCCCAAATTACGTGTATTACCCAGATCGCGTAGACCACAAGGGCCAGCACGACGGCGATTTGCAACACGGGCCGCACCACGTTACCAACGGGCCCGAGCATGTACTCGGTCAGGTAGTCCGTGAATACGGTCCACAGGCCGATCCATGCGTGCGACACGTACGCCCCGATCGCGAGCAAAGTAAACACCTTCATTGCCGTCGTGTCGTGAAGCGCACGCCATGAAGTGTAGTCAATCCCAGTGGCTATCTGGACACCAATAAACAAAAAATATGCGAGCAGGATGAGCGAACTAACGCGCTGTATCAGCCAGTCAGATAAACCATTGCGACTAAAGCTAGTGACCTGAGTTACCACAACACAATCCCCCATGCGACTGCAGCCAAAGCGGATGCAGCAAATAAGATGCGCGCGCCCAAGGCACCGCCTTTGAAATCTTCACCGATGCCCATATCCATAATGAGATGGCGAATACCGGCAAGCGCGTGATAACTGAAGGCCACTAGAAACGCCCACAGCGCGGCCTTAGCACCTGCGCTCGAGAGTAGCGTGCCCAATTGATTGAAGCTCTCTTCCGACGCGAGACTGGCATCTAGCGCCCAGACGAGTAAAACACTGGACATAAACAACAGAACTCCGGTGACACGATGCGAAATAGAGGCATACGCTGTCACCGGAAGTTTGATGGTACTGATATCGAGATTGACAGGACGGTTGTCCTTGCTGCCGCGTGGTTTCACTTAATAGCCCCCAGAGCGATCGAGTGGTCTGAATTCGAGGCGTGAGTATATGTAGTCACTCCGCCACTGACAAATTCATCTCGCAAACTATGACCATCTGTCGCGTTTTAACCGATGTCTGTCGTGCTTTATCCGCGCAATGTTGTAAAATTGCGAGATTCCAAAGGCGCCGCTAAAGTAGCGCCACAAAAAACGAGGTGGGGGGACACGTAATGACAGGCAAGACAGCAAAGCTTTCTATTCCGCAAAGCGATAACAGCACGCTAGACATCGACTTACCTGTCTATGAAGGCTCGCTGGGGCCCGACGTTATCGATGTGGCAAAGCTGACGTCTCAGGGTCACTTCACCTTTGACCCGGGTTTTACCTCAACCGCGTCTTGCGAATCTAAAATTACGTTTATTGATGGCGAGAAGGGCGTCCTTTTGCACCGGGGCTACCCTATCGAGCAGCTCGCAGAGCAATCGGATTACCTCGAGACTTGCTACCTACTTCTTAACGGCGAGCTGCCGAATGCGGCAGAGAAAAAAGCTTTCGTGGACATGGTGACAAACCACACCATGGTGCATGAGCAAATTCGAACATTCTTCAATGGCTTCAGACGTGACGCTCACCCCATGGCAATCATGTGCGGCGTTGTCGGCGCGCTGTCGGCGTTCTACCACGACTCGACTGATATCTCGGACCCCTACCACCGCGAGGTTGCCGCGTTCAGACTGATTGCGAAAATGCCAACCATTGCTGCAATGAGTTACAAGTTCTCGATTGGCCAACCCTTTATGTATCCGCGCAATGACCTGGATTACTCGGCAAACTTCTTGCACATGATGTTCGGCAACCCTTGCGAGCCCAGCGTGATTTCGCCCACCCTCGCACGTGCCATGGATCGCATATTCCTGTTGCATGCGGACCACGAACAAAATGCTTCGACATCAACGGTTCGCCTCGCAAGCTCATCGCAGGCAAACCCCTTTGCTTGCATTGCTGCTGGCATTGCAGCGCTCTGGGGCCCATCACACGGCGGCGCGAATGAGGCGGTTGTAAAGATGCTCGACGAAATCGGTGATGTATCCAGAATTGACGAATTCGTTGCCCGCGCTAAAGACAAGAATGATCCCTTCCGTTTGATGGGCTTTGGCCACCGTGTGTATAAGAACTTCGACCCGCGAGCGAAGGTCATGAAGCAAGCTGCCGACGAAGTGTTGGTTGAGCTGGGTATTCAGGACGAGAACCTTGAAATCGCTAAACGACTTGAAGAAATCGCACTCAGCGATCCCTACTTCATCGAGAAGAAACTCTACCCTAACGTCGATTTCTATTCCGGCATCATCCTCAAAGCGCTGGGAATTCCGACTTCCATGTTCACCGTGATCTTTGCTGTCGGTCGAACCGTGGGCTGGGTTGCGCACTGGAACGAGATGATCGGTGGCAGCTACCGCATCGGTCGTCCACGTCAGCTCTACACCGGCTATGAAGCTCGCGATTTCGTATCTGTTGAGAATCGATAATGCAAATCGGTAACACCCGAGTAGTCATCTCAGGGGCGGGTCTTTTGACCCCTGCTGAGAGCGTGAGCAACCGCGAGCTGGTGGAGTCGTTTAACGCTTGGGTTGATCACTACAATGCGGAGCATGCCGACGCGATCGCGGCAGGTGAGGTGGAGCCTAAAGGCCACTCAAACGTAGAGTTTATAGAAAAAGCTTCGGGCATTAAATCGCGCTTCGTTATGAACAAAGCGGGCATCGTTGATCCCATGCGCATGATGCCGAGGCTGGAGCCTCGCTCTAACGAAGAACCCTCGGTTATGTGTGAAATTGCTGTGGCTGCGGCGAAACAAGCCATGGAACAGGCCAATGTCACTGCCGATGATATTGACGCTGTACTTGTCGCTGCATCAAATATGGAGCGGGCCTACCCAGCTATGGCCATTGAGGTACAAGCAGAGTTGGGCATAAAGGGCTTTGCCTTCGATATGAACGTCGCTTGCTCCTCCGCCACCTTTGGCATTCAGCAGGCCTACGACATGGTTGTGTCAGGTAACGCCCGCCGTGTCCTGATGGTTAACCCAGAAATATGCACCGGACACCTGAACTTCCGCGATCGCGACTCGCACTTCATTTTTGGCGATGTTGCCACAGCTGTCGTGATTGAGTCTGCCGAACATTGCAGATCAGACCACGCGTTTGAGATTTTGGACACCAAACTGCAAACCATTTACTCAAATAACATTCGCAATAACTTCGGATTCTTGAACCGCGCAACTGAAGAAGGCGTGGGTCAGGTGGATAAGCTGTTTGTGCAGGAAGGCCGCAAAGTCTTCCGCGAGGTTTGTCCTGCTGTTGCTGAGCAGATCACACAGCAGCTTGCCAAAATGGAAATTGACCCCGATTCGCTAAAGCGCATATGGCTGCACCAGGCCAACAAGAATATGAATGAGTTGATAGCGAAGAAGGTCTTGGGCCGTGAGCCCAGCGATGAAGAGTCACCGACGATCCTAGACGAATATGCCAATACGTCTTCCGCGGGATCTGTCATCGCCTTCAAGAAATACAACGAGGATTTCGAACCCGGCGACCTGGGCGTGCTCTCTTCGTTTGGCGCCGGCTACAGTATTGGCTCTATTGTCCTGAAGCGAATCTAGCCGTTTAGATACTCAGCCAGAGCGCTCAATAAACGCGCCTGCTCGTCCTTTGTACCCACCGTAATGCGGACCCAAGGCAGCAGGTCGTCGCTAGACCAGCTACGAACGAGAATGTTTTGGCTTTTCAAATACTCGGTGAACGCTAGGCCCGTATGTGCAGGGTGCGACGCGAGGACAAAGTTAGCCTCGGACGGCAACACTGAGAAACCGAGTTGCGTGAGCCCTACGGTCAGCTCGGCCCGATTTTCTTTCACAGTCGCTGACGCCGCCGCAAACCAGGCCGAGTCTGAAACCGCAGCGGTGGCGACGCACTGCGCATAAGCGTCAACAGGATACGAATTAAATGAGTCCTTTACTCGGCGGAGTCCTTCCACAAGGTTGGCATGTGCAAGCGCATAACCGACGCGCAAGCCTGCAAGTGCATGACTCTTGGAGAAGCTTCGGGTGATCAGCAAATTATCGTATTGGTTGATGAGGGATACCGCGGAAGCTGCACCAAAGCCAAAGTAGGCCTCATCGACCAGCACCAGACGATTGAGACTGTGTGCGACCAATTCCTCGATTGTTTCCAGTGGCAAGCTCAAACCCGTTGGCGCATTAGGATTGGGAAACACCACAGGACCATCCCACGCCTTGAGTGCTTCAACATCAATCGAAAGATCAGAGTTCATGGGCACCTGATGTAGTCCCTGCCCGAGCAACTTGGCCCATACTGGGTAGAAGGTATAAGTCATAGCAGGCGCGGCAGGCACTTTATCGGTATCGGACAGGAAGGCGGTCCATGCAAACGCCAATACTTCGTCCGAGCCATTTGTCACCAGTATCTGATCAGACGAAACGTTATTCGCTTTGGCAATTGCCTGGGTGAGAAGCCACGAGGTTGAGTCTGGGTAACGTCGCAAACGCTCGAGATCTAACTTCTGGCCAGCCAACACTGCTCCTGAAGAAGGAGCGAGCGCGTGCTCATTAGTATTTAGCTTGATAACGTCGCTGTTCTGCGCCTGCTCACCCGGTGTGTATGGCGAAAGACGCTGCAGCGTGTCTGACCAGAGGCGATGCATGTATGACCCCAATAAAAACAATCGTGGATGGCCGTCGTCGACCGATATCAGCGATCCGCACGAGATGCTGCGTCGCAAGTATATATAAAAAGTGCCTTGCACATTTGCCTGGACCGAATACCCACCGATCATCAACGGTGTTTCGCCTAGAAAAACCGTTATGAACGAAAAATTCTCTGACAATAGGCTGTCCTAGCACACCTCTGAGCAGCGGCAAGGAGCGACGGATAACTGCCCCCATGCTGAGAGTGGCCTTAGGCATTGATCGAGTTAGTACTGGGCTCTGGTTATTAGGCTACTGTAAAGCCGCTTGAATTCCCTTCTGATGGGGCTTGAAGACCATGGAAAATACTGACCCCTGACCATAAACACTGTCGATCAGTAGCTCTGCGTTGTGGCTAACGGCCACGTGTTTGACGATCGCCAATCCCAGCCCGGTACCTCCCGTTGCCTGGTTTCGGCTCTTATCGACTCGGTAGAAACGCTCGGTCAGACGTGGAATATGCTGTGGCTTAATCCCCTCTCCCTCATCCCGAACAGTCAAGGTTGGAAGGCCCGAGTCTAGCTTCCACTCCACGGTGACAAGATCGTCATGACCGCTGTACTTCAGCGCATTGACAACCAAATTACTCACCGCACTGTGGAGTTCGGTTGCATCACCCAAAATGACATCGTCGTGCTCTAAATGCGTATCGATTTTACGTTCCGGGTAGGCGGCCCTCAGATCTTCTATGATCTCCGCAACCAGATCCGTCATGTTAATGGGCAGCGTCTTATCGGCGCCCTCAATCGTTTCAATTCGTGACAACCATAATAAGTCCTTTAAAAGCATCTCCATGCGAACCACTTGCATGTCCATTTGAACCAATGGACGCTGAATCTTTGAAACGAGATCCGAATCCAGCGACTGAAGGTTTTCAACGTAGCCTTTAAGTACCGTAAGAGGCGTCCGCAATTCATGTGAGACGTTACCCACGAAGTCGCGACGCATCATTTCGAGCTTGTACTGCTCGGTGATGTCTTTGATAAAAATCAGTTTATCGCCGCCACCAAAGCTCGATACCTCAACTTGCAAGCAACGCTTTTGTTCACTGGACGGTGGAATGCGCAATGGGACTTTAAAATCGCCCACCGCCAAATAATCTGAAAAATTGGGTAGGCGCATCTTACTAACCAGTGGTCTACCCTCATCCTTATCGAGGCTAATTCCCAAGAGACTGCCGGCCGAGTCATTCATCCACGCAATGTTGCCCCATGGATCGGTGATGATCGCGGCATCGCGCATCGATTTCAGTGAGTCCTGTAGATAATGTAGTGACGACTCGAGACGACCCTGTGCTTCCGCACTCTGGCTCTGGAGACGATGAATATAATCGAACAGCAGCCCCCAAACACCGGCGGCCTGAGGAGGCTCCTCAGCAACTTCCGATAACCACTGCTCAACCCGGAACATCTGATAGCTCCAGTAGAGCAGCACAACCATCAAGGATACGAGTAAGCCGCTAGCGACGCTCCCAAAAAAGAAGCCCAAGGCTGCGCCAACGCCCAGAATGGCAAGCACTCGAAAGAGCGCCAGCCACCAATGCTTCAGAAAGGTCACTCGGAGACCACACCTTTAGCTGAGAAACGGTAGCCTGTTCCTCTAACGGTCTGAATGAGATCGCTGTAGTCGTGAACGCCGCCCTCCAGCGCCTTCCTCAGTCGTCTAATGTGCACATCAACGGTGCGCTCTTCGACATAAACGTTGGCACCCCACACGTGATCAAGTAACTGGTTGCGCGTGTAGGCCCGCTCCGGGTGGGACATAAAGAACTGAAGCAAATTAAATTCGGTGGGACCCATTTCAATCGGCGAATTGGCCACAAAAATGCGTCGGCTATCGACATCGAGAACTAGCTCGCCGACCTCCAGTCGGTCGCGCTGTTCGCCCCCGACGCTTCTACGCAGCAGCGCCTTGATCCGGGCAATCAGCTCGCGCGGTGCAAAGGGCTTGGTTACGTAATCGTCCGCGCCCGCGTCAAGGCCTTGAATGACGTTATCCTCGGCTACCTTCGCCGTTAACATGATCACAGGTATTTCAGCGGTGGTGTCGTTTTTCTTTAGCCGTCGAAGCAGCTCGAGACCGCTGCCGCCTGGGAGCATCCAATCCAACAACACGATCGCTGGTCGCTCGTCCACAATGAGGCGGTGCGCGTCTTGTATGTTCTCTGCCTCTAGACATTCGAAGTCCGCGATTTCAAGCGCCATTCGCAACATATCGCGAATCGAGAATTCGTCATCAACAATCAGTACTTTTTTCGACACCATCGAGAAACACCTTCCTCACAGTCACCGGTTAATGACACCCATGTGACGATAAAATTTAATGACATTAAAGTGACATTAAAATGACGGCGATTAAAACCAATCGAACCATCCCTTCTTTTTAAACTCATCCTGACATGATGCCAGTTGACGGTTATACGTAGATGCGCGCCGATCGACTTTCTTCGCAACCTTAACTAACCATGGTTTTGAGCGATACGTTCCTCGTTTGTAGCCGCCGTGCCCCTCGTGATAGTTGAGGTACAGTCTAAACGCATCGTCTTTGGCAATCCCGTTGATATGATGCGTGGTGTGGTTATACCAACCGACGAAATCAATGGCGTCTTCGAACTTATCGCGATCCGCGCCGTGGTTTCCCGATTTGCGCTTGTACCAGTCCCAAGTGTCATTCTTGGCTTGTGAGTAACCGTACGCATCGCTTGCGCGAGGCCCTGGGATAATGCCCCAGATTTTCGTTCTGGGCGGCTTTGCCCCGGCAACAAACCGAGACTCCTGGTGCATAAAGGCCATCATGATAGAAATGGGCGCACCCCATCGCTCTCTCGCATCTTTAGCATCTGCATACCAGCCGTCCTTTTCACGGAAAATATCGCAAATGTTATCGAGCTTATCCGGGGGCGATGTCGTGCATCCGCCAACCACCAGTATCAAACCAACGACTAGGACGACTCTTCCACTGAAACTCATTGTTCTGCCTCCGCTAATAAGCGCATGAAATCATTTTCGTCGATGACCCTCACGCCTAACGATTCCGCTTTACTCAATTTTGAGCCCGCGCTCGGCCCCGCCAGTAATACATCCGTTTTTTTACTCACGGAGCCCGCCGTCTGACCGCCAAGCCGACGTATCGCGGCTCCTGCCTCATCACGCGACATGGTCTCTAGTTTTCCGGTCACCACCCAGGTTTGCCCTGCCAAAAGAGCCTTTAGCGCCACCTGCCCTTCAGGTAGCGACCAGACAATACCCGCACCAATGAGTCGACCGACCAATTCCCTATTCATATCTTTCGCGAAAAAGCGATGAATATGGGACGCGACCACGGGGCCCACGTCGTTCACTTCCTCCAATGATTCAGGCGACGCCGTCATGATCATTTCTAAATCAACAAAGTGAGTCGCCAGTGCCCGAGCTGTTGCTTCACCCACTTCCCGAATGCCCAATGCATAGAGGAATCGCGGTAACTCGGTCGTTTTACTACTCTCGATGGCCTCAATCGCCTTCACCGCCGATTTATGACCCATCCGATCAAGCGCTGCGAGCTGCTCAACCGTCAAGCCATACAAATCCGCAATGTCAGACACCAAGCCTTGATCAAATAGCTGGTGCAAAAGCTTTTCACCGACCCCATCGATATCCATAGCTTTACGGGACACAAAATGCTCGAGGGCTGCCTTTTGCTGTGCGGGGCAAGCGAGACTGTTTTCACATCGGATGGCTGCCTCATCAAGATCCCGTTTGAGCACAGCACTGCAATCTGGACACTGCTCAGGGAACGTCACTTTGGGCAACTCACCCTCTCTGCGATCATCGAGGGCCTTGACGATCTGGGGTATCACGTCACCTGCTCTGCGCACGATAACCTGGTCACCGATGCGAACATCGAGTCTGGCGATTTCATCAGCGTTATGAAGGGTGGCGTTACTGACCCTCACACCCCCCACGAAAATCGGTTGTAGCCGCGCAACTGGCGTAATCGCGCCCGTCCTGCCCACTTGGAAGTCCACACCAAATAGCGTGGTAACCTCCTCTTGTGCAGGAAACTTTCGCGCAATTGCCCACCGTGGTGCGCGAGACACAAAACCAAGCGCCGATTGCTGCTCGAAGTCGTTTACCTTGATGACGACCCCATCGATATCGACTTCTATCTCATCGCGCTGCTCTAGAATGCGCTCTACGAATGCCTCCGCGGCCTGCCAACCGTCGACCACTTCCGTCAGCTTCGAGGTTTTAAAACCAATCCGGTTTAAATAGCTCAACGTTTCACTGTGTGATCCCGGCAAGCTTCCACCCTCAACATAACCAACCGAGTACGCCATGAAGACCAGTGGCCGGTTGGCGGTAATCCGTGGATCAAGCTGTCGCAAACTTCCAGCAGCGGCATTGCGGGGATTCTGAAAGATTGGCTCCCCTACGCTCGCCTGCTTTTCATTCATACGGTGGAAAGCCGCTCTCGGAATGACCACCTCACCGCGCACCTCAAGCACTGTCGGATAGTCGTCACCCTGCAACCGCAAAGGTACCGTCTCCATCGTTCTCGCGTTATGGGTAATATCTTCACCGGTAGTGCCATCACCGCGTGTGGCGGCCGTAACAAGAGCACCATGCTCGTAGAGGAGGCTCATCGCAACGCCATCGAGCTTAGGTTCGCAACATAAGGTCAGAATGCTTGATCCGAGCTTATTGGCATTGCGCTCCTCAAAAGCCTCAAGGTCATCCCCACTAAATGCATTATCAAGGCTCAACATCGGCACCTTATGACGCACACTAATGAACTGATCTAGGGGTTTATCGCCTACCCTTTGGGTGGGCGATGTGGGCGAAATCAAATGCGGGTGAGCCGTCTCTAATTCACGGAGCCGCCTAAGTTCACGGTCGTACTCCGCATCGCTGGCCAGGGGCTTGTCGTCTCTGTGATAAGCCAGAGACCACCGATCGAGGCGCACTCTCAGCTCGTCAATCTCGTGTTCAGGTGAACTCATTGCGAGGTCTCAGCGCGCCACTTATTCTCGTACTCACGAATTGATTCCCGCAGAGATTCTACGTACTGCTTGGTCATCACACTTCGGGTTTCGTCATACATATCGCCCCCCAAACTGTGAGCAACGGTATGGGCCGTCTCCAGCATTAGATCGAATGCTCTCGCCATATCATGAGGGCCGGGAAGTGTCAGGAAAAACATCAGGCCTTGAGTCGACAGTTCGTCCATGTTCTCAAGATCAAAGACACCCGGCTGCATCATATTTGCCACACTAAACTGTATGGTAGGTGTGCCGCCGTGAGCTTCACTTAGGTGAAAGAAGTCCATATCACCGAACCTAAGGCCGCAACCCAACAATACGCGCAGTATGTCGTCACCAGTAAAACCGTGGTCAGCACGGGCAATCACGTTGAGCGAGTAGACTTTAGTGTCTTCGTGCCGGGGCAGTCGCGCAGATTGGGCTCTACTGGTTGGCACTGACTCAATTTCATCAAGCCAGTCCATGGTTCCAGGATCGATCGGTGCGTCTGAGTCGGTCTCTCCTTGATTTTGAGCCGGATCGGCGACGTCGAGTGCTACGTTCTCGGTCAGATCTGGATCGCCGCCAGCTTGGGCAGCCATATCGTCGGCAACATCCATCTCGGGTTTAGATAAATCGATTTCCGCGTTATCAGAGTCCGGCTCGGAAATGTAGTCACCAAAGGTCGGCTCTTGACGCTCGACCACTCTCGCCCCGCCATTTGGCAACTCTCTGGAGCTTCGATCGTGTGGATCGGGAGCCGCCGTATCATCCCGAACAACGCGTGCGTTCATCTTGTAGTCGTTACGGCGCTTTCGACGCGTATTGACGACAAGGGCTACAACCAACCCAAAAATAATCAGGATGGCGATCGTGGTTTCGGTGGTTAACGTCTGAAAAACGTCAGGCATTACCTATTCCCCTAACTTGCTGCCAGCCTCGCTGCTTCCTCAATGTCGACCGTCACCAACCTCGATACGCCTGGCTCGTGCATAGTCACGCCCATTAGCTGCTCAGCCGCTTCCATGGTTATTTTATTGTGTGTAATGAAAACAAACTGCACCTTCGTTGACATCTCAGACACCAAACGCGCGTACCGCCCGACATTCGCATCGTCGAGTGGTGCGTCGACCTCATCGAGCATACAAAAAGGTGCCGGGTTTAACTGGAATATCGAGAAAACCAAGGCGATTGCTGTCATCGCTTTCTCACCACCGGACAGTAGATGAATAGTGCTATTCTTCTTGCCGGGAGGGCGCGCCATTATAGCGACACCTGTATTCAGCAAGTCATCGCCTGTCATCTCTAAACAAGCCGTGCCGCCTCCAAATACTTTAGGGAACAACTCGGCGAAGCCAGCATTGACTGTATCAAACGTGTCCTTAAAGCGACTCCGAGTCTCCTTGTCAATCTTCTTGATGGCATTCTGCAGG